>JAEEVS010000032.1:0-2855 GCA_016290975.1 Prevotella sp. | reverse complement strand
GATATATGTTTTCTTCATTGTTATGTCCTCCATAGATTACTTAATGATTACCTTCTTACCATTCACGATATACAGGCCCTTAGTCGGATTCTGAACCTTCTGACCTGCGAGGTTATAATATACACCATTGGAACTAGCCTTTTGTGCTGCCACTCCGCTGATTCCAGTAGTTTCAGTATCGAAGCCCAAGAAATTAGCACCCCCTCCAGGATTGTTTGAAGTGCTCAGATAAGCACGATTTGCTGCCAATGTTGCACCACCTACTGCAGCAACATAGAAAGCAACACCTGCAGCCTCATTAGAGAGGATGTAGTTAGTCTTGCTATCTGCGCCAGCCTTGTAAACAGTTCCTTCCGATACGTTGGCTACCATTTCATTGTCAGCCAAAGTGGTCTTGTTGGTATTGATTTTATAGATTGGCTTATCGGCAATACCACCATCCTTATACAGCACGACACCCACATTAGCAGGAACAATGCCATCCTCAATCTCTGTCAATACAACCGAAGAGCCATTGGACTTAGCAGAGAAAACCTTAATGCCACTGCCTGTGAAATCGCGATCAACATTGTCACTGAACGTGGCGTAGTTTGCGGCAGAGACTGTAACGTTTTTCGAGAAACCAGAAAGTTGAATGTTTCCGAGAGCAACATTACCAGATGATTTCTCTGTGTAAATCCATTTAATGTAATGCGTAGTAGCAGGAAGATCTGTAATTGTCTTTGTGGCTTTATCGCCTAAAGACGTATAACTTGCATGGTCAGTATAGGTTGTTCCATCATCAGAGACCTGCAAAGTGAATGTACCTCCTGAGAAAGTCATTCCTTGAACATCAAAGTTTAATTCATTGGGAACGTGCTTAATCTTTAATATAAGGTTATCTCCTGTATGGTCAAACTTCAAGTAGGGTTTGCTGCTATAATCAGAGCCCAAGCCTGTTTGTGTAAATCCTGTCGGTAAATCAGCTTTCTTACCGTCAAAAGACACAGGAAGCGTTGCATAAGCAGTGGCAGCAGCTACCGTAATAGCTTGTGATGAAGTTTTTGTCGTAGCATTTTCTGTATAGGATACCGAGATGTTGGTATCACTAACACCTAAAGAACCAGACGGGGTATAAGTGCTAAACTCTGATACGTTACGTGTGGTGGCATCAGAATAGGTGGCAGTTACAACCATTCCTGTAGGATCAAATTTTTCAAATTCCTGATAAGAGGTTTTAGTTGGAGCTGTCGTAATAGCAATGCTACTCAAAGTCTTTGCAGCACTGATGGTTATATCAGCAGTTTTTGTAATTGAGTTATATGCAGCTGTGGCTTCCTGTACAGCCTGTAACGTTACAGTACCAGTTGCTGTAGCAGTCAATGTTGTTCCATCTATTGAAGCATAGCTACCTCCTGTCTTAATAGAATAGGTAACAGCGCCAGGACTATTGCTATCCCAAAGAGTACTAACATTTAAACGCTGGCCAACATTCATGCTCGCATCCTCAAAAGAAGCAGTAGGGTCTGCCTTATCTACTTTTTCACAGTCAATTTCAAGAGCACAGACATAACCTGCTTTTGTTGACGAGACATTCACGACAACTATTCCTGTATTTCCATCTACAGCTGGCGTAAATGTGACTTTCGTGGTTTTAGTCCAATCACTTCCTGCTGAAGAGTTCTTAGTAACAGTTGCTCCGTCTGATGTAGCAGCCTTACCACCAATAGTAACTGATGGCGTGACAGTTTCTCCGCCAGTATTTAACCAAATACGCACTTCTGTAACTTTTACATATTGGTAATAATCATATGTGGTGTTTTGCTCACCCCAGTTTGAACTAGAAGTTAAGGTTATACTACCAGTCTTAGAACTCGTTCCAATTTGTACACCAGCATAGTTGGAACTATTGTAGTTTCCAAGATTTGTAGCACTAATATCCCAGTTAACAGCTGAAAGGGTTACGCCGCTTCCTGTACTTGGTTTAGCATTAAAAACATGTTGATATGTTTTAGCCCACAAAGAATTACTTCCTACTACGAGGGCGCATAGCAGGAGCATTGTTTTTAGTAAATGCTGTTTTTTCATAACTGTTTGTAGTTTAATAAAGTTAATTGTTATATGTTAAATGTTATTTGTTTGTTCTCTTTTGGCACGGCGGTGCCCAGTGGGAGGCCCTCACGGGCTACACTGGGCAGCGCTACGCGCCGGCGTTGTGTTAATCTATGAATGAAACCTGGGACACAGCGACAAGAGAAAGGTTGCAACCGGCCCACAATTCCGTTCCACAGTTGAAGTTCTTTGGGGAAGCGTCTCTCGCGCGTACCTTATTTTATTGACCATTGAACATGGACCATTGACCATGAATCATGCACTGACCTCATAATCGTACATATACACAAAAAACGTAGAATCGTCGCACATCCTACATCTCTTCTTAGAGGCTCTGGTAAACCTTGATACAAAGATATAGTGATACAACCATCCTACGCTATCGCATAGGAGAAGTCACTATGTTCCATCTTGTGTATCGTTTGAAATTTACCAGATTTCTAAGAACAAGACGAAGCACTTGCTTCTCTTCTTTTTTCCGCCAAAAGGGCAATGAGGCCTCTGCCTCTTACTGCCCGAAAGCCCTTTGTACAAAGGCTCCGAGCACGTAATCCCTGTGTTTTTGACCTGTGGCTAGGCCACAAATCGGGGACAAAGTTACGAATAAGTGAGCAAAGAACAAAATAAAAATGGAACTTTTTTATTTTTTCCTTCGCTAAATCGAAATTTTACACTATCTTTCTCCTTATGGAGAACATAGGCTGCATCTCGAAAATGAAAATAAATCTAGATTTATTTTGCATTTTACTCGATTTGTACTATCT
>JAEEVS010000031.1:0-10268 GCA_016290975.1 Prevotella sp. | reverse complement strand
TCGTCAAGGTAATGCGTCAGATGCCTCAGTTGCTGCTCGTACGCAGCAATATGCTGGAACCACTATCTACCACACGCATCAAGATTGACGACGACAAGGCAAGCCGACTTGCCATCACCAACCAGAGCGTTGAGCTCCAGATGGCATTCCGCTATGGCGACGGCATAACCGTCAGCACAGCATGGGAGGGCGACTACGACGTCAATGTGAAGATGAAGACCGAGGATGCCGACCAGGCTACCCAGCAGGATATCATGGACGAGCTCATCCCTATCGGCGTTGCAGCAGCCATACCATCCAGCGCTGATGCAGCCATCGACCTCATCAACTCAAGACAGACTTTGCCAAGCGTGCCCCTGCGACAGTTTGCCGAGATAGTACCCTCATGGCAGTATGGCCAGATATGCCACCGCAACGGTCTGCGCACCGTAACCATAATGGCTGAGCTGGCGCGCGGATATAACGAGGGCACCGAAACACGTAACCTCATGGAGCAGTTCAAAGACCTGAAACTGCCTGAAGGCATGCAGATAGAATATGGCGGACAGTATGAGGACGACAACGAGACAGGACCGCGCATTGTGTCTGCCCTCGTCATGTCTATCATGATCATATTCTTCGTGCTGCTATGGCACTTCAAGAGCGTCAGCGAGTCTGTGCTCATCATGGTATGCCTCGCCCTCTGCGTATTCGGTATGGCAATAGGTCTACTCATACAGGGTGTAGAATTCTCTGTCACCAGTGTCTTGGGCTTCGTATCGCTCATGGGTATTCTGGTGCGTAATGGTGTCATACTCTTCGACTATGCCGCTGAGGTACAGGAACTGGAGCAACTGCCGCTCAAGGAAGCCATTCACGTGGCAGCCGAGCGTCGTATGCGTCCTATCTTCCTCACATCAGCAGCAGCCTCTATGGGTGTCGTACCAATGATTCTCGGCGGTAGTGCCCTCTGGGTGCCTATGGGTGCCGTAATCTGTTATGGTACACTCATCACCATGTACTTCATCCTCACCGTCATGCCTGTAGCATACTGGAAGGTGATGGGAAAGAGCGAGGCGAAAGCTGAAACTACCCCAAATTGATAGTTATCGTAGTCACAAAGTGACGTATCGTAGCGCAGCGTATCGTAGCGCAGCGTATCGTTTTAAAAGTTCACAATTAAGCATGAAAAAGATATTTGCAATATTAGCCTGTTCTGTGTGTTGCGGCCTCACCGCAACAGCACAGCAGGCTTACAGCCTCGACCAGCTGAAGCAGCTAGCTAACGAGAACAACTACACCATGCACTCTGCCAAGAAGAACATACAGCAGGCAGGGCAGATGCAGAAAGAGGCATTCACCAAGTATTTCCCCACAGTTTCTGCAATGGGTATGGCAGCCAACTTCAATAAGCCCCTCATCGAGTTCAACCTCGACCTGCCTGCACCCCTGGCAGGACAGCTTCCAGGAAGCGTGAGCATGGCTAAGAAAGGATTGTTTGGTTCCGTCTCAGCTGTTCAGCCAGTCTTCATGGGTGGCTTGATAATCAATGCCAACAAACTCGCCAAGGTGGGTAAGGAAGCAAGCGAAATCAGCATGGAGGCATCAGCCGATAAGGTAGAGCTCACCACCGAGCAGTATTACTGGAAGGCTGTCACCCTCAAAGAGAAACTCAACACCCTCAACAGCGTTCACGCAATGCTCGTTGAGCTGGAGAAAGATGTTAACAACATGGTACGCGCAGGCGTAGTCAATCGTAACGACCTCTTGCAGGTACAACTGCGCAAGGGCGAGATAGAATGCTCACAGATAGAGGTAAAAAACGGACTCACCACCGTATGCCAGCTCTTAGCTCAGCATGTGGGCAAGGCTGACGAGGCTATTGATGTCATTCTGCCAGCCGACCTCGCCACACTGCCAGCAGCACAGGTGCCAGCCCTGCCCGTAGCACTGCGTAAGGACCACCAGACAGCAGTATCTGCTACCACCCAGTATCGCATGCTCGAGAAGAATGTGGAAACCCAGCGCTTGCAGCATAAGATGAAGGTAGGTCAGAACCTGCCAAAGGTAGGTGTTGGCGTAAGCTACAGCTACAACGACTTCTTCGATGGCAGTCGTACCACAGGTACCATCTTCGCAGGCGTCAACGTTCCCCTCAGCGCATGGTGGGGAGGTTCACACGCCATCAAGAAGCAGAAGCTCGCCTATGAGGATGCCAAAGAGCAGTTGCAGGACAGCAGCCAGAAGCTCGTCATCCGCATGAACAATGCATGGTCAGAGGTAGAGACCAGTCACAAGAAGCTCCTCATAGCCAACGATGCCATCTATCAGGCTGACGAAAATCTCCGATTAAACCGCGATTATTATCGCGTAGGTCAGACCAAGATGACCGACCTGCTCACAGCACAGGAGAAGTATCAGTCATCACGCGACCGCTACACCGATGCCTATGCCGACTTCCAGACCAAGCAGCTGGAATACCGCCAGGCAACCGCCCAGTAACGGTCAGCCACATACAAACAACAAAAGGGAGCCCTCAAGGGTTCCCTTTTTTGTGTCTATCCGAGCCATCCTCGGTCTTCGTTCCCGTTGCGAAACCTTGTTGTTCAGGTCGTCTTTATTAAACTCTCCATGCGTCAGCCCCTTTGCGTAAGCTTCGAAGAAATTACCTCTGCATGCAGAAGCATTACTTCTGCAGCTAAAAGCATTACTTCTGCAGCTAAAAGCATTACTTTTAGCACTAAAAGCATTGCTTTTACCAAAAGAGGAAAAATTACTAATTTCTCATTCCTGATTTCTAATTTTTCACAAAAAAAAAGTTTTTTTCGTGAGTAACCTCACATAGGTCACTTACACCCCTCTCAGCCCAGTGTTTATGCGGCTTCCCGATAGTGACCTCTTTTCGAGAGAGGTCACTTAAAGGTCACTACAGAGGTCACTATATAGGTCACTATATTATAAAAGAATTACTGCACACTAATTAATTCCTAATTCCTAATTTCTAATTAATAATTAAGGTGACCTCTCAAGTGACCTCTAAGTGACCTGTCGCCAAACATAGGTCACTATCCTCAGCCCAGTGTTTATGCGCCTTGAGAGCGTTTTAGTGACCTTATGAGGTTATTTTTCAAAACTCCTTATTTTTATATAGAGAAGTCTATATATTTCCCCTTAAAATTTGGAGGTGGCAGAAATAATGTGTATCTTTGCATGAGAATAACTGAAACTGAAAAAGTGAATTTAGGTATTATGAGTATGATTGACCAGATTATCGGCTACAACAAGACATTCGTGGCACAAAAGGGCTACGAGAAGTATATCACTGACAAATACCCTGACAAGAAACTGGCCGTGCTGTCGTGCATGGACACAAGACTGACAGAGCTGCTTCCTGCTGCCCTTGGTCTGAAGAACGGCGATGCGAAGATTATCAAGAATGCTGGAGGCTTGGTTATATCTGCCTTTGATTCTGCCATGCGCAGCCTGATAGTTGCCATATATGAGCTGGGGGTGGAGGAAATTATGGTGGTGGCTCACTCGCATTGCGGTGCCTGTCACATGAGCTACGACCATTTCCACCACGAGATGATAGCCCGCGGCGTGACTGACGAGACGCTCGACACCATTCGCAAGTGTGGCATCAACCTGGATCACTGGCTGGAGGGATTCAAGGACACCTCTGAGTCTGTGCGCAAGACGGTGGAGACCATCAAGACTCATCCGCTGGTGCCAAAGGATATCACGGTCAGAGGCTTTATAATAGATTCTGAAACGGGCGAACTGGAGGAAATAATGTAACTCAAATGCAACGATGACGCTAAGGGAACTTGTATCGAATGTGGATGCAGAGAGATTCGCTGCTAACGGACTATTCCAGCAGCTGCGTACCACCCCACCCGAGTATGGCTATAACAGGAAGATAGCAGTGAAGAGGAAGAAGAAAGGCATCTCTGTAACAAACGTCCACGTGGGGTCACTGGGCGACATACTCACTTTCCCCATTGATGTGGAGGAAGGGTTAGAACTGACTGAGGAACAGCTTTTAGATGCCATACTCAATGAAATGACGAGCCACGGCGTTGATGAAGCTGAACAGACAGACTTCTGGAATGAAATGACTAACCTGCAGAAAGCAAAGATACTGAGATAAGCAATATGAATGTTCTTGGGGAGGGCAACCCTCTTGGGCTTGGGACCTGGGCTTGATATCGGACGCATCGAAGATGCTACGCTTTTACAAAGCACTAAGTGCGACTAAAAGAACCTTGGTGATAAGCCCCTTAGAGGGAAAATAAAAGGCATCCATAATATACGGATGCCTTTTATTCGCTTTTAAGCGCTCCCTCTTGGGCTTGAACCAAGGACCCCCTGATTAACAGTCAGATGCTCTAACCAACTGAGCTAAGGAAGCAAAATGCTTGTTTTGAAAAGCGAGTGCAAAGGTACAATGTTTTTCTTAATCTGCCAAACTTTTTTTGAAAAAAAATGATGTTTCTGTGAAAAAAGTATGAAATAATGATAAAAAGGAGCAAGGAGATGTGAGGAATCAGAATTATTTGTGTAACTTTGTACATCTATGAATTGTAGCGCTATGAATATTATACAACGATATCTGATTGCGGGTTTGCTGGCACTGACGGCAGCAAACTCATGGGGAGACAACCACAACTTTGCCGTGGCAAGGAATCTGGAGACTTTCTCAAACATTTACAAGAACCTCGACCTGATGTATGTAGATACGCTGGACGCTGACGTGACGGTGACCAACGGCATAAACGCTATGTTGCGCTCGCTGGACCCATACACGGAGTATTACCCTGCGAGCGAGATGAAAGACCTGAAGCAGATGCTGACGGGCAAGTATGCTGGCATAGGCGCACTGATAAAGAAGAACCTGAAGACAGGACGCGTGATGATTGACGAACTGTATGAGGGTATGCCTGCTGAGACAGCGGGACTGAAGGTGGGCGATGCCATCATAGCGGTGGACGACTCGACGATGGTGGGTAAGGATGTGTCATACGTAAGCAGCCACCTGAGGGGCGAGCCTGGCACTACCTTCATGATAAAGATAGAACGCACGGCAAAGGACAAGAAGGGCAAGGACAAGACCCAGACGCTGAGCATGAAGATAACTCGCAAGGCGATACAGTTGCCGAGTGTACCTTATTACGGCATGATGAGCGACAGCATAGGCTATGTGGTGCTGACACAGTTTACAGAGAACTGTGCGAGGGACTTCCGCCGTGCCTTGGTGGACATGCGTGGCAAAGGTATGCAGGGACTGGTGTTTGACCTGAGAGGCAACGGAGGCGGTTCGCTGCAAGAGGCTATAAAGATAGTGAATATGTTTGTGCCGAAGAACGTGACGTTAGTGACCACCAAGGGCAAACTGAAGCGTAGCAACCACACATACAAGACGGAGCAGGAACCGCTGGACAGCATCATGCCTGTGGTGGTGCTGGTGAACGAGGGTAGCGCATCGGCAAGCGAGATTACGGCTGGTTCGCTGCAAGACCTGGACCGTGCGGTGATAATGGGTGCGAGGACGTATGGCAAGGGACTGGTGCAGCAGACGGTGGATCTGCCTCACGACGGTTCGCTGAAACTGACGGTATCGAAATACTACATTCCGAGCGGAAGGTGCATACAGGCTATCAACTACAAGCACACAGGCGGAGGATACAGGGAGCATATACCCGACTCGCTGACAAAGGAATTCAAGACCAAGGGCGGAAGGATAGTGAGAGACGGCGGTGGCATCAAACCCGACATAGAGGCGAAGCCTGACACGCTGACTAACATAGCTATGTATCTGTTCAGGGGCTCGCTGGACTCTACCGAGGTGGTGCACTACTACGTGGTGGACTACATAAACAGCCACGAGAGCATAACCAAGCCTGAGGAATACAAGTTGAGCGACGAGGAGTTTGCCGACTTCAAGCAGAGAGTGATAAAGAGCGGATTCAAGTATGACCGCGAGACGAGCAAGGAATACAAGAAACTCGTTGAATTCGCCAAATTCGAGGGATATTACGACGATGCGAAGGCGGAGTTTGATGCCTTAGAGAAGAAACTGGAGCACAACTTAGAGAGGGAACTGGACAAGAACCGCGACATAATCTGTCAGTTGCTGGAACAGGAAATAGTGACGGCATACTACCACCAGAAGGGCAGGATAGCTAACATGCTACGCACGGATACACAGGTGCGGAAGGCAAAGGAACTGCTGCTGGACAAGAAGAGATACCAAGAAATAATACAACCTAAATAAGGAGGAAGAGATATGAGTAAGGGAAAGAAAGGTGGAAAGAGAATTACCAGACCGCTGATGGAACAGAAACTGGAGGCTTTCTTCAGAAGTCATCCAGGAGAGGCTATACCATTTAAGGAAGTGTTCAGGCAACTGAGACTGGACACCCACCCCATGAAGATGCTCGCCATAGACGTTATGGAGGAGATGGCATGGGACGACTTCCTGGTAAAAGTGACGGAGTCATCGTATAAACTTGCCGACACGACACAGGTGATGGAGGGTGTGTTCCAAGCTAAACCTAACGGACGCAACACCATAATACCTGACGGTGGTGAGCACCCCATATTCGTGGCTGAGAGAAACTCTATGTCGGCTCTGACGGGCGACAGGGTGAAATTCTGCATCATGGCTCGTAAACGTAGCCACATCAGAGAGGCGCAGGTGATAGAAATTATAGAGCGTAAGAAAGAACAGTTTGTGGGCAGACTGGAGGTGGACAGCGACCTCGCCTTCCTGTTAACCCAAGAACCTCTTGCCATGAACATCATCATACCCAAATCGAAACTGAAAGGCGGAAAGACGGGCGACAGAGCCGTGGTGAAGGTGATAGCATGGCCTGACAGCGAGCATCGCAGCATAAGGGCTGAGGTGGTGGACATCTTAGGCAAAGGCGGCGACAACGATGTGGAGATGAACACCATCTTGGCACAGTACGGACTGCCATACAAATATCCGAAGGAGGTGGAAGAAGCCGCTAACAAAATCAGCGACGTAATAAGCCCTGAGGAGATAGCAAAGCGCGAGGACTTCCGCGAGGTGTTTACCTGCACCATAGACCCGCATGACGCCAAGGACTTCGACGATGCCCTGTCAATACGCAAGACGGAGGAGGGACTGTGGGAGGTTGGTGTGCACATAGCCGACGTGAGCCATTACGTGACTGAGGGTTCGATAATAGACAAAGAGGCACAGAAGCGTGCCACGAGCATTTATCTGGTGGACCGCACCATACCGATGCTGCCTGAGAGACTGTGTAACTACATCTGTTCGCTCAGACCTGACGAGGACAAACTCGCCTACTCAGTGATACTGGAGATGGACGAGGATGCACAGATAAGGAGCCATCGCATAGTGCACACCGTGATAAGGAGTAACCGTAGATTCTGCTACGAAGAGGTGCAGGAGATACTGGAGAAGAACGGTGTGGTGGACAGCACTGGCGAACCAGCACCTAAGAAGGCGAAGTATGAGGGCGAGTATGCACAGGAACTGATAACGCTCGATGCCCTTGCCAAGAAACTGAGGGCGCAGAGATTCAAGAACGGCTCCGTAAAATTTGACCGTGAAGAGATGCGCTTCGACATAGATGAGAAGGGCAAGCCTACGAGAGTGTATTTCAAGCGCTCGAAGGATGCCAACAAACTCATTGAGGAGTTTATGCTCATAGCCAACAAGACGGTGGCAGAGAGCGTGGGCAAGGTGCCTAAGGGCAAGAAGGCGAAGACCCTCCCCTATCGTGTGCATGACGATCCAGACCCTATCAGGATGGAACAGCTGAAGCAGTTTGTCACCCACTTTGGCTATCGCATGAAATCAACCAGTACCAGAGGTGCAACGGCTCGCGCCATAAACACCCTGATGGACGAATGTGACGGCAAGGCAGAGAACAATGCCATACAGATGGTGGCACTGAAGGCTATGATGAAGGCTAAGTACAGCACCCACAACATAGGTCACTTCGGACTCGCTTTCGACTACTACACCCACTTCACATCGCCTATTCGCCGATACCCCGACACTATGGTGCACAGGCTGCTGACTCGCTATGAGGAAGGGGGCAAGAGCGCCAACCAGAAGTATTACGAGGAACTGTGTGAGCACTCAAGCCAGATGGAACAGATAGCGGCAAGTGCTGAGCGCGACTCCATAAAATATAAGATGGTGGAGTTTATGGGCGAGCACATCGGCGAGGAGTTTGATGCTCACATCTCAGGTATCACGAGCTACGGAATATACGCTGAAATCGACGAAAATCATTGCGAGGGTATGATTCTGATACGCGACCTGAAGGATGACTATTACGAATTTGACGAGAAAAACTTCTGCCTTATCGGACGTCGTTTCCATAACAGATACCAGTTGGGCGATCCAGTGCGCATAAGGGTATCGAAGGCTAATCTCGAGAAAAAACAACTTGACTTTACTTTAGTAGAATGACATTTGAAGAACTGGGCATAATGCCCGAAATACGTAACGCCATAGAGGAACTGGGCTTTGAACACCCCATGCCCATACAGGAGGCGGTGATACCGTTCTTAATTAAAAATGAAGAATTAAGAATGAAGAATCCAAGCGAGAGCTCGGAACCCGTTCCCGTTAACGTTCCCGTTCCCGTTAATAAGGATCTCATTGCCTTAGCACAGACAGGCACTGGTAAGACAGCGGCATTCGGACTGCCGTTGCTACAGATGGTGGATGCAAAGAACCGTACCACTCAGGCGATAGTGCTCTCCCCTACCCGCGAACTGTGTTTGCAGATAACTGACGACCTGCGCGATTTCTCCAAATACCTCAAAGGCATCAACGTCGTTGCCGTATATGGAGGCACGAGCATCAGCGACCAGATACGCTCGCTCAGGCATGGAGCACAAATAATCGTTGCCACACCAGGCAGACTGATAGACCTGATGGAGCGTGGCAAGGTGCATCTGGACGAGGTGCGCAACATAGTGCTCGACGAGGCTGACGAGATGCTCAACATGGGTTTCTCTGACAGCATCAACGCCATATTCGAGGCTCTGCCTGAGGAACACCAAACGCTCCTCTTCTCTGCTACCATGAGCAAGGAGGTGGAGAAAGTGGCGAAGAAATACCTGCACAACTACGAGGAGATAGTGGTGGGTTCGCGCAATGAGGGTGCAGAGAACGTCAACCACATCTATTATATGGTGAACGCCAAGGACAAGTATCTTGCCCTGAAGCGCATAGTGGACTACTACCCTCGCATCTATGGCATCATCTTCTGTCGCACTAAGATAGAGACGCAGGAGATAGCTGACAAACTGATAAAGGAAGGCTATAACGCAGAGGCTCTGCACGGCGACCTGTCGCAGCAGCAGCGAGACCTTACCATGCAGAAGTTCCGTCAGCACCTCACCCAGTTGCTCGTGGCAACGGACGTAGCGGCTCGCGGACTGGACGTGAACGACCTCACCCATGTAATCAACTACTCTATGCCTGATGATACGGAGTCATACACCCATCGCTCAGGCAGAACGGGCAGAGCGGGCAAAAAGGGCACATCCATTGCCATAATACACAGCAGAGAACGCCACAAGGTGCGCGATGTGGAGAAGATTATCGGCAAGACCTTCGTGGCTGGCAGAATACCTACGGCAGAGGAGATATGTACCAAGCAATTGTTCCGCGCCATCGATGAAATCGAGAAAACTGACGTTGACGACGAACAGATAGAGCCTTTCATGACGGAGATTCGTCGCCACTTTGAGTATGTTGACAAAGAGGAGATAATCAAGAAGGTGGTGAGTCGCGAGTTTGGCCGTTTCCTTCAGTATTATGCCAATGCCCCAGAGATAGAAGAGGTGGTACTGAGCAAAAAGGAGAAGAAAGACAAGGGCGACCGTACCGACTGGAAAACGAAGAAACCACGTGAGGGAGTGCAGAAGGGTTACTCCAAACTCTACATCAACCTTGGCAGAAACGACCGTTTCTTCCCTGGCGAGGTGATGCAGTTTATCAACCGCAATGTGCCAGGCAGACAAGAGGTAGGACATATCGACATCATGCCAAACTTCTGTCTTATCGAGGTGCCCAGCAAGGATGCCAAGAAGGTTATCAAGGCTCTCAGCCATGCTTTCTATCACAACAAGAAAGTAACCTGTCGCGAGGACAAGGGTGGCACTCCTACCCAAAAGCCTACTCCTAACCCCTCTATGAAGGGAAGGGGACAGGAAGAGGATAATGCCTACTCCACCAAAAAAGGCAGGAAGGCAGCAGAGCGTCAGCGAGCCTT
>JAEEVS010000030.1:0-2507 GCA_016290975.1 Prevotella sp. | reverse complement strand
CTTTGATACGACGCATTGCCTCGCGGATATTGTCATCGCTTGTAGCGTAGCTCATGCGGAAACATTCAGGGTCGCCGAATGCGTCACCACCTACTGTAGCCACGTGTCCAACCTCGAGGAGGTACATAGCGAGATCTGTAGAATTGTTGATTGTGCGCTCACCATCTGTCTTGCCGTAGAAGCCTGTACACTTAGGGAAAAGGTAGAAAGCACCCTGTGGTACGTTTACCTCAAGACCAGGGATGTCCTTTGCAAGTTCTACAATGAGGTCGCGACGACGCTCGAATGCCACGCGCATTTCCTCTACGCAGTCCTGAGAGAGAACGTATGCTGCTTCTGCAGCCTTCTGGCTTACTGAGCAAGGACCTGATGTGTACTGTCCCTGAAGCTTGTTACAGCCCTTGACAATCCACTCTGGTGCTGCCATGTATCCTATACGCCATCCAGTCATTGCATAAGCCTTACTTACACCATTGATAATGATGGTCTGCTCCTTCATGCCAGGGAACTGTGCGATACTCTCGTGCTTGCCTACGTAGTTGATGTGCTCGTAGATCTCGTCAGCGAGAACATAAACCTCTGGGTGCTTCTTGAGCACGTCAGCAAGTCCCTTGAGCTCTTCCTTAGAATATACGCTACCTGTTGGGTTGCTTGGAGAGCAAAGGATAAGCATACGTGTCTTTGGGGTGATTGCAGCCTCGAGCTGTGCAGGAGTAATCTTGAAGTTCTGCTCGAAACCTGCTGGAATATGAACGGGTGTACCACCTGCGAGGAGAGCCATCTGTGGATAGCTTACCCAGTATGGTGCAGGGATGATAACCTCGTCACCATCGTCAACAAGTGCCATTACTGCGTTGCAGACAGCCTGCTTGGCACCATTGCTGACAAGAATCTCTGAAACTGAATAGTCAAGACCATTCTCGCGCTTGAGTTTCTCAACTACTGCTTTGCGAAGGTCTGGATAACCAGGTACTGGAGAGTAGCGTGACCAGTTATCGTCAACGGCCTTCTTTGCTGCTTCCTTAATGTGATCTGGAGTGTTGAAATCTGGTTCACCAACACTCATGTTGATTACGTCGATGCCCTGAGCTTTCATCTCGCTGCTCTTCTGAGACATGGCAAGTGTAGCTGATGGGGCAAGTCTGTTAAGACGGTTTGATAAATGTACCATGTATAATTTGTGAAAAGTTTAGCGGTGCAAAGGTAATAATTTTCTTTCGTTTTATGAAATTATTAGTACTTTTTTTAACGTTTTGCTTGCCAAATACACCAAAAATGGTATGATTTCATTACAAAATGCACCTATTTATATTTACATAGTGTCTAATTTGCTGATTCTTTCAACGATTTTCTCGTTTGTCAAGCGTATCTTGCGCAAATCGGTTAATAACCTGAGGCGGAATCTCCACATACGAAGGTATAGGAATATGCCGACTGGCAGGATTATTACCGCTGTGATGTTCATCCACTTACGCTCGAACGGACGTGTGTGGGCTTTCTCTGATACTACTGGGTACTGGTTCAGATATGCCATAATGAACCTGTCTCGTGTATTGGAAAGATCCTCAATAATCTCCTCTAACTCGGCACTTATCCGCTCTATCTCGTGGTCGGGCTGATAGCGGAAGAACACGTTGACGAAATTCGGCATTCGCATGAGATGATGCCCGTATGCGTAGGCACGAACCTGATGTGACATGACTGAGAGACGGTCGGCATCCCTTCTGTAATCTGGATCGTTGATGATAACTTCCTTGCTTGCCACGTTTCGCTTGAGGCGAAGTCCGAGAAGTCGTATGAAGGCATTACGGTAAGCGTCCATGTTGAATACCATCGAGTCTTTGTTTGCCTTGTAGGTCACAAATGCTGCCAACGGAATGAGTACTCCAGGAGCCAATCCCTTACCCAGCCATATCGGCCATGCTCCTATTCTTGACATCTTGAAGCCAGTATTGTCAAGAATATAGAATACGATGAACACGATTACTGAGACAATAATAGGCACACCGAGTCCGCCCTTCCTGATTATGGCACCTAATGGCGCTCCGATAAAGAAGAATATCAGACATGTGAGCGAGAGCGTGAACTTGTTAACTGCCTCAAGCCAATGCTTGCGTATCGTCTGGTAACCGTCGCTGACTGAGGGTTCTCGCCAACTAAGTTCTGATGTAATCATTTGTACCCTGCCCAACGCTTTTTGCAAGGCATCTCGTTTTTCCGACGGTTTCAGCCTTGCCACAATGGTGTCAAACGAGTATGTGCTCTGCTGTCCCATCTTTATGGCTGCAAGAGAGTCGGACTTGCTTAGCTCCCTTGAGGAGTATGTATAAGAGTACATCCTGTCGAGATCCATTCTCGTGACTTTTCCTATACTGTCATAAGAGTGGTTCATGGAATCTACGGCTGTGAAAATCTGTTTCAGACTCTTTGCCTGCGCTTTGCCTGCAAAGCTTGCCTCATCGGCAAGGTTAAGACCGCTATCGAAATCCAGCACTATCCTTTTGCTG
>JAEEVS010000029.1:0-27307 GCA_016290975.1 Prevotella sp. | reverse complement strand
TCGGCACCTGCTATAGCCATCTGACAGAACTTGTCCATCTTACGTGCTTCCTTCTTGTCAATCCATACAGAAGGGTCAAAGTCCTTCAGCTCGCAAGCGAAGGTAGTTTTGTAGCGTGAGGCATCAAACTGCTTGATAGTGTCAGCACCGCTCACACCAGCCAGCATATTCTTCCATGTCTCTTCAGCTGAAAGTCCCAGTGGTGTAACAGCTCCAATGCCAGTAACTACTACTCTTTTCAATTCCATTGTTTTGTACTTTTTCTCTGAGTGTTATGAATAATCAGAGTGACTATTCTGATAATTTTACGAAAAAAAGGTGATGGATAAGTAATTTCTCACCTAACCATCACCCTGTGTATCATTCGGATTTACGCATGCAAGCGATTACTTGCCAGCGTTCTCGATGTAAGCAATAGCGTCGCCTACAGTCTGGATCTTCTCTGCGTCAGAGTCAGGAATTGTTACACCAAACTCCTTCTCAAGTTCCATGATGAGCTCTACTGTGTCAAGAGAGTCAGCGCCGAGGTCATTTGTGAAAGAAGCCTCTGGCTTTACCTCTGCTGCATCAACACCCAGCTTGTCAACGATAATCTCTACTACTTTTGATTCAATTTCAGACATGATTTTAAATTTTTAATGTTGTTTTTAATTGTCTTTCTTAATTAGTTTATTTCCCAAAGGAAACAGAATCCTGTTTGAATTCGGATGCAAAATTACGAATATTAAATCAATTGGCAAAATAAAAATAACAAAAAAGCAACATTTCATGCACACCCACCCCCCTTTTGTGCATTTTTTAACTCCATATAATTGCTTTATGTCAATTTAACTGCTCTAAAGCGCACTTTATAACGTCACTGTGTGCGTTAACAGAACGAAAATATTCGTTCATTGTCCACAAATCTCGCGCTATGAGTGCCTTTAGTTGCATGGCGATAGATTTTTCTGTCTTCTGCATCGTCTCTGCATCGTCAGGACGCTTTACTTTCTGCTTATCGCCCTCGGCAAAGATTTCGTCGAGCAGAGTTCGTGGAACCTCATAGTCCTTATCAAACTCCTCATAGGTGGCATACTTCTTAAGCAACGCCTTGCGATGCTTGGTCGCATACCTGAGGTTGGCATTGATGATGATGCTCTTGGCAGAGAGTTCACGATGGTACTTGGTATAGCGCATGGTATCGAGCGGAACAAAGTAGTCGGGCATGATACCTCCTCCACCATATACCGTGCGATGCTTCTTAAGGGTCTGGTATTTCAGCGAGTCGGCAAAGTGTATGCTGTCAACGCTGGTAAACTCGCCATGCTTAAACCTATTGTCGAGGTCCATGGCATAGTCTTTCAGTTCACCTTTCTTATATGGCTTCTGTATGCAGCGACCAGAAGGGGTGTAGTAATGCGCTACGGTAAGACGTATCATAGAACCATCGGGCAGATCAATAGGACGCTGTACCAGTCCCTTACCGAAACTGCGACGACCTACCACTGTGCCTCGATCCTGATCCTGTATGGCACCTGCCACGATTTCTGCTGCTGAAGCAGAGAACTCGTTTATCAGCACCACTACCCTACCCGTGCGGAAGATACCGTTACCCTTAGCACGAAACTCCTGACGACGTATTCTGCGTCCCTCGGTATATACCAAGAGGTCATCGTCGTCCAACAGTTCGTTGAGCACATCGGCTGCTGCCTGCAGGTAGCCTCCGCCGTTCTCCTGTAAGTCTATTATGAGGTCTTTCAATGGTGTTCCCTGTTGTGCACCTTGCTGTTGCAGTTTCTTGATGCCGTCAACAAACTCCTGATGCGTAGTGGCACCGAAAGAGGATATTCGGATATAGCCTATTCCCGGCTTTATCATGTATAGGGCATCAACAGTGTTAAGAGGTATCTTATCGCGCACCACTGTGAAATATACTGTTTCAGATATTCCCTGACGCTTTATGCCTACCTTTACCTTGGTGCCCTTAGGACCACGAAGGCGTTTCATAATATCCTCCTTTGACATCTTCACACCTGCTATAGCAGTGTCATTGACGCTGATGATGCGGTCACCAGCCACTATACCTACCTTCTCTGACGGACCATCATTGATGGTCTGCACCACGAGCAGGGTGTCCTCAAGCATATTAAACTGCACACCAATGCCCTCAAAATTGCCTTGCAGGGGCTCGTTAAACGACTTCACTTCCTTAGGAGTGGCATAACTGGAGTGAGGGTCGAGTTTCTCTATCATTCCTCGTATGGCATCCTCCACCAGTTTGTTCTCGTCCACGCTATCCACATACAGGTTTACCGTCGCCATCTCGGCTATGGCAAGCTTGCGCATAGCTGACTCACTGCTGCCTCCTATGCGCAACTGCGCACTGAGGGGCATACAGCAAAAGAGCACCAGTTGAACTAACATCAGTCTGCTCAACCATGCGCCCTTACACCTTATTATATTATATATATGCGTCACTATCATCAGCTGTGCACTGTGAACTAATCATAAACCTCCTCCTCTTCAGGCAGGTCTTCTTCTATCACGAGGTTGTCAATAATGAAGTTCTGACGCTCCATTGTGTTCTTGCCCATGTAGTAAGCAAGGAGTTTCTCCACCTCGTCACTCTTTTGTAGGGTAACCTGTTCCAAACGTATGTCAGGACCGATGAAACCGGCAAATTCGTCAGGCGAGATCTCTCCCAAACCCTTGAATCGTGTTATCTCTGGGTCAGGACCGAGTGCCTCGATAGCCTCCAGTCGCTCTTCGTCGCTGTAACAGTAGCGAGTGATATAGTCCTTTGTCTTCTCGCCACGTTCCTTGAGCTTCTGGTCCTCAGCTTCTATTATCTTCTTGTTCTTTATCTTTGTGCGTTTGTTTCTCACACGAAAGAGCGGAGTCTGCAACACATATACATGCCCCTTCTTCACCAGTTCAGGGAAAAACTGCAGGAAGAATGTGATGGTGAGCAGGCGGATGTGCATACCGTCAACATCGGCATCGGTAGCCACTATCACCTTGTTGTAGCGCAAGTTGTCCAGTCCTTCTTCTATGTCGAGAGCAGCCTGCAGCAGGTTAAACTCCTCGTTTTCATATACCACCTTCTTGGTCAGTCCGTAAGAGTTCAGCGGCTTTCCACGCAGTGAGAACACAGCCTGGGTGTTCACATCACGGCTCTTCGTTATAGAACCGCTGGCTGAATCGCCCTCAGTGATAAAGATTGATGATTCCTCCTTACGGTTGTTCTTGGCATCAGAGAAGTGTATGCGACAGTCTCGTAACTTGCGGTTGTGCAGGTTTGCCTTCTTAGCACGCTCTCGTGCCAGTTTGGTTATGCCAGCCATCGCTTTGCGCTCGCGCTCTGATGACTTCACCTTCTCTTCTATTATCTCGGCAACATCGAGATTTCGATGCAGGTAGTTGTCCACCTCGTTCTTTATGAAGTCACCGACGTACTTGTTTACTGACACCCCGTCAGGCGACATGGTGAGCGAACCCAACTTAATCTTGGTCTGCGATTCAAAGATTGGCTCTTCCACGTTTACGGCTATGGCAGCCACCAGTCCGTTACGTATGTCGCCATACTCATACTTGCTGAAGTATTCCTTTATGGTCTTGGCTATATGCTCCTTGAAGGCACTCTGGTGTGTGCCTCCCTGTGTGGTGTGCTGACCGTTGACAAAAGAGTCATACTCCTCACCATTCTGGTTGGTATGGGTGAAGGCTATCTCTATGTCCTCACCCTTCATGTGCACTATAGGGTAGAGCGGTTCGCTGGTCATCTGGTCGCGGAGCAGATCCTGCAGACCATTTCTTGACACTATCCTCCTGCCGTTGAACATTATCGCCAGTCCTGTATTCAGGTAGGTATAGTTGCGGAGCATCGTCTCCACTATATCGTCATGGAAAGAATAGTTCTTAAACAGCGATGAATCTGGCTCAAAATAAACGTATGTGCCTGTTTCGTCCTGTGTATCTTCAGTAGTGTCGCTCACCAGTTTGCCATATTCAAACTTAGCTATACGCACCTTACCATCACGATAGCTCCGCACCTCGAATGCCTTAGAGAGGAAGTTCACTGCCTTGATACCCACACCGTTCATGCCCACGGACTTCTTGAAAGCCTTGGAGTCATACTTACCACCAGTGTTCAACTGGCTCACAGCTGGTATCATCTTGCCCTGAGGGATGCCTCGTCCGTAGTCACGCAGCGAGATAGCCTTCTTGTCATACAGATCCACCTCTATGCGCTTACCCGCATTCATGCGAAACTCATCAATACTGTTGTCTATCGCCTCTTTCAGCAATACATAAATACCATCCTCAGCATACGAGCCGTCACCCAGTCTGCCTATATACATACCAGGTCTGCTGCGCACATGTTCCACATCGCTCAGCTTTCGTATGTTTTCGTCATCATATTTTATGATTTCCTCTTCCATTATATCGTTTTCTTATAGCTACGTAATCGTTTTACCGTTTTTGCATCGAAATACTGCCAGGCAGAGAGTACTCCGTCGTTGGTCTCCATCATGGCGAGGGTGAGCGCATGGGTGAAGCCATACTTCAGATACCACTTTATAAGGTCATCGAAGAGCAAGGCGTTAGCACCCTTGGCACGATATTCTGGCAATACGCCGATGAGCAGCAGGTCCACTATCTTGGTGTTATGAAACAGCTTGGTACGCAACAGGTGGAACCATCCGAACGGGAACAGTTTACCTGTCTTGGTCTTGCGCAGAGCCTCTGAGAACGATGGGAAACTCACACCAAAGCCTATCATCTTTCCATAGGGGTCTTCCTCCGTCACATAGTTCCTGTCAAACAGGAACGACACGAGGTTCAGGTCCGCAAGACCCAAATAATCATTCACCAGTTTGTCAATCTGCTTCTCGTCAAGTTCAGAGAATTCATACAGATCCTCATAACACTTATTGAGCACATGAAAGAACTTTTTGCCATAACCCTGCTTCATCAACTCATTCTTCGTCAGTTTCTCAGCCTTCAGGTTATAGCGGCGCTCTATCATCGATGTTATCTTGGCAAACTTCTCTGGCACTTCCTTAGGCACGGTCACCAGTTCCTGCACCCAGTCATTGTCCTTGGTGAAGCCCATAGCCTCAAGGTGATCCTTGTAGTAGGGGAAGTTATGGTTGGCATGCATCGTAGCCATAGTGTCGTGACCCTCCACGAGCAGTCCCTCGCGCTCCAGGTCAATAAAGCCCATCGGACCTATCATTGTGTCCATACCCTTAGCTAATCCATACGCGCGTACCTTTTCTATTAATGCCTGACTCACAGCGCGGTCATCTATAAAATCGAGCCATCCGAAGCGCACCGACTTCTGTCCCCATCGCTTGTTAGCCCTCTTGTTGATTATCGCAGCCACACGTCCCACTGCCTTGCCGTCGCGGTAAGCCATGTAGTATTCTGCTTCGCAAAAATCGAATGAAGGGTTCCTATCCCTGCTCAGTGTGTCTTTCTCATCCATGAACAGGTATGGCACCGCACAAGGGTCTTCCTTATACAGTTCAGTACGAAAATCAATGAATTCATCGATTTCCCTTGGCGTACTTATCGTGCGTATTTCTAACATTTGTGCAAAGTTACTAAGTCTTTTTCAATTTGCCAAATGTTTGGAGAAAAAAGTATCACCGCCTAAGTGACGATGCACTTAAGCGGTGATTATTAGTTTTCGTTCCCGTTAACGTTAACGTTCCCGTATGAACGAAGTGAGTCAATTTACTTAACCTGCTGTCCAGCTACGTTGAAGTTACCAATGTAGAGCTTACCGTTCTTGATAACCTTAACAACCTTTGGAGCCTCAGCCTTAGCCTCAGCAACTGCCTCTACTGCGGTTGAAGCCGGAACGAACTCGAAGCCGTAGAAGTTCAGACTGTTTACTGGGTACTCAATAGAAACTGTACCAGCTGTTACAGGAACTGAGATAACTGGGTAAACCTTTGTCTCACCTGTTGGGTTTGTCTCTGACTTTGCACTCTCCATCTCTACAATGATAGCGTCAGACTCCTGAACCACCTTATTGTAAAGAGTTGATCCACCCTGGCTCAGAACGAGGTTACGGTCTGTAGCAGAGTTAGAACCTGTGCGAACATAAACCTTCAGAGTACCAGTTCCAGCAATTGAGAGAGAGAGAGAGTTCTTAGCGCTACTCTTTCCACCTACCTTCAAACGAGAGCCAAGCTTCTCCTGAGCAGAAGCATCACCGAAATAAGCGTTGTTCAGGTCGATTGCATGCTTGTTGTCGTTGTCAACTCTTGAAAGAACAAAGCTACCATCAGAATAACTTGCTGCGAGGCTACCTGCTGCTACTGCTGCATCACCGAAGAGGATTTTACCAGCGTCAGCCGCAGCTGGGGCTGGAGTTTCGCCACCACCTTCGCCAGCTACGAACTCGAAGCCGTAGAAGTTCAGGCTGTTAACAGTGTAAGCTACAGATACAGAACCTGCAGTTACAGGAACAGAGATAATTGGGTAAACCTTTGTCTCACCTGTTGGGTTTGTCTCAGACTTTGCACTCTCCATCTCTACAATGATAGCGTCAGACTCCTGAACCACCTTATTGTAAAGAGTTGATCCACCCTGAGACAGTGTAAGAGTACGGTCTGTAGCAGAGTTAGAACCTGTACGAACATAAACCTTCAGAGTACCTGCAGAAGGAACAGCGATTGTAAGAGAATTCTTAGCGCTGCTCTTTCCACCTACCTTCAAACGAGAGCCAAGCTTCTCCTGAGCAGAAGCATCACCGAAGTATGCATTGTTAAGGTCAATCGCATGCTTGTTGTCGTTATCAACTCTTGAAAGAACGAAGCTACCATCAGAATAGCTTGCAGCGAGACTACCTGCTGCTACTGCTGCATCACCAAAAGTGATTTTCTCAGCGCTTGCGGTAAGAGCCACAAGAGCTGTTGCAATAAGAGTAAAAAATTTTTTCATAATTTAGTAAAAATGATTAGTTATAAATGATGTATAAAAAAGTTAGCTTTAATGATTGTAAACGCTCTTAAATGATTATGCGAGTGCAAAGTTACTCATTATTTTCTTTATACGCAAGCAAATAACCTTTTTTTTACATAAACATACCAAAAACTCCGCCGAGGAGTATCCTCAGCGGAGTCTATAATTATTGTTCTTCGCAGGCTCAAGCACTACGCGGAGTCCAGGAGCTGCAGTTTCAGTTCATAGACAATTCTGCTATATATTTCTTAACCTGCTCTTTCAGTAGAGGCAGGTCATTAGTATATGAATCCCATATATAAGCAGAATTGGTTGTGATATATCCATGTATCAGGAGGTTACGCATGTCAACGATATCACGCTAAGGAGTATCCTCGTGTTCTGCTCGAAACTCCTTAGTAAGTAAGTTTGCAGCCTCACCAATAATCATCATGTTATACACCACTGCATGGAAGCACATGATATCAGCTTTCATATCCTCGTAGGACTTGCCTTGTAGATAGTTGTTGATATTGGTTATACACTCATCGATATGGTGCAAGCGATCTAAATCTCTAATTCTTTCTCTCATATATCATCTTTTTATCCCTATTAGCAGTTTCGCATGCTGCTGGTCTGAGCGTGCCATCCTCTACAAGGTCAACCTTACGACCGATAAGCTCCTCTATTTCACGATGCATTCTGGCATAGCGGAACAATCCGATGGGCTGACTACGATCGTACATTACTAGCAAATCAACATCGCTCTCGGGTGTTTCCTCGCCTCTTGCGAACGAGCCAAACAACCAAGCCTTCAAGACTGGTTGGGTCTTAAGGTAATCAGTTATCTTATGTGTCATTGCTTGCGTACTCATCTTTATATGTAATATTCTCTGCCTGCAAATTTACAAACAATAATTTAATTCTCCAAATGTTTGGAGAAAAAAGTATCACCGCCTAAGTGACGATGCACTTAAGCGGTGATTATTAGTTTTCGTTCCCGTTAACGTTCCCGTATGAACGAAGTGAGTCAATTTACTTAACCTGCTGACCAGCGATGTTGAAGTTGCCGATCTGAACGCCGTTAGCTGTGATAACCTTTACAGGAGCAGCAACCTCAGCCTTAGCCTCAGCAACAGCCTCTACAGCTGTTGGTACAACGAGAGCCTGGAAGTCAGAGCAGAGACCTGAACCACCTGCGAGTGCATAAGCACCAGCGAGTGTAAGAGCCTCACCAGCCTCAGCCTCATAACCAGCTGCGTCGATCTCGATAACGTAAGTCTTCTTGTTACCACCCATCTTGATAGCGATGTCGAGGTTGCCATCAGCAGCAGGCTGAACAGCCCAAGACATTACGTTTGTTGAACCCTGTGAGATAGTAGCCTGATCATAAGTTACACCACCGAACTCAACTGTAAGGCCTGCATCATCCTTCTGAGTAGTAGCCTCAGATGTCATGTACTTGAAGTTTCCGTTAGGAGAAGCAACCTCAGTCTGTGCTTCCATGCTACCAGGAGCTACAGTCTCACCACCAGCGGTGATAGCACGCATCATCAGCTTAGAACCAGCACAACCAATAACGTAAACGTTGTTAGCCTTTGCAGAGATAGAGATTACCTCATACTCGTTGTAGTAAGTATCCTTACCCTTTTCTTGTGTAGCAACTGGGTCAATAACAGCTGTGATAGGAGCTGTACCATCCCATGTACCAGAGAGCTCACGAGTTGTCTGGTCAGCATCACCAAGTACACCCTTACCACCGATTGATGGGTTAGTTACATACTGTGCGCTTGCAGCAAGTGCGAATACAGCGAAAGCTGCGAGAGTAAAAATTTTCTTCATAATTTTAAAAGTTTAATTGTTAGAAAATGTTGTTAAAGAAAAAATTGTTTATTGATAAGTGGTGTGGCGCGATAACCACCACACCACCTTATTTTAATGTTTATTCTTCATCCAGTACGACCCTTTTAGCAACAACAGTGTAGAACTTACCAGCTGCTGTAATTTTACCTGCAGGAGTAATCTTTACTGTGTACTGAATTTCATCACCAATTACCTTGCCGAAAGCCAAAGCAATTTTAGGGTTTGTCAGTAAGTAAGATCCGTTTGCAAGCATAGAGTTGAATGTCTTAGTGTCATTGATACTAAAACTTCTACCATTGTTTGGATTAGTTACCGTACCGGTGAGCGTAACAGTGTTTACACGCTCAACGCCCTCATCATTTGTAACAGTCACTGTCAAGTCTTCACCAGTGAGTGGTGCTGTTTCATCCCGAGTAGTGAGATTACCTACATAGATGCCTGAAGCGAGAGCAGATACGTCTGCATTGCCTGGCTCAGCATAGTTATCATCACCACATGAAACCATCGCTACTGCTACGGTTGCAAGAGCGAAAATGCTCAATAATATCTTTTTCATATTCATTGTCTGTATTTAATTTCAGTATCAATAGCCTGGGTTCTGATCCGCAATGCTCAAAGCATCATTCTTATCAATGATGGTCTGGTCAATCGGACGATAAATCTTAAACGCACCATTTGGCTTCATCTTAGCAGCGCTCTCAACATACTTGTTGAAGAGAACATTGTATTTAACGAGCTGCTTGGTACGGCGAAGATCCATGTAGCGGTGGCTCTCAGCATAGAACTCGCGGGCACACTCATCGAGCAAAAGATCAAGTTCAGTGAGCTGGAGATTCTCAAACTCTTCAAGCTGCAGGTAAGGAGCCTTATAATCTGAAATACTAGATATATTACCTACACCAGCACGAGAGCGAACAGCGTTAACATCACTATAGAAACCGCTTGTATTGTTCTGCATGAGACGGGCCTCAGCACGAGTCAGATACATATCAGAGAGAGAGAAGATAACGATGCAACGATAATCGTTCTTACTGTCAATAATGTCACTGTTCTTATCGTCAAACTTCTTCACTGCGATACAACCGCCATCAGGACGCTTGTCGAATGTCTCAACATCCTGTTCCTGTACTTTCACATTTCCTGATGCGTCAACTGTGAGCCACTTTACATTAGGTGAAGTGAGGATGAACGCACGTGGGTTAGCATTAGCACAAGAACCCTGTTGGAAGCGTGCAGCATTATCCTTAAGATACTGTTTTGCCTCATCTTCAGTTGTGTACCATGGGAAGTACTTGATGAAGATCTTCAGATTGTCAGGGTTTGAGTTGTTGTAGTAGCCATAGTAGCCTTCAGTACCCCACTGAGCTTCAGAATTAGAGATCTTTGTAGCGTTATATACCGTTGTCATGTATGTAACGTCATATCGCTGGTCGCCCTTTTCCCAAAGATACATAGACTTAACACTCTGGCTGTTGTCAGAACCTGGGTTCTTACATCCTGAAGCCTTTGTTGTGCCGTAGTATCCACCAAAGTTGTTCTGCAAGCTGTGACCACCTGTACCTGTATCGCCAGGATAGTTTTCCTTGTTAAACTGAACAGAGAAGATAGCCTGAGTGTTTGTGTAATCATTCTCCTGCTTCCATACGTCAGCAAAAGACATTCCAGCAAGAGAGGCGTTGCCAATAGCATTACCAGCCCATTTCTCAGCTTCCTTAAAGTACTCTGTACCGTTAACTGTATACTTACCACTCTCAATGTCGGTACCTGTTGTCTCAAGATCCCATCCTGCTGCAAGATTTATCTTTGCCAGCAGGGCTGCTACAGCCTGCTTTGACACTTTACCAGGGTTATCTGGGTTCATACCATTAGGCAACTTGCAGTTGTTATAGATATCTGTCAAATCGTCAATCAGACCTTTATAGAGAGTCGTGAGGTCAGTACGTGGATAGTTGCGTGAAGAAGACTGTACATACTCAGTGATGTAAGGTACACCACCAAATTGCTGGGTCAGAACGTAGTAGCAGTAGTCACGGATAAAGCGTGACTGCTGTCCAGTAGATGTATCACCACCTGCATACTTGATTGCACCGTTAGCATAGTTGATAGCAGAATAGCAGTTAGTATAGAGGTTCTTACTATTATCTTCTCTTGAAGACATAGAATAATCCATCAACTGACTTGGATTCTGACGGTTAGCAACATAGAGGTCGGTTCCTTGCTCGTAAATATTTACAGAGGTGCTTATGCTCTGAAGAGTGCTGTAAGCATAGTACATCAGAGCCTCAGGTTTCTTGCTGAAGTAGTCCTCATCAGTCTGTCCGCCTGCAGACTTGTTATCTGCATCGAGGAAGTCACTTGAGCAACTCGTCATGACAACACCCGCAACCAATGCTGCCGAAACTTTTAAATATTTCAATATTTTCATTGTTGTTGTCTTTTTTAATGTTTAGAACTTAATGCTTGCACCAATCTGGTAGCTGACAGTACTTGGACCGTCCTGTGTGCCAGCAGCGCTTGCCCATTCAGGATCGTAGCCCTTATAGCCAGTGAATACGAATGGGTTTGTTACAGTAAAGTAGAGACGCAGGTGAGAGCAACCCCATGAAGAGAGCCACTGCTTAGGGAATGTGTAACCCAAAGTGATGTTCTTACACTTCATGTAGTCAGTCTTCACGCAAGCACGAGCCTCGTAGTAGTAGTCAGCCCAAGGACCGATACCAGCCTTCTGGTCAGCAGGGAAAGGATACTCACCGTAGTGGGTGGTCTGCTGATAAACTGGGTTGATGATAGTACCGTCAGCATTCATGCCTTCGTAGCCAATGAGAGTTCCTGCTGGTATGTAGTAGTCCATATTGAAGTGCTGCATACCGCGGTCAGCATATTCAAAGAATGGTTTGTCGGTCATGAAGTTTGCGTATGTATAGCCACCGAAGCGCATATACAGTGACATACCGAAGTCCCAGTTCTTATAAGAAAGGTTTGTTGTTACAGAACCTGTCCAGTCAGGATCGCAAGAGAATACCTTACGGTCGTTAGCGTTGATTTCACCATCGTTGTTAGTGTCAACGAGATAAACCTGTCCTTCCTTCACACCCTGAGTAGCGTAATAATAATCGTACTCCTTCATTGTAGAGCCAGGAGTAAGACCTGCTTTCTTGGTCATTTCATTATCAGGAATGACCATATCACGATCTGAAGCGATGCCACCAATCTCGTATGTATAAACGTTGTTTACACTCTCACCCACGAAGTAGTTGCCAGTTGGCTTACCGCTGGTGATAGGAGCAGACTTACCTGTCTGAGCATCAACCTCACCAGTGAGCTTAAGCACTTCGTTCTTGTTATGAGCCCAGTTAGTTGTTACTGACCAGTTCCAATCCTTGTTCTGGATAAGTATGCCAGTAAGAGAGAGCTCGATACCACGGTTGCGAACCTCACCGATATTAGTGTATATACCTGATGTCCATCCAGTTTCGGTAGGAAGGCTTACGGTAGCAAGCAGATCCTTTGATTTCTTGGTGTACCAGTCAATGCTACCATTCAAGCGGTTGTTCCAGAAGCCGAAGTCGAGACCAAGGTTGAACTCGTGAGACTTCTCCCACTTAATCTCCTTATCAACCACACCACTTGCGCGAACACCAGTGTAGTATGTGCTTCCGAGTGGATAGAATGCCTGAGTGCCAGAGAGACCAGATACAGTAGCGTAGTTACCTACACCTGAGTTGTTACCAGTAACACCGTAAGAAACACGGAGCTTCAAGTTAGAAATCCAGTCAATCTTCTTAATGAACTCTTCCTCAGATGCACGCCATGCGAAGGCGAATGAAGGGAAGCAGCCCCAACGGTTATCCTTTGTAAACTTAGAAGAACCATCCCAACGTACTGTAGCAGTAACGAGGTAGCGATCCATGTAGCCGTAATTAGCACGCATAGCCCATGATGTCATACTGTTCTCACCATAAGATGTACCATCTGATTCAGTAGCATCATATTCACCATTCTTAGTGTTATACCACTGTGTGCCTTGAATAACGCCCTTATACTGCAGACCGTTCTTCTCAAGAGTCTCCTTCTGTGAAGAGTACAGACCCATCACGTTGAGAGAGTGCTTGTCGTTGAAACGAGTGTTATAGGTTACTACGTTATCCCAAGTCCACTGGAACTTCTCGTATGATGTCCACATAGCAGTTTCCTCAGTATAGAGTTCACTACCACTTGCACGGTCATCCCAGAAGTGGGTCGTCTCACCTGTGTTTGTATCATTGTAGCCATAGTACTGACCATGACGATAGTATGTAAAGTTAGGAGAGAATGTTGACTTAAAGCTAAGACCCTTGAAAGGCTTAACCTCAAGATAGAAGTTGCCAAGTGCACGCCATGTGCGACGCTCCTTATCAACGTTTCTCATCAGGTCGAGAGGGTTAACAGAGTTACCAGAGAACTGTGCGCCACCAGCTGTGCCAAGGTCACTTGCCTGCGCAGGACGGTGGATAGTTTCGCCCTCCTTATGCAGGAGTGTGCCGTCGTCACCATATATATTAGATGTGTAGTATGGCTTAACGAATGGATTCATACGATAAGCTTCTTCAACAGCACCGTCAGCAGCATAATTCTGGTTGATGCGAGCGAGGTTTGCAGTGAAACCAGCAGAGAGGTACTTGTTAATCTGAGCATCAACAGAACCCTTGAAAGATATCTGCTCTCTCTTATCAGCCTCGTAAATACCTTGCTCCCTGTTATAGCCTATGCCAAAGTGGTAAGCAACATTGGTTGAAGTGCCATTAACAGCAAGGTAGTGGTTCTGCTGAGAACCTCCTTTAGTAACGATATCAGGCCAGTTATACTCCTCGCCTCTCTTCAGCATGTTAGGGATAAGATATCCGCTACCATCAGCCATCTTAAGAAGCTCGGTGTCAACCATAGCCTGGTCAACCATGGTGTATGGGTTAGCAGGGTTTCCGTCTGGGCCTACTGACTGACGCTTTGTATATTCAAGGAGACGCCAGCGTGCAAACTGCTCAGCATTCATAAAGTCAGGCATACGCACAGCCTTTGTCCAGCCATAGTAACCATCATAAGAGATTGTTGCCTTAGCCTCTTTCTTTACGTTCAAACCACCCTTTGTTGTAACCATTACAACACCAGCAGTAGCGCGAGAACCATAGATAGCAGTAGAAGATGCATCCTTCAGCACGTCGATCTTCTCAATATCCTGTGGGTTAAGCCAGTTGATGTCATCACAGATAACACCGTCAACAACAAAGATAGGCTTAGTGTCTGAGTTAATAGAAGACTTACCACGGATTTCGATGTTGAAATCGCCACCAGCACGACCTGAAGTCTGTGAGATATTTACACCAGGAGTAGCACCCTGTAGGTTACCCATAACGGATGCAGCACCCTTAGCGTTGAGCTGCTCGGTGTTGACTGAAGAAACAGAACCAGTGAGGTCGCTCTTCTTCATCGTGCCGTAACCAACGACAACGAGGTCGTTCAGTGTGGTGTTGTCATCCTCGAGAGTGACATTCACCGATGACTTACCTGCAGTCTTGATAACCTGTGACTTCATACCTACGTACGAAATGTTAAGGTTACCGCCTTTCTGCAACTTAAGCGTGAAGTTACCGTCGAAGTCAGTAACAGTACCGTTCTGGGTACCCTGCTCCATTACGGTGGCGCCAATGATAGGTTCACCGTTGCCGTCCTTCACATTACCGCTGATGGTCTGCGCCTGCACTGCTGCACAGAAGAGTAGCAGCATGCCTACGAGAGCATAGCGAAAATTCTTAAATGTTTCTGACATAGTTTAATTGTTTGATTAGTATAAAATTTAGTAAATATTTCAGCGTTATTTTTATGCCTCTTGCGTGCGAGGCGTAGTTAGGTAGTTGCTGTTTTTTTGTTAGTGCCTGTTTCTTTTAAGTTGGGGTTAGAAGTGAACATAAATTAGCAATCACGTGCAAAATTATATAATTTTTGCTATTCTCCAAAATTTTTCACGTGTTTTTTTAAGATAAAGCATAAAAAAAACAGGAACAACGGCTTTGAAATGTTAAAAAAAGGTGTGTACAAGCAAAGAACTGTGTACATACCATTTATATATTACAGGCTAATGTTTGGAAATCAGTGTTGGCTTAGCCAAAGGTCAAGGAAATCCATCGTGAATGTGTTTTTTTGCCCAAAGATGTGAAATATTGTGAATTTTCTTGTACATTACAAATATAATAACTAACCTTGCAGACTAAATGAAAAAAACTAAAGTTTACAATCAACATTAATCAACTAACAATTAATTTTTATGAAGAAATTTTTTACTCTTATCGCAGTAGCTGTCATGGCTCTTACTGCAAGCGCAGAGAAGATTACCTTCGGTGATGCAGCCATTGCAAAAGGTTCTATCCCCGCATCATTCTCTGACGGTAGCCTCGTTCTTTCAATTACAGATACAGACGGCAAGCAGTCTGTTGACCTGAACAATGCTTACTTTGGTGATGCTTCTGCACAGGAGAAGTTTACCTCTCGCCTGAAGGTAGGCGGCAAGAGCAGTGCCAAGAATGCCCTTTCTCTCTCTATCCCTGGTTCAGGTACCCTGAAGGTTTACGTTCGTACAGGTTCTAACGATGCAACAGACCGTACCCTCACTCTTACTCAGGGTGGTACATCTCTCTATAGCAAGGTTGTTCAGGAGTCTGACGCTGTCGTAGTTCCTATGGAGAGCGCTATTTCTGAGACCAACCCTACTGGTGAGACAAAGGTATATCCTGTAATCTCTGTTCCTGTAACTGCTGGTACCGTAAATGTAGAGTATCCTATTAACAGCCTTAACTTCTACTGCTTCGAGTTCGTTCCACAGGGCACCGCTGTTGAGGCAGTGGCAGAGGCTAAGGCTGAGGCACCAAAGGTGATAAAGGTTATCAAGAACGGTAAGCTCTACATTGGTAACTACAACGTTGCTGGCCAGCAGGTGAAGTAAGAAACTCGATTCGTTCATACGTTAACGTTAACGGGAACGTTAACAAGTTCCGCGAAGTGCCAAGTTAACGTAAAAACAAAAGCTAATTACAGCTCCGCTGAGGAATATTCCTCGGCGGAGTTTTTTGTGCAAAAGTTTGGAGGGTTAAAAAAAGAATGGGATTTTTTACCTCCTAACCTCCCTAATTGCCCTCTCAGCCCAGTGTTTATGCGACTTGACGATAGGGAGGTAGGCTCTTCAAACCTCCCTAAGAGGTCCCTAAGACCTCCCTATTTATAAAGAAGTTACAGGAGTATAGGAGTTAACGCTTCGCTTAGGAGTGAAGACAATACTTAAGACCTCACTTTGTCCTTTGTACTTAGTCATCTAGTACTTGCTAATGTCTCTAACTTCTTTAACTTCTAAGCTCGCTCTGCGAGCGCTAACTTCTCTAACTCCTAAAAAAAGGGAGGTCTAAGGGAGGTGTTAGGGAGGTCTGAGGGAGATGTCGGCACCCCAACCTCCCTATGCTCAGCCCAGTATTCATGCGGAAAGAGAAGGATTTAGGGAGGTTGGCTCACGAAAAACTTGGAGTATTTCGTGAAAGTAAAAAATAAAAAGTAAAAAGTACCAATTTTATTACGAAAAGGTAAAAGCTATGCTTTTAGCACTAAAAGTAATGCTTTTAGTTGCAGAAGTAATGCTTTTAGCTGCAGAAGTAATGCTTCTGCATGCAGAGGCAATGCTTCTACACACAGAGGCAATGCTTCCGCACGTGGAAGCATTGCCTCTGAATATGGTAGCTATGTAATAAGGCTTATGGGTTGAAGTACTTCTTGCCCATGTGTATTACTATGCCCTTGGTGTTAGGCGCTACGCGCTGTCCCTGGAGGTTGTAGTAATATGCTGGAGCAGGAGTCTTAACATTAGTGGTAGCATTGACCTCTTCTACGCCTGTGGACTTCTCATAAGTGATGGTTACGATGGCGTAGCACTGCTTCTGGGCTCCAGATGCTGGTAAGCCACTATTGTCAAACGATACCTTTATGTTCTGTGTGGCACTGAGATTATCAATCGCTACACTGGCTGTCTTGCCACTACCATTGAGAGGCAGTGAAACATCAGAGGGCAGAAGGTTGCTGCCATCATCGGCAGTGACACTTGATATCTTAATAGCGCCTTCTGTTGCCACATCAGACGTATTGTTCTGGAACGCCTCTATACTTATGTCAGTAATCATATAGCCTTCCTTTACGGTGAATATCCAGTCACCGCTGCCAGTGCGCAACTTCAGGTATGAAGCGCTTGAACCACCTGGGTTAACAGCACCGTTCAATGTGCACGAAGTGCCTGCGATGTCATTATTCTTTTCTGTTGCCTTAGAAGCATTGAAAATATCTGTTTCAGGAATGTCAGGCAATACGAAGTCAGGCTCTGTTGGGAAATCAGGCTCTGGAGGCAGTACCTTCAGTCCAAGTGGATAATACTCATCGAAGGTCTCAGTGGCTTCATCACGCTCATACTGTGTAATGTCCTGCACAAGGTAGTTAGCATACACCTCAAGGTTGGTGTACTTAACGTCCTTCGTATTGTTAGGGTCATTCTCACAAATAGTGAATGTCAAAGCATCATCAGCGTTATTAGGATTTAATCCGTGTGCTGTCTCCCACTCGTCTGGTATGCCATCTTTATCAGTGTCAGTAGGTTTGTCAGCCTGTTTAAGTTCTGGCCATCCGCCAACATCGCTCTGAGTGTCTATTATGCCGTTCTCTGAGCCCTTTGAGCCCTTGAAATATGCGATACCCTTGAGTGCTTCCCAGCGCAAACGCTTGTCGAGGTTGTCACGCTGATAGCTTGCTCCTGCATACTTCAGCACCTTATCAAACGCTTTCTCTGCAGCATGCATGGATATCACGTTGTATTCATCGAAGTCATAGGATGTTGATATGGCACGAGTAGAGGTTGCATAATTTGCCTTCCAAACAGCATAACTTATGCCATTTGGATCAGGGTCTATCGCTGCATCGCAAAGGTTATCATTTGTCACCTCAGGAGACCCATACATATAGTTGCCTGTAATATAGAACTTACCAGGTGTAGCGGTATGTGGATCAGCAGAGGTACAGTTACTACATATTGTGGTAGGATTCAGCAGTCTGGTCTTCCACTTTGTTGCAGGACCAGGCTTGTAATAGTTGTTAATCATATTGATGTACCTTGACGTACTATTCTGAGCTGACTCACCTCCATAAGTAGAATTGCCTCCCCAGTTGTAGAGCACGTTGTTAACGTAATCGATAGGACCCTTGAGGGTTGAAACGTAGTCGTGATCGAAACGCGGGTTACGACTGTCGTGGTGTATTATGAGGTTGTGGTGGAATGAAGCATTCTGACCTCCCCAGATACCTCCGTAGCCATGAGTGCCTTTGCCATGAACTGATACACGCAGGCTCTCTGAAATGATACAATACTGCATGGTGAAATTTATATTGCCATAAAATGAGGCACACTCGTCAGTTGACCATGATACAGAACAATGATCTACTATAATATTTGACAGCTTGCTGTCATCGTGATGAGATGATGACAAAGCGTCATCCTCCACTCCCTTTATATCACCCATACGGAAACGCATGTAGCGAATGATGACATTGCTGCCACCTATGGATACAGGATAGTCGGCAAGACAGATACCGTCGCCAGGAGCGGTCTGACCAAGGATAGTCTTATTACCTTGTATCTTCAGTGCTGACTGAAGATGTATAGTTCCTGAAACATCAAAAACTATTATCTTCTTACCTGCCGTAGCAGCACCGAAACGGAAAGTACCTGGACCGCTATCTTCCAGACTTGTTACGTGATATACGCTGAAACCACCATCCTCGTCGCGTCCGCCTGAAGTGTAGCGACCGAAACCTTCTGCACCAGGGAAGGCTGGGCTATACTCAAACTGTGCCTCAGCAACAAAGATGTTGGCTATTGCCAACACGGCAATCAATAATACCTTCTTCATAATGTATGTGTTTGTAAAGAAAAAAAATGTGAGGGTGTACACGGTAACCCCGAATACGCCCTCACTTTTGTATAATCAGATATTACTTTCCTGCATTAGGATCATCAGGAACGAATACGAAGCCATAGAAGTACATAGAGTTAGCATTGTCAATCTGGAGGATTGCATCGCCTTCCACTACGCGGAACTTATAGCTCTTGTACCACTTCTTAATGGTCTCGCCCTCGTGACCGTAAACAGGTATCACAGACTTCTCTGCATCAGCTGCTACATTGAAGATGTAAGGCTCCTGCTCTTCCTGAGTGAGCATGTTCTCAGACTTACCGTATGCATAAATGTAGAGACGACCAGCAGATGGGAATGTCAACTTAGCAGTACTGTTCTTCTTAATCTGACCACGGATGATGTAGTTCTCAGCCTCATTAACAGGGTTGCCTACATAGTCATTACGTGACTCGGTCCAACCACTTGCTGTCTCGTTGTTGAATACAACTTTGAACTTCTTGCCGTTGAACTGATTCTCAGACTCGATGTGGTACTGGAATGCCTTAGTGGTGAACATCTGCTTACCAGTCAACTGCTCCTCCATCACGTTGCCTCGTGCGTTAGGAACAGGCAGACCAGTGTTAGGATCACGCTTAACAACCTTGTTGCCCTGTTCGTCTATCTCATATACTGGCTCATCCATATCAGCATAAATCTGAGCAACTGTTATGTACATAGCCAGATCCATGTTAGGACGATACTCTGTAGACTCAACAGCATCACCTATCTTGGTTCCGTCCTCATCATACAGAGTGAAGTGATATGACTGACCTACGGTGAGACCTGTCCACTCATACTGGTAGTTTACGAGCTCATCTGGGGTAATCATGTGCTTGTATTCACTCTCTTCTTCACCAGCTTCCTTCCAAGTCTCGTTGATGATGTAAGAAGGAGCCTTACAGTACGCCTTCTCAGCCTTCTTACTCTCAGTTGGCAACATATACCAGTTGAGCCTCATGCTGGTCTCCTCGACACCTGTTACCCACAAGCCTGAAGGAGCTGTAACCTTCAATGTGGCATTCTTTCTAAGCAGAGAAGCGATTTCCTCGCTCTTAATGTAACCTTCGTTATAGAGCATACCATTGGTTACCCACTTACTCTTAGTGCCATCCTCGCTGACAACACGTGCACGAGCGTACAATACGTCACCCTCACTGATGCCACCTTCACCAAGGCGCTCGTCATTACGGGCAATCTCAACCACACCGCTCTCGCTTTCGATAGTGATGATGCCTGGTGTTTCGTCGTATCCACTCATAAGAGGATCACGGCTTACCTGCACCTCGTAAGACTTAGCCGTTGCCTGCTGAGCCACCTTGATGCTCATAACAAGAGAGAACGAGTCTATCTCTGCCGTCACCGATGCTGGTGCATACGGACGCTTAGCAGAAGGATCCGTGCTCCAGTCGTTCTGGTCTGGTGAGCATGATACCATCACGCCCATCAGCAGAACTGCAAATAATGCTATAATATTATATAACTTTTTCATTTCTTCTTCTGGATTAAAGATTAGTAACCGTATGAGTTATATACACGTGGCTTCTTGTCGGAACCGATAGAAGAGTTAACCACATTGCTGTAGATAGGCATGAGATAGCGGTTCTTAACCACTACATCCTGATCCTGACACTTAGTGTTAGGAGTAATGTTCTTCTGTGTACCTACAAGACCACTGCATATTGATGGCATCTCGGTGTCATAGTTAGCGTAAGCAGTCCTGAAGGAAGCTGTGCTGTAGCTATCGCCGTTAAGACCCTTGTAGTCGGTACCCTTACCAGGGTTGAAATCCTCCTTAGTGGTCTTATAGCCCATCTGAGAAAGCCAAGAGTAATCAGTGCTTCCACCGTCAGCAGTTGCGATATCCGCACCTGCCTTTGAGTTTGTACCGTCCTCACCATAGTATGTGATAGAACGTACGTCAATTACCTTCTCTGCCTCATCAAGATACTTGTAGTACATCTTGGTCTGGAAAATCTTCTCGCTGATGAGACGCTGGTACTCCGTCTTTGCTTTCCAGATAGCATCATGCAGACGGTTCCAACGAATAAGATCCCACTTGCGGAAGTTCTCACCGCAGAACTCAAGGCGGTTCTCAAGGTCAATCATGTCGAGCATAGACTCGAAGTCTCCAGCTGCATCAACCTTTGCTGCGAATTCTGCCTTATCATCCTCAGGTGTTGTGCCCTGATAAGCTGTCAGAGCATCATTGAATGCACGGTTGTGTACCTGCTTGACATATTCGCCAGCACCCTGAATGTCGCCACGATATGCGAGACACTCGGCATACCAGAGAAGAATCTGTGGATAACGCATACGCACTACGTTGATACCATAACCGAACTTAGAAGATGCTGTGAGGTTCTGCTTTTTCCAACGATCAGACATCTTACGTACGTCCCACTTTCCGAGATAGAGACCGAAAGGCTTGTTTGAGATACGGCTCTCTACTGTTACCGTGTCATGACCGCCGCTGTACTTCTCCTTCTCTGAAGCACTCTGATAAAGAGAACGGTTCAGGTCCTTTATCTCCATGTTGATACATGTGATGTCACGACGGGTGTCGGTTGGCTGATAAGAGTAGAGCTGTACGGCTGTGGTCTTCATCTTACCTGAAGAGTTGTAGTTACCCCAGTCAATAGTATTGCCGTTCATGCGGACGCCGACGGTGTAACCAAGCTCACCTGCATTACCGAAGCCGAATGGAATCTCGAACATATTCTCGTAGTATTCCTGGTCGAGCTCAAGCTTGTTAATCTTAGACCACAGTCTCTTGAAAGAAGGATTCATGTTATGAACACCCTTTTCGATGATCTCCTTGAGCTGCTGCTCAGCCTTACCATAGAGCTCAGCACATTTCTCGTCAGATGGACGGAGTGTATAGAAACCGTAGTTTTCACCTGTTGGATAAGCAGCTCTAACATAGCCTTCAGCTTCCTTTGACTTAGAAGAGTAACCGCCTTCTACAGCTTTATCGTTTTCATCTTCACGGATAACGTATCCCGCACGAGTCATATAGAGGTTTGCAAGGAGACCCTTGGCATAACCCATGTTAACATGCTCAGATGTTACCTGTCCACACCATGGGAGTTTGTCTTCTTTTACAACATCCTCCAAATCGCTGATGAGGTAGTCAAGAATATCATCACGGTCAGACTTGCCAACATTTACATTTGAAAGGTCGGCACCTGCCTTGTGAAGCATCATAGGAACATCACCCCAAACACGGATTACGTCGAGATAAACCATTGCACGGATTACGCGAGCCTCAGCAGAGTATCTCTTCATAGCATCGTTTTCACCAATGCTGCTTGCCTTGATACCGTCAATGATACGGTTGCAGCACTCGATAGTCTCAAACTGCTTCTCCCACAATGTGCCGAGCTTAGCCCATGATGTGGTAGCGTTATAGTTCATACCGTCACGCTCATTGTTCTGACCTACTGCAGTAGCACCGATACCATCGATAAGCTCCACGTCAGTACCTGTGCCCTGGTGTATGGTCATAAGCTGAGAATAAGGATCAGCACACAGCTCTGCATACAATCCTGTTACTGCAGCAGCTGTCATTTCCTCGCTGTTGAACACCATTTCTTCTTCAGCCAGGGAAGGTGATTTGGTGTCAAGCCAATCATTACATGCCGTAAGCGCAAGCGCACCCAAGCATATTGCTGTTGTCTTAAATATATTTTTCATAATTATATTCCTCCCTTGAATTAGAATTGTAAGTTGATACCCATGGTGTAAGAACGTGCCTTTGGATATGTAGCGAAGTCAATACCTGGACACATTGCATTCTTATTGGTGCTTACCTCTGGGTCATAGCCAGAGTAGCCAGTCCAGCATGCTATGTTGTATGCAGTGAAGTATATTCTTGCCTTCTGCAGGTAGAGTTTCTTTACCAATGCCTTAGGGAATGTGTAACCTACTGTGAGGTTCTGGAAACGAAGGAAGTCAGCCTTCTCAAGTGCCCAGTCAGAGATAACCATTGCACTTGTTGCTGCTGGGTTCCAGTTTCCCTTACCAGCGTTGATCTCGCTGAGGCGAGCCACTACATTTTCTGTACCACCATAAGCGGCAACAGTATTTGCGCTTGGACGGCCAAGGTTCAGACCTGTAGCTGGGTCAACCCATGTATAACGGTTGTCAACATTAAAGTCTGATATAAGGTTGTAACCTGCAGAAGAACCTGCATAGAATGAGTTACAAAGTCTTGTACCATTGAGAATTTCGTTGCCAAGAGAATAGTTGAAGAATGCTGTCAGGTCAATTGTACCCCATGTATTCTTCCAAGTTACGTCGAAGCCGAAACCACCAGTCCATGTAGGAACAGTGTTGCCGAGACGAATCTTATCGTTAGTGTCAATCTTTCCGTCACCATTCTGGTCAACATACTTTGGAGCACCTGGATAGATGGTACCGCCAGCGGTCTGGTTCTTACCATCAATAGTCTTCCATGTCGTGCCCTCGAGAGTAAGGTCATCAGTAGTATAGAAACCATCATACTTATAACCCCATACCTCACCAAGGCGTCCGCCTTCTGTTACGTAGAAGTCGTTGTACTCAGAAATGGTAGAGCCTGCGAATGAAGAACTCTGGAATGGGTCGTCAGTTGTAAGTTCCTTAATCTTATTCTTGTTGTATGCAATGTTAGCGTTGAAGTTAAGAGAAAGGTTCTTATTGCTGATTGCCGCATAGTTAAGAGAAAGCTCGAAACCCTTGTTCTCAGTAGAACCGAAGTTCTGATACTGATAAAGGTAACCAGATGAACTCTGTACGCGTGCCTTCATAAGAAGGTCGTTAGTAGTATTCCAGTAAACATCGAAACTACCGCTCAGCTTGCCTCTGAACATACCGAAGTCGATACCTATGTTACGTGTAATTGTGGTCTCCCACTTCAGGTTAGGATTATAGAGGTAACCGTTGGTCTCAATGAAGTACTGACGCTGCTCATCAAAGTAAGGAGCAACACCTGTGCTTCCTGATGCCTTATACTGTGTTTTGATAAGACCTGCATCAATACGGTTGTTACCTGCAGTACCGATAGAAAGACGGAGCTTCAGGTTAGAGAGCCACTCAGCCTTCTTCATGAATTCTTCCTCTGTCAGACGCCATGCGAGCTGAACAGCAGGGAACCAACCCCAACGGTTGCCATCACCGAACTTAGAAGAACCATCGGCACGCAGAGTAGCGTTCAGGTAATACTTGTCATTAAAGGTATAGAGCACCTGACCGAAGAATGATGTGATACGGTCATCTGGATACTTGTAGTATGTAGGAACCATTGGCTTACCAGCTGATGGATTGTCAAGAATCTTGTCGAATGTATCGAAAGTCTCAGCAAAACCTGTGTAAACATTACCGTTCTGGTCTTCCTTGGTCTGCTTCCACTCCTGACCGAGAATCACCTTCAGGTCATCAGCATTAGAAAGAATCTTCTTCTTAGAGTACTGAGCTGTATTGGTGTTGGTGATAGTCTTCTTGTTGTCAACAGCGAATACAACTGCAGGCATACCTGAATCTGGGTACTTAGAGTTACGGTTTGCAATTGCAAGCCAAGCCTGGTCTGTATCCTTATCCTGGAAACCGAAAGAGAATGCTGTCTTGAAACGCCAGCTCTTCCAAGGCTTCCATGTAAGACCGAAGTTGTAGTTGTGCTTCAGGGTAGTTACCTTCTTATAAGTGTTAACAACACGTGTGAGAGGGTCTACACGAGTAGAGGTTGAGTTCTCTTCATCCTCTTCACCATTGTCAGAGATAGCATTGATTGGAGCATAACGAATAGCCTGGTTAGACCATGAGTTAGTAGCATTAGACTCGTTGCTGTCAGTACCTGAGCCCAGACCATCAACCCTCTGACGAGAGAGAGCGAACTTAAAGTCTGCAGACAGCCACTTGTTGAATGTAGCACCGAGTTTTGCTGTAACGTTGTTACGGCTATAGCTTGAACCACGCATGATAGCGTCCTGATCGGTATGAGCAAAAGAAACGTTGAAATTCAGTTTCTTTGTACCACCATTAACACTTACGTCATAATTGCGCTGTGTACCCGTGCGACCGAAAATCTCGTGCTGCCAGTTATGACCTGCCATAGACTTCAACTGGTCGAGCTCTGCATAAGGACCGTAGTTGCCTCTGTCAGTGCTGAACTGTGAAGAAGAAGCAATCTCATACTGATACATACCGAAGTTGTATGGATCCATTACACCTATTTCCTTCACTACCTTTCTCCAACCGAGAGAAGCATTGAAGTTAATGTTTACTTTTCCTTCCTTACCGCTCTTGGTGGTAACGATAACAACACCGTTAGCACCGCGTGCACCATAGATAGCTGTAGAAGCAGCATCCTTCAGCACGTCGATAGTTTCGATATCAGAAGAAGCGATGTCATTGATAGAAGAAACCTCGAATCCATCGACAATGTAGAGAGGTGAGTTATCCTGAGAAAGAGAACCACCACCACGAACACGGATAGTGATATCAGCATCAGGAGAACCTTCAGTAGTGGTTACGTTTACACCAGCCATCTTACCAGTAAGAGCCTCAGTTACATTAGACACTGGAATGTCCTCAATCTGCTTAGCACTTACCTGAGAGACAGCACCTGTAAGGTCACGCTTACGAACTGTGGTATAACCGATAGCCACAACTTCGTCAAGCATCTGTGCATCATCCTTCATTGCTACATTGACAGATGACTTGCCAGCAACGTCAACAGTTTGGTTCACCATACCAACGTATGAGAATACCAACTTGTGACTCTTGCCTTTCAGCGTAATGGTGAAGTTACCATCAAAGTCTGTCACGGTACCGTTCTGTGTGCCCTGTTCCATAACGGTGGCGCCAATGATTGGTTCGCCCGTAGGGTCTTTAACGTTACCGCTGACCGTCTGCGCCTGTATTGCTGAGCAGAAGAGCAGCAGCATAGCTACGAGCGCATAGCGTACGTTTTTAGTTTTTTCAGACATAGTTTAATAGTTTGATTAGTATTATTTGATTTAAATATTTAGCTATTTACCTAATTTCGACATGGATTTTGCGTGGGTTTGGTTAATTTTAGTCTAATTTAGGTTTATCGGTACAAAGTTAGTATATTTTCACACAATTCTATGTTTATTTATGTTAAAAAATGCAACTGCCCCCGAAAATTAACAATTAGAGCCCGCAAATCGAAGGATTTACGGGCTCTTTATGTAATATCTCCCTACTTTTGGGTATTATTTCATGGATGAGAAGAATGCCTTTGCTGAACCGAATTTTAGAAAAAGATCAAGACGAATAGGAATATGTTTACTGTCGTCAGTAACATAAAAACGTACTATCTCTTTGTCCTTATTGCCATCTTTCTCTATGTAGGAAATTACGAGGCATGGGTACTTATTGCCATCATCTCCTTTGACGGTCTTCTTGTTGCGATACAAGAGTTTTGCCTTTACCACTTCTGAACCTCCTGCTATGCTGACGTTCTTGGTCTGTCCCTTTTGCCAGTCGGATGTGTCGAGATTTCGGAACTGTTGGAAGGCATGGAGCATATCTGTCATGCACTGCTGATAGAGGTGCTTTTCCACTGTCTTGGTGCCATCATTATGTATATGGCGTGTGGTGGTCTGACACTTACCGTTAGGGTATGAGTACCACATCTCATCGACGTAATATCGCTTTCCCTCGCGCGCGCCTTTCCTATAATATAGAGGCGTGAGCTTATCATTGTATATGCTCATGATAGTGTCACGCATCATGAAGTAACGATCAACTTTTTTTGACGATGAAGTGACAAGGCTGGTGGTATAAGACTTCTGCCCCTTATATTCTGACGGAAAGGTCTTGAGCGATGCTGTTCCTGCCTTTATCCATATAAACTGCCAGTTGAAATAAAGGTTGTAGTTTATCGTCTCAGCACCATCGAAAGCCGTGATGGGGTATTCGCACTGGGAATTAGCAGGAATGAAGAATGAAGAATGAAGAATGAAGAATGTAAGCAACAACATCCTTCTACACGTCATTCTTGTCAAAATCATCCTGTAATATTTCAATTCTTCACTCTTCATTTTTCATTCTTGCGCTCCAGTAGGTGCTCAGGCGAGCAAAACTCGGAACCTTATTATTTATTTAAGATAATCAGGAAGAGGGATGCCCTTGTTGCGAGCACGCTCCTCATTACGTTTCTTTATAATGCGTTCGGTGTCACCTTTTTCTTTCTTTAGCACATCAGGTTTCTGCCTAAACAGTGGTTTAGACGTGAGGTTCCACGTTTTAGTGATGTCCCACTTTGCACGACACTCAACAGGTTCGCTATAGTAGTATATATCCTCAGGCTGACGGTCGGTAAAATAATCGCCTGTATCCCACTCACCATTACCGTTGGAATCGACAAAAGCACGCAGATAGTATGTCTCAGGTACGATATAATAGAACTCTGCAGTACCATCCTTTGCCTCTGCTGTCATCAACACCTTGTCTTGCTTATCGAGGAGCTGGACGATAACGGGAGCATTAACGCT
>JAEEVS010000028.1:0-12210 GCA_016290975.1 Prevotella sp. | reverse complement strand
TGAGCCTTCCCACACCTTGTAGTTGCCCAAACCCTGAGTGTCCCACTCATTATCGCCAGGCACTCTGCGGTCATGAAACATCACTCCGTCGGCTATGTAGGTCTGCCCTACCCTCGCACCATAGCGTTGCCAGCCACCACAGGTGCCACATGAGATAACCAAGTCAGGCTGCAACTTCTGTATCGCCACCTGAGTGGTTACAGCAGCAGCCTCACAGCCTATCAGGTCACGGTCGTGGCTTACGCCGTTGAGGACAACGTAGAGTTCCCCTCTCCCTTCAGGGAGAGGCTGGGAGTAGGCTTTACACGGCAAAGGGTTGAAGAAGCCCTCTTGCTCCTTCAACCCAAAGTATTCTATTACGGGCTGAGCCTCAGCCCTCATTGCAAATATCAGACAAATACGCATACAGCTTACTGCACCTGTGCACCAGCAGCATTAAACTGCTTGCCATCCTTTATGATAACGAGCTTGCCGTCAACAATAGCCTTCTGAACCTTGTTAGCGTTCCCATTAACGTTCCCGTTAATGTTCTCAACAGCTGTTGGGGCAGGAGCCTTAGTCATCTTGTTGCCCTGAGCATCATAGGTGTAATATGTCTGACCAGATGATGCTATAGTACGAGGATTGTCGAGTGCAGTCTGAAGGTTAGTCTGGCTATATGCAGGCACCTGAGAAGCATATTCCTTCCAAATCTCTATCTTGCCTGCACCAGAATATTTCTCACAGATAGCAGGAACATCTTCTGCCTTGTCATGATTATTCACATAATATCCGCTCCATGTCTCGGTTGGAACCCAAGAGCCTTTAACATAGGTATCAGCATCAAACTCCTTATCGTGCTTAGCTGGGTCATTCTTAAATGACACACCTGGATGACCAGTAATAACACGTGCACAGTTGTCGTATATTACGCCATAGCCTGACTCTTTATTGATATTAAGCGTGCCACCTCCATCAGGAAGAATTGAAGCCTTACTGTCCTTAAAGTAACAAGCATCGGCATAGCCCTCAGACTTTGTGCGGAGGTCCCAACCATCTTGTGCATTCACCTGATAGTTGTTCATATAATGCACATGACCACCACGCTGCAGAGGCAGACGTGAGCCCTGTATATCCTTGAACCAGTTGTGGTGAGCTGAGATGGTGCGGCAACCGTCGAACACGTCTGAGTCACCCTTACCCCAGAGACAAGCCTTGTCGTGGTCGTGGAAAAGGTTGTAAGAAATAGTAAGCCACTGTACATTGTTCTTGCAGTCAACAAGTCCGTCATAACGGTCTTTGTTAGCAGCATTGCCATTGAAGAACTCACAGTGGTCTATCCATACATGGCTGCCAGCGTCAGTCTTTGCACTCTTAGCGTCTGCCTGTATGCCTATGCAGTCTGGGTCGCCCACCTCTTTCTGTGCTCCCTCACGCCAAGCTACAATCTTATTCTCGCCCGACTTTAAGATAGGTGCACCCACCATAGTGAAGCGGCAGTTGCGGATTATAACGTTAGAGGTACACTGCATAACGAAGGTAATGCGAGAGAACAGAGGAGCCTTGCCCTGAGCATTGGCTATGCCGATAAGAGTCTTGTTGTCGGCCACCATTATGCGCTCGCCGTATGTGGTAGCAACACCCTGAGAACCGTCCTGCTTGTCACAAAGATGACCTGTGCTGAGGTCGTCCACATAGGCTGTAATACCTGTGTCGATATCCTTATCAACCAGCACTATGTAAGGTTTGCTTGACTGGAGGTAAGCCTGAAGCTCGGAAAGGTTACTTGCATAAACCACCTCGCCGCCATCACCGCCTGTAGTTCCACCAGCATGATACCATTGTCCACTTACTCCCTCATAGGCAGCAAAGCCGTCGATGCCGAAATTACGTCCATCCACCGTCTGTGCATTCATAGCACCAGCCATGAAGCAAGACAAAATAAAAGATAATAGTTTTTTCATTTACAGAGATATTGTTTATTATAATTATAGTCTCACGAGGGTGCAAAGTTACACAAAAAAGGTGGAAACTCCAAAACAAATTTGGAATTTCCACCTTGTTATTATAAGAATATCCTGTTCTTTACTTTATCTGAGCGCCAGCAGCATTAAACTGCTTGCCATTAGCCTCGATGATGAGGCGACCATCAGCAATCTTCTTTGCAACAGCAGAAGCATTGGCAGATGTTGCTGCGCTGATGTTCTGAACAGCAGTTGCGGTTGGCTCGAAGTCGATAGCGAAAAGGTTCATACTATCGCCCTTCTTGATAGTGTATGTCTTGCCAGCCACAGCGGTGAAGGTATAGCAGCCGTTAGAGTCGGTCTTATATGCCACGTCATCAACCTTGATATTCTTGTTTGCCACGTCAGCAACGAGTGTTATGGTGCAAGGGTCTGTAGCCGTGAGCGTGAACACAGTAGAACTTTCCATCTTCATGCACTCGCCATAGTTTGCGCCTTTGTAGGTCTTAGTGCCCTTTGAGGTAGAATAGTTGGCTGAAGTCACCTTGATGAGCTGAGAAACGTCAGCATTGTCACATGCAGGATTCTTTGCCTCGAAATATACTATGGTAGAACCGTCAAGAGTTGGATCTTCTGGTGTTGGCTCTGCCTTTGTCTTGTCGATTATGATGGTATATTTCATCTCGGCAGGGAGATGTCTTATAGTGAAGGTAGCAGTAGCTGTTGCGCCAGCTGCAGGAGCAGCGATTACGAATGTGTTAGCACCAGCACTTGAAGCACCCTCAACAGAGACTGTAGCTTCTGCTTCTGCAGGTGTTACGACAACCTCGAATGATGCTTGAGTGTCAGCAGAAGGCAGACTCTTGGTGTAAGTGAGGTTATTGAAGCTTATAGCAGCACCGTCGAGTGTGAATGAGGCTGAAGCATCAGGAATGATAACCTCGCCCTCGCCAAGGAAGCCCTTGAACTTTGATGCTGTCTTATAAGCAGCGAGCTTAGCCTCAAGAGCTGTGTTGATATCGTAGCTGGCATCGTCGGCAGCAGTGAAGGTGAACTCAAAGTCACCACCCTGACAGCGACCAGCACCCCATGTGCGGTCTGTAACCTTAGTTGGTACGTCCTCAGCCGCATCAGCAGCGTATGTAGTGTACATACTGCCATTGGTATCGAAGTTATTGTACTTATTGCCACCAGACCTGGTCGTTACGTCAGCAGGAACAGGGGTGTTAGGATCATTAACCTCATAGCAGTCAAAATCTACCTTATTGGTTGATGAGTATGGCTTGTAGTTAGCTGTGCCTACTATCTTGTTACCATAAGACTTGATGATACCGCCTGTCTCGCCAGAGAAGGTAGGTGCGTCGCCGTAATCCTGACCGTACTTGGTATCAGCGCCCTGCAGAGATATCATCATTGGCTTAGAGCAAGCACGGAAGTAGTTGCGGTCCATGAACAGAGAAGCACCTGTTGTTGCACCTGCACCATACTTGGCTATACCGTCGTAGTAGTTGTTGTACATGTGAACAGACATGGTACGGATACGAGCATGGCGAGAGTCAGAGTGGTCGAACCAGTTGTGGTGATATGTGATGTAGTTAGGACCGCTCTCGCTCTTCATACCACACATGGTTGACTTACCTGTATCCCAAAAGTGAACGTAAGAGATGGTTACAAACTGAGAGTTGCCCTTCACGTCGATAGCACCGTCACCCTTCTTCTGGTCGCCGCCCTTGTTAGGACCGTAGAATACATCTACGTTGTGAATCCATACGTGTGAGTTATCGGTATCGAGAGATATACCATCATCCATACCTGTCTTTATAGCAACGTTACGGATTTCCAAACTCGTGGTGTTGCGGGCAAAGAGACCGAAACCATAGATAACAGCGTCGTTACCCACGCCCTCGATAGTTATGTTGAGCTCAGAATATGACTTTCTGCCCTTTATCTGCAGACCCTCTTCCTTACTGCCGAAATAGTCCATATCTTCAGCATTCACGGTACCCACGATACGGAAAGCGATAGGTGTTTTGTCATATCCCTTCTCATAGGCTGCGATGATAGACTGCATACCTGTGCAGGTGGTCTTTGCGCCCTTGTCGCTAGTTACCACGTCGGTAGTGATAGTCTTGGCGGTCTTTGAGGTTACATAGAATACCTTGGCACCACTCTTCAGTGTACCGTCGTTGTTGTATGCGCCAATGCCTGAGTAATTGAAATGAGCAAAACCTGAGCGGTCAAAGTTCTTAACCTCGATGTCGTCAGACACAAGAGCTGTCTGCTCTGCTCCGCCTACAAAAGGAACGACCTTCAGCTTATAGGTACCAGCAGTCAGTCCCAGAGCGTCAACACGACCATAAGAACCGTAAGAGCGAAGAAGCTTGCCGTCAATTTCCACCCATGAACCGCCCTGCTTCTGTACATAGCCCTTGTAACTGTCATAAGAACTACTGAGACCTGTGAACTCCATCCAACAGCTCTCAAACCAACCGCCTTGTGCTTTCTTAGCCAAGTCGGCAGATGCCGTCATAGCAATAACGAGCATCGTAATAAGAGATAAGATTTTTTTCATAATGTTTATTGTTTAGTTTTAATTATAGTTTTAGCATCATATTCTGCAAAGTTACACAAAAAAACGGAAACCCCAAACTTTTAATTTGGAATTCCCGTTTTTTACCTATTTTTAAACAAAGTTTAATACTTATGCTTTAGAACTCGGCATTATTCGGTGTGCGTGGGAATGGTATCACGTCACGAATGTTCTGCATGCCTGTTACGAAGAGTATGAGACGCTCGAAACCGAGTCCGAAACCAGCATGAGGACAAGTGCCATACTTACGAGTGTCGAGATACCACCACAGGTGGGTAGTGTCCATCTGACGGCGCTCTATCTCAGCCATGAGTTTGTCATAGCTCTCTTCACGCACTGAGCCACCCATTATCTCGCCTATCTGTGGGAACAGTACGTCGGTACCCTGCATCGTAGGACCTGGTGCCACGCAGCCTTTGTAGCCTACACTACCCTCATTCTGTGCCTCATTCTGCTTCATGTAGAATGACTTGATGGCTGTTGGGTAATCTGTCATTATTACAGGCTTCTTGAAGTATTCTTCCACAAGGTAGCGCTCGTGCTCTGAAGCGAGGTCGTCGCCCCACTCGCATGGGAACTCAAACTTCTTGCCCTTAGCCTTAGCTTCTGCAAGTATCTTGATACCCTCAGTGTAAGGCAGACGCACGAACTCTTCCTTCAATATGCCCTGCAGACGCTCAAGGAGTCCCTTGTCAATCATCTTGTTGAGGAACTCGAGGTCGTCCTTACAGTTGTCGAGAGCCCACTTCACACAATACTTGATGAAGTCCTCTTCCAAGTCCATCAGTTCTTCCTGATCCATGAAGGCTATCTCTGGCTCTATCATCCAGAACTCAGCAAGATGGCGTGGGGTGTTGGAATTCTCAGCGCGGAACGTAGGACCGAAGGTGTAGATAGCACCTAAGGCTGTAGCACCGAGTTCGCCCTCCAACTGTCCTGACACGGTGAGTGAAGTCTGCTGTCCGAAGAAGTCGTCGTCATACTTTATCTTACCCTCTTCGTCTTTCTTCAGGTCGTAGAGGTTCTTAGTGGTAACCTGGAACATATTGCCTGCTCCCTCGCAGTCGCTGGCTGTGATGAGAGGAGTGTGGAAATAGAAGTATCCGTGCTCATGGAAATATGTGTGTATTGCCATCGCCATATTGTGGCGTATGCGCATCACAGCACCGAATGTGTTGGTGCGGAGACGCATGTGGGCATACTGACGCATATACTCAAACGACTGACCCTTCTTCTGCATTGGGTAGTCATTGCCGCATGTGCCATAAACCTCTATCTCTGCTGCCTGTATCTCACAAGCCTGACCTGCACCCTGACTCTCAACCAGTGTGCCGCAAGCTCTGATACATGAACCTGTAGTTATCAGCTTCAGCATATCGGCATCAAACTTGGCAGGGTCAACAACAATCTGTATATTCTTTATGGTAGAGCCGTCATTCAGGGCAATGAAATCCACTGCCTTGCTTGAACGGTGCGTGCGCACCCAGCCCTTCACTTCTATCGCCTTGCCAAAATCTGTCATTGACAAAGCGTCAACTATTTTTGTACGTTTCATAATAAACTGTGAACTATTCAAACGCGCCCATGCGCAACATATCAACCTCCTTCTCTGTGAGGAAGCGCCAGTCACCACGACGAAGATTCTTCTTGGTAAGACCAGCAAACTGTACGCGGTCGAGCTTAACAACCCTGTAACCGAGGTGCTCAAAAATACGGCGCACGATACGATTCTTGCCTGAATGTATTTCTATACCCACCTGCTTCTTGTCTGTAGCATGAGCATAGTCTATTGCGTCAGCCTTGATCGTGCCGTCGTCAAGTTCTATGCCTTCTGCTATCTGCTGCATGTCGTTCAAAGTAACATTCTTGTCAAGGAACACATGATATACCTTCTTCTTCAGGTACTTAGGATGAGTAAGCTTTGAAGCCAAGTCGCCATCGTTGGTGAGAAGAAGCACACCAGTAGTGTTACGGTCAAGACGTCCTACAGGATATATGCGCTCAGGACAAGCTCCCTGCACAAGGTCCATTACAGTCTTACGCTGCTGTGGGTCGTCTGATGTGGTAACATAGTCCTTTGGCTTATTGAGGAGCACATAAACCTTCTTCTCCAGTGTTACAGGCTGATCATGGAACTTCACCTCGTCAGTACGAAGTATCTTTGTACCGAGTTCTGTTACCACCTGTCCGTTTACTGTTACTACACCTGCCTCGATAAAGTCATCAGCCTCACGACGAGAGCAAACGCCTGCGTTAGCAAGGAACTTATTCAAACGAACTGGTGCTGTTGGGTCTATATTATTCTCCTTATACTCAATGCGCTTCTTCATTGAGTATTTTGCATTGGGATCATATCCTGGTGTGTGCTGGCGTTGACCATAGCCGCCGCGCTGCTGACCGTAACCGCCACGATTGTAGCCACCACGCTGCTGATAACCACCGCGCTGCTGTCCATAGCCACCACGATTGTAACCACCGCGCTGCTGATAGCCGCCACGCTGCTGATAACCACCGCGCTGCTGACCATAGTTGTCTGCGCCCTGCTCATCATTTTCGAACTGCTGACTGTAGCCACCGCGCTGCTGGTAACCGCCACGATTATTATAGCCGCCACGATTGTAACCGCCACGCTGCTGATAGCCGCCACGATTGTAACCGCCACGCTGCTGATAGCCACCACGATTGTAGCCGCCATTATCATAACCGCCTTCATTATTTGAAGAATTGCCTGCGCCTAATCCTGCGCCAAAACCTTCAGGAAGGAAACCTCCTTCTTGATTGCCACGATTATAGTTAGGACGAGCTCCATACTGAGGACGCTCACCGTAGTTAGGGCGCTGGCTCGCTATGCGAACGCGCTGACGTGGCTGACGTGGCTGGTAGCCGTTGTTTTCCTGACTGTAACCTCCCTCACGGGTAGATTCAGAGTTCTGTGCATCCTGCACATTTTCCTTTTCTGTTTCCAACATGTTGTCTTTTGGTTTTTAGTTTTGAATAAATTGTGTCTTGTTTTTTGTGTAAAATGTTAATATGATGGTCCTCACGGACCGTTATTTATTTTGAGTTGCTTAAATGCCTGTATAGTTGCTTGGCGTAATAGCCATCAGCTCTGCCTTCACAGCATCGCTTACCTCAAGTGTCTTAATAAACTCGTGAATGGTTTCTTCATCCATGTGCTTATTGGTGCGTGTCAGAGCCTTCAACGCCTCGTATGGATGTGGATAAGCCTCACGGCGCAATATGGTTTGTATAGCCTCAGCCACTACTGCCCATGTATTATCAAGGTCTTTCTGCAATGCTTCCTCATTGAGGATGAGTTTGCGCAGTCCCTTGAGTGTGGACTGTATAGCTATCACCGCATGTCCGAGTGGCACACCGATATTACGCAGTACGGTAGAGTCGGTAAGGTCACGTTGCAGACGGCTTACCGGCAGTTTCTGAGCCAGGAACTGCAGTATGGCATTTGCTATGCCGAGGTTGCCCTCTGAATTTTCGTAGTCTATAGGGTTCACCTTATGTGGCATTGCACTTGAGCCTACCTCGCCTGCCTTTATCTTTTGCTTGAAGTATTCCATTGAGATATACATCCAGAAGTCACGGTCAAGGTCTATGATGATAGTATTGATACGACGTATAGCATCAAACACCGAACCCAAGTGGTCGTAGTTAGAAATCTGGGTAGTGTACTGCTCGCGCTCCAGTCCGAGTTTCTCACTCACAAACTTGTTGCCGAACTCTCTCCAGTCGTATGCAGGGTAAGCCACCTTGTGAGCATTGAAGTTACCCGTGGCACCACCAAACTTAGCGGTGAACTTACATGCCTTGAGCGTGGCAAGCTGTTCCTCCAGACGATACACGAACACCATCACCTCCTTGCCCAAACGTGTAGGCGAAGCTGGCTGTCCGTGAGTCTTGGCGAGCATTGGTACATCTTTCCATTCTTCAGCATAGTCCTTCAACTGCTGTATCAGTTCCTCCACCTGAGGAATGAACACATCAGCCAAAGCATCCTTAACTGACAAAGGTACGCTGGTATTGTTAATATCCTGTGAGGTAAGTCCGAAGTGTATAAACTCACGACTCTGCTCAAAGTATCCCTCACCGAGAGAATCCTTCTCGAGCCTGTCAAGCTGTTCCTTGATGAAATACTCCACAGCCTTCACGTCGTGGTTGGTCACCTTCTCTATATCCTTCACACGCTGAGCATCAGCCTCAGAGAAGTTCTGGTATATGCCACGAAGTGTTGGGAAGAGGCTCTTGTCAAAATCCTTCAGCTGTGGCAGAGGCAGTTCGCAAAGGGTGATGAAATACTCTATCTCCACCCTGACACGATACTTTATCAGCGCATACTCTGAAAAATAGTTAGCAAGGGATTCGGTCTTACCACGGTATCGACCATCTATCGGAGAGATAGCCGTAAGCAAATCAAGATTCATAAATTGACTAAAATAATTCGAATTAAAACGTTATCGCTCGCAAAGGTACGAAAAATAGTTGAGAGTTGAGAGTTGAGAGTTGAGAGTTATCTTCTTTTTAGCATTTATTAAGACTTTAACGCTTTTGTGGTTACTAAGTAGGCGCATGCGGATGCTAAGCAACCACGTGTGGAAACTAAGCCGCCAGACGCGGTAGCATAGCAACCACAGGCTCATTTTTCGTCATCGGCAGCGGAAAAGATTTTTGTTCACTCGTCCATTTCACTATTATATAGTGTGAAATGGACGAGTGAACGGGAATCCGCTGAACTTTTTTAAGTAAGATTTTGTATAACTGACGTTAAAGTATCCCTGTTTTTTCTGTTTTCGCTTGCATAATCGGGGAAAAGTTTGTATTTTTGCAGTGTCTTATGTACTGGACTGACAAGATAAGGCAAGTAAAGATAGCGTTGGTTTCTGCTGCGGTTATTATAGCGACAGCATCGCTTGTGTCCAGCCACTTCCTTGTAAAGGACTTGGCTCAGGAGGAGCGTAACCGTATGGAGATATGGGCTGAGGCGATGCACTCGCTCAATACTGCCACTGAGGACACCGACCTTAACCTGGTGCTCAAGGTATTGGAACAGAACAATACCATCCCCGTCATCGTAACCGATGCCTATGGTAATGCCCAGATATACCGAAACGTAAAGATAGAGTCGCCTGACAGCCTCAAGATTGCTGCCGAGATGGCAAAATCCATGGCTCGCAAGCATACGCCCATCAAAATACAGATAGGCATGAGACCTACAGACATCCTTCAGGTATGCTACGACGATTCACTGCTCCTCACACGTCTTGCCTACTACCCTTACGTTCAGTTGGGCATAGTACTCATATTCGTGGTCATTGCCATCTTTGCCTTGCTAACCTCCAAAAAAGCTGAGCAGAACAAGGTTTGGGTGGGACTGTCAAAAGAAACTGCACATCAGCTTGGTACTCCTATCTCCAGTCTTATGGCATGGACGGAGATATTGAGGGAACAGTATCCTAATGACGAACTGATACCCGAGATGGACAAGGACGTGAAACGTCTGCAACTCATAGCCGACCGTTTCTCTAAGATTGGTTCGGCACCTGAACGCAAAGACACCAACCTCATGGAACTCCTTGAGCATGTGGTGGAGTACATGGGACGACGCACGTCAAACAAAGTGCAGATTACAACCGACCTGGGTTCAGAGGGCGCTATGGTCTATGCCAACCCACAGTTGCTGGAATGGGTGTTTGAGAATCTGTGCAAGAACGCTGTAGATGCAATGGGCGGCGTGGGCAGCATACATATCTCTACACAGACACTCGCCAACAAAGTGCTGATTGACGTAAAAGATACAGGCAAAGGCATTGAGCACAAGAATATCAACAACGTGTTCCGACCTGGCTTCACTACTAAGAAACGCGGATGGGGTCTTGGACTGTCGCTTGCCAAACGCATCATAGAAGAATACCACAACGGCAAAATCTTCGTACTCAACTCAGAACTGGGCAAAGGTACTACCTTCCGCATAGAACTGAGACGTTCACAACTATAAACTTTTAACCAACCAAGTGTCAACAATAATATTTCCATCACCGATTTTCGGTCCGGTACACTCGCGCAGACTGGGCGTATCGCTTGGCGTCAACCTGATGCCTGGCGACGGCAAGGTTTGCTCTTTCGACTGCATATACTGTGAATGTGGATTCAACCAGGACTTCAAACCCAAAAGCAAGCGCCCCACCCGTCAGGAGGTAAAGGAGGCTCTCATCAAAGTGCTCAAACAACGCCACAGCGAGGGACTGAAACTTGACGTCATAACCTTTGCAGGTAATGGCGAACCTACTGCCCATCCTGATTTTGCAGGTATCATAGACGATACTGTCGAGGTGAGAAACAAATATTTTCCTGAGGCTAAGATTTCCGTTCTCAGTAACGCTACTTTTATCCATCGCACTGACGTGCATGACGCCTTGATGAAGGTGGACAACAATATACAGAAACTCGACACTGTCAATTCCCTATATATAAATAAGGTGGACAGACCTATATCACCCTCCTATGATGTCAATGAGGTGATCAGCAACCTGAAACGCTTCAATGGCCATGTTATCATCCAGACTATGTTTATGAAGGGTGCTTTCAATGGAGAGTCGGTTGACAACACTGGAGAGTCTTTCATCCAGCCCTGGCTCAATGCCGTAAAGGAGATAAAGCCTCAACAGGTGATGATTTACACCATAGACCGTGAAACTCCAGCACAGGGATTGAAGAAGGCTGAGCCCTCTGTGCTCGACTCCATCAAACTCATGGTAGAACAACTCGGCATTCCTTGCTCGGCAAGCTATTAAAAAAATATAATAATCCACACATAAAAAAATACCATTATGAAACAGAAAACTAAAGTAGGCATCTTTGGCATCATCCTCACCACAGGTCTCTCCCTGTTGTGTGGTTTAGCTTATGCTCTCAATCAGAAAATCAACGGCATCGATTTCGACAACTACAAAGAAGAAGACAAATTCTAATGAAATATTCTATAGACCAGATTGTCACACTCATTGGAGCGCGACGTATAGGTAACACAGAAGGAAACATCACGTTCCTTCTTACTGATAGTCGTTCTCTGTCCTTTCCAGAGGAGACTCTCTTTTTCGCTTTGCGTACAAAGCGCAATGACGGTCATAAGTACATCGAAGAACTGTATAATCGTGGTGTGCGCAATTTTGTCGTTGACACTGCTCAACCAGAATATGAAGGTGCCAATTTCCTTATTGTGAAAGACACCCTCGCTGCCCTGCAGCGACTTGCTGAGCGTCATCGCGACGAGTTCAACATACCTGTTGTAGGTATCACAGGCAGCAACGGCAAAACTATGGTTAAGGAATGGCTCTACCAATTGCTCTCGCCATCAATTAACGTCACTCGTTCTCCACGCAGCTACAACTCACAGATTGGTGTTCCGCTCTCAGTATGGATGCTCAACGAAGACAGCGAGGTGGCTCTCTTTGAGGCTGGCATGAGCGAGCCGTATGAGATGCGCCGACTCACAAACATCATACAACCCACTATCGGCATTTTCACCTCTCTCGGACAGGCTCATCAGGAGAATTTCCACTCTATGGAAGAGAAGTGCCGTGAGAAGTTTGAACTCTTTGCCAACTGCAAGGCTCTCATCTATCCTGCCGATAACGACATAGTGTTCAGGGTGTTGCGCAAGAGCGA
>JAEEVS010000027.1:0-8631 GCA_016290975.1 Prevotella sp. | reverse complement strand
TGACGGCGGTGGTGCTGGTAAGGGCATGACCGATGTTCTTGCCGACCAGGTTGACATCGCAATGGTATCACGCGAGGTGAGCGACGAAGAGGCTAAGAAGGGTGCCATAGGTTTCCCAACGGCTAAAGACGCAGTAGTACCAACCATCAACGAGAAGAATCCATTCTATGCCCAACTCGTGAAGCACGGCATTACCCAGCAGGCTGCCACCGACATCTGGATCAACGGCACCATCAAGACATGGGGACAGTTGCTCGGCACTCAGGAGCAGACACCTATTACCGTCTTCACACGATCTGACGCTTGTGGTGCAGCTGAGACCTTTGCCAAGTGGCTGGGCAAGCATCAGGAAGACCTCCTCGGTGAGGGTGTAAACGGTGACCCTGGAGTAGCTACCGCGGTGTCAAAGAATCCGCTCTCTATCGGACTCAACAACATAGGTTATGCCTATGACAACAACACCCTCAAGCCTCTCCCTGGCATCCGTGTGCTCCCTGTTGACAGCAATAACAACGGCAAGATAGACCCCGACGAGGATTTCTATGCCTCAAAGGACCAGATTACTAAGGCTATAGCTGAAGGCAGATACCCTTCTCCTCCTGCTCGTGACCTCTATCTCGTCACCAAGGGCTTACCTACCAATCCAGTGGTCATAGCATTCCTCAAGTATGTGCTCACTGACGGTCAGAAACTCAACGCCCCAGTAGGCTACATAGAGATACCACAGGAGAAGCTCGACAAGGCTCTTGCCAAGTTAGAGAAGAAATAAGTGTTTTTATAGTTAGTAAAAACTCTTTGGGTACGGATACCTCCATCATCAGGAGTCATATCCGTACCCTTTCAGAAAGGAATAAAAGGAATTAAACTATGGGAAAGAAGATTAGGATTATATCGCGGCAGAGCAGACTGGCTCTGTTGCAGGTGGAGGAACTGGTGAAGGAGGCTGGGATAACGGACTATGAACTTATAAAAACCACATCGTATGGCGACAGACATAAGGAGGTGTCGCTGATGGATGAGGGACTGGCACAGGATTTCTTCACTCGCGAACTGGACGAGGCGTTGCTGGAGGGTAGGGCAGACATTGCCGTTCATTCGGCAAAGGATTTGCCCAATCCGTTGCCTGACGGCATAGAGCTGCTTGCCTTGACTGAGGGGAAAGACCCCAGCGACAGTCTGGTGGCGCGTGACGGACTGACGCTCGCCACTCTGCCTGAGGGCAGCAAGGTAGGCACGAGCAGTGCTCAGCGCAAGGAGGAACTGCTGAAGGTGCGCCCCGATCTGGTGGTGGTGCCTATACGCGGAACGATAGAGGAACGCATAGCGCAGGTGGACGACGGCTCGGTGGACGCACTGATAGTTGCCACTTGTGCCCTTGACCGTCTGGGGCTCTCCCACAGAGCCACAGAGCGTCTGCCGTTTAAGACTCACCCACTGCAGGGAAAACTGGCGGTGACAGGTCGTCACTACGGCAAGGTATGGCTGGTGGGATATGGTCCTGGTGACCCCGAACTGATAACGGTGAAGGGACAGCGACTGCTCAAGGAGGCTGATGTGGTGTTCTATGATGACCTCTCATTTGTTCCCGTTAAAGTTCCCGTTCAAAAATATATCTACGTCGGCAAACGTTCTGGCAGGCACAGCCACAGTCAGGAGGAAATTAACGAACTGATGTATCAGGCGGCTACGGAGGGCAAGACGGTGGTGAGACTGAAGGGGGGCGACCCTATGGTGTTTGCTCACGGCAGGGAGGAGATAGACTACCTGCAGTCACGCTTTGTGAAGGTGGAGGTGGTGCCTGGCATCAGCAGTGGCATAGCTCTGGCATCACTCACTAAGATACCACTGACACATCGTGGACTGGCTCGTTCGGTGGCTTTCGTCTTAGGACATGCTAAAGACATCCAGACTCCTACTGCCGACACATTATTATATTATATGGGTGGAGCGAAGGTGAGCGAGATAGCCCACTCGCTGATAGCCAGCGGACGGAGTGCTGAAACGCCTGTGGCACTGGTGACGAATGTTTCCCTGCCCAACCAAAGAACCGTCTTCACCTCTTTAGGCGAGATGAAGTGGGCCGTATTCAAGGCTACACCAGTATTGATAGTAGTTGGCGAGGTGGTATCGTTAGAGGCAAAGACTCACAAATCAAGGGTGTATGACACATCATCTACATCAGAAACGCCACTGATAAAAATAGAACATTTACCATTTATCTTTAACAGCAATATGGATATCTTAGAGTTTGACTACATAGTGTTTACATCACGTCACGGGGTGAAGCATTTCTTTGAAGAATATAATAATAACTCTCAATTACCCAAAATAATCTCCGTCGGCTCTGTCACCACTGCGGCACTGAGGGAGCGTGGCATAGAACCATTCTTTGAGTCGCCCACACAGTCGGCAAGGGGTATCATAGACTTCTTCAGGGACAAACCACGCGGAAGCAGGATATTACTGGCACGCTCTGATAAGGGACTGAAGGCTCTTACTGACGGACTGCGTCAGCACGAGGTGACAGACCTGCCAGTGTATAGCAACCGCCCTGATAAGGATGCTGTGAAGCAAGACCTCACCCAGTATGACAAGATACTCTTCTCGTCGCCGTCGGGAGTGGAGGCCTTCAGGGATTTATATGGTATAACAGAAGATAAGAAACTGCAGTTTGACGGACTGATAATAGCGAAAGGAGAGACAACGTATGAAGCGATTCAGACAGTATAGAGTAACTCAAGAGGTGCGCGACCGTTATGCTGACGTGCCAGAGATATTGCCAGAGGACTTTATCTACCCCTACTTTGTGGAGGAGGGTGAGGGCATAAAGACTGAGGTGGCGAGCATGAAGGGGGTGTATAGGTTCTCTATCGACACTTTGCTCGAGGACATCCGTGAGCTGCTCCCGCTGGGCATCAACAAGGTGCTTTTGTTTGGCGTTATTCCCCAGCAAAAGAAAGACGAACTGGGCACTCAGGCGTATAGTGCTGACAGCATCATCGTAAGGGCTGTGAGGGCTATCAAGGCACACTTCCCTCAGGTGGTGGTGTTTACTGACATCTGCCTGTGCGAATACACCTCGCACGGACATTGTGGGGTATTAGACTCACCCCTAACCCCTCTCGTCCTCAACGACCCCACTTTGCCCCTCCTTGCCGAGATGGCTTACCAGCATGCGTTGGCGGGGGCAGACTTTGTGGCTCCATCGGCTATGATGGATGGACAGATAGAGGCTCTGCGCAAGAAACTTGACAGCGACCCACTGACGAAGAAGACAAAGATTCTTGCCTATTCAGCCAAGTATGCCAGTGCCTACTACGGTCCGTTTCGCGATGCGGCTTGTTCGGCACCTGGCTTTGGCGACCGCCGAAGTTACCAGATGGACTATCGCACCAAGAACCAGGGACTGGAGGAGATAGAGGCAGACATAGATGAGGGCACCGATTGGATAATGGTGAAGCCAGCCCTTGCCTATCTGGACATCATACAGCGTGCCTCAGAGCGTTTCCCTGACTATCCGATGGTGGCTTATCAGGTGTCTGGCGAATACTCCATGCTACTGAATGCTGCCGAGCAGGGACTGTTCAATGAGGAGCGAATATTCCATGAGAGCCTAACAGCCATCAGGCGTGCAGGGGCAAAGTATATCATCTCATATTATGCCAAACGCTATGCTCAACTTTTTACCAATAAACATTAACATAGAGGGTAAACGTATACTCATCATAGGAGGGGGGAGAGTAGGTCTGCACAAGGCTACCATCCTCGCCCGTTTCACCGACCATGCCACCATTATCTCGCCTGAGTTTAGGGAGGGATTCGACTCTCTGCCCTTCACGCTGGTGAAGAAGCATTTTGAGCCTAATGACCTCGACGGTGCGTTCCTTGTGTATATATGTACAGAGGATGCCACGCTGAACAGACGCATCAAGCGCGAGGCAGAGGCGCGCGGAGTGCTGGCAAGTGTGTGTGACAGTCCGTCGCTATGCGATTTCACCTCGCCAGCCATATTCCGCAAGGACAACCTGACCGTAGCGGTGGCGAGTGATGCAAGGGATGTGCACCGAAGCATGAGCATTCGTGATGCCATACGTGACAACTTCGACTTCCTCGAGGCTCACAGCCAGCCCCCTCAGAGCATATATCACAAACATTAGTGATATGTTTACCTCATAGGGGCGATTGTCTGGGTTTCTTTTTTAGTGTAACTTTGCATCCGAAAAGGAATTTAAAAGGATTAAACTAATAAACGCAAATGGTACAAACACTGACACTGAAAACCTGTAAACGTACGGAGGAATATCACGATGAGGGCAGTATAAACATCGGCGAGGCGCGCCATCTGTTCAGGGTTGCAGCTGGACTGGAGTCGCCGCTCTTAGGTGAGACAGCCATACTGGGACAGATACGCAGGGCATACGATGAGGCAAGGGCGCAGGAACGTCTGACACCAAACATCAACAAACTCTTTCAGACAGCGATACATGTGGGACATCGTGTGCGCACTGAGACTACTATATCGCGTGGCGCTGTGTCTTACTCACAGGTGACGGTTGACATCCTCAGCCGCATGGTGCCCGACTTAGGCAACAAGGTGGTGAGCATTATTGGGGTGAACGAGATGACGGAGTCGGTACTCAACTTTCTCACTGCTCGCGGTGCCACCAACCTGATACTCTCTAACCGCAGTTTCTCTAAGGCTGCACAGTTGGCATCACGTTACGGTGCTGAGGCTATGCCCCTCACTGAGAAGCAGAGAATACTCCAGCTGAGCGATGTGGTGATTAGTGCCACCTCTGCCCCCCACAGCATCATTCATAGGGCAGACTTCACACCCTCTGACCGCAAGATGCTGCTCTTCGACCTTGCCAATCCTAAGGATATAGACGACGATGTGAGGTATCTCATTGGCAAACGCCTCTTTAATCTCGAACAGATAGAGCGCAAGGCTAAGCAGAATATCGAGGCGCGCAAGGGGGCTGTGGCTCACTGCGAGCGTATAATAGAGGAAGAGATTGCTGAACTGCAGCGATGGGAGGCGTTTCGCCATAAATACAGGAAGGAGGCAACAGCATGATACAAATAAGATCCAAACAAGCATTCGCTGAAGCCTCAGAATACATACCTGGTGGGGTAAACTCACCTGTGAGGGCTCTCAAGGCGGTGGGCGAGACACCCATATTCATCGACCATGCCAAGGGCGTTACGCTTACTGATATTGATGGCAACCACTATACTGACTTCTGCCTCTCATGGGGTGTCTTTATTGCTGGTCATGCTAATGACTTGGTGATTGACGCTGTGAGCAAGGCGGTGGTGAACGGCACCAGCTATGGCATTCCCACTCTGCTGGAGACAGAACTGGCACGACGTGTCACCCAACTCATTCCGAGCATGGAGCAGGTGAGGTTTGTCAATTCTGGCACTGAGGCGGTGATGTCTGCCATCCGACTGGCAAGGGGCTACACCCAACGCAACTACATACTGAAGTTTGAGGGCTGTTATCATGGTCATGCCGACCACCTCCTCGTGGCGGCTGGTTCGGGAGTGGCTACCTTGGGCAGAAGCAATTCGGCTGGTGTGCCTGATGATTTTGTCAGATACACCCTCACGGCTCCCTTTAATGACAAGGACAGCGTGCGAAATCTCTTCGCTCAGTATGGCAAGGATATTGCAGCGGTGATAGTGGAGCCAGTGCCTGCCAACATGGGTGTGGTGCCAGAACAGGAGGGTTTTCTACGTTTTCTGCGCGAGATAACCGATGAATTCGGCAGTCTGCTCCTTTTCGATGAGGTGATAACGGGTTTCCGTCTCACTCTTGGTGGTGCTCAGCAGTATTACGGCATCAAGCCCGACCTCACCACCGTTGGCAAGATAGTAGGTGGAGGATTTCCTGCAGCTGCCTTTGGTGGCAGACGAGAGATTATGCAACTCCTTGCGCCCCTGGGACCTGTCTATCAGGCTGGCACTCTGTCTGGCAATCCCATCGCTATGACGGCTGGCATCGCTACCCTGCAGTTGCTCAGTGCGCCTGGCACCTATGAGGCTCTCAATGCTAAGGCAGAGCGCTTCATCCTCAGATTGCAAGAGGCTCTTGAGCCTAAGGGCATCGTCATCAACCATGTGGGCAATATGTTTACGCCTTACTTCACTCAGGGCAGACATCCGCATAATTTCCACGATGTGCAGCAGAGCAACCTCGATGAATTTGCCCGTTTCTGGCGCTATATGTTTCATCATGGTGTGTACCTCTCTCCCTCACAGTTCGAGAGCAACTTCATCTCCATTCAGCATACAGAGGCAGAACTCGATAACATTATAAAATTAGCAAAGAAATGGAAGTAAAGATTACAGACGACAATTACAGTGATATCCTGTCACAAGACAAACTGGTGGTGATAGACGTTTGGGCTACATGGTGCGGACCTTGTCAGCGTCTTGCCCCCATCATTGCTCAGGTGGCTGAGGAATATGGCGACCATGCCGTGATAGGCAAATATAATGCAGAGAATAATGAGGAACTGCTCGAGCGCTTCAGCGTGCGCAATATCCCCACCATCCTCTTCATCAGGAACGGTGAGGTGCTCGATCGCCTCACGGGTGCAGTGAATGCTGCAAAAATCAAAGAATTAATCGATAAAAATAAATAAGACAATGGCAAAATTAATAGTAAATGGAGAAGAGCAGGAAGTAACCCTGCCTCTCACAGTATCTGAAGTGATAAAACTCAACAATGTGCTGCAGCCTGAAATGGTCAGCGTACAGGTGAATGAAGAGTTCGTAGAACGTGACGATTTCTCCACCACCTCGCTCAATGATGGTGACAGCATCGACTTCCTCTACTTCATGGGCGGAGGACAATAGGAATTAGTAATTAGGAATTAGTAATTAGGAATTGGGAATTAGAAATTGGTAATGTCTTAACTCCCTCTAACTCCTTCTAACTCCCTCTAACTCTCAACTCTCAACTGAAAAATGTTTGACTTTACCGAAGAAGAAATAAACCGCTATTCCCGTCACATTCTCTTGCAGGATGTGGGTGTAGAGGGTCAGGAGAAAATCAAGAATGCCAAGGTGCTCGTAGTGGGTGCTGGTGGTCTGGGTGCTCCTGTATCTCTCTACCTCGCAGCTGCTGGCGTGGGCGAGATAGGTATCATAGACGGCGATGTGGTTGACCTGAGCAACCTCCAGCGCCAAGTAATTCATTTCACTAAGGATGTGGGCATAGCCAAGGTGCTCTCGGCTAAGGAGAAGATGCTTGCCATCAACCCTAATGTGAAGGTGAATGCCATACAAGACCTGCTGATGGCTAACAACGCACTCGACATCATCAAGGAGTATGACTTCATCATCGATGGCACAGACAATTTCCCAGTCAAGTTCCTCATCAACGATGCCTGTGTCATGGCTGGCAAACCGTTCAGCCACGGTGGCATACTGCGTTTTGAGGGTCAGACCTTCACCCATGTGCCTGGTTCGGCTTGTTACCGCTGTGTCTTTGGCGCACCGCCACCACCCAACCTCGTGCCTACCTGTTCACAGGCTGGCGTACTGGGTGCCATCGCTGGCATGTTGGGCACCATTCAGGCAGCTGAGGCTCTGAAGTACATCACTGGTGTGGGCGAACTGCTCACCAACCAGTTGCTCACCTTCAATGCCAAGACGATGGACTTCCGCAAGGTGAAGACTCGTCACAACTCCCACTGTAAACTTTGTGGTGACAACCCTACCATCCATGAACTCATAGACTACGAGCAGGCAGTCTGTGACCTCAAGAATCATTAATATCATTATGACTATAGGTGAAATTACATACCATTGGCAAGAGGGCACTGACGTCATCCATATCACCCCTGAGGCATACCAGTCCATACTCTCCCAGGCGCAGCATGATGCTCCCATCGAGAGTTGTGGCTATGCCCTCGGCAGCGAGACGGATGACGGCATCCTCATAACTGAGAATCGCCCCCTCACCAACATAGACCACAGTGCGGAGCATTTCAGCTTCGACCCCAAGGAACAGTTTGCTGCCATAAAGTACGCGCGACAGCAGGGACTCAAGGTCATAGGCAACTGGCACAGCCATCCTGCCTCACCCTCCCGTCCGTCAGAGGAAGACAAACGTCTCGCCTTCGACCCCACGGCGCTCTACTTCATCCTCTCCCTTGCTCCAGATGTCTCAGGCGCTCCCTACGTGGACCCAGGCGAGCCCGTGCTCAATGCCTTCCGCATCGTCAATGGCACTGTCACTCGCTTTCCCGTGGTAATTAGAAATTAGAAATTAGGAATTTTTTGATTAACAAAAACATTAAAAACCCCTGTCAAGGTCATAAGTCTTTCAGACTTTCCAGCACTTTAAGTTATATGCTCTTTACGAGCAAGCTCCTAAGCCCATATACCTTAAATTCCTGCACCCTCCTAACGTCAGGTTATGCCCTTGTCAGGAAAAAACAATAAAAACCAGAACTCGCGTTGTGATCTTTGTTTTTCAGGCTTTGAAAAAGCCGGGGTTTTTTCTTTTTGAAAGTTGTGACATCCATAGAGGTGTCATGGTGTTGGTAAGAATATGATGTAAGCTCGCTTACAATCAGATTCTTGACTACAGCAGGACAAGGCACACAGTGCCAAACT
>JAEEVS010000002.1:0-15161 GCA_016290975.1 Prevotella sp. | reverse complement strand
TTTACACATGAATAATCCACCACCACCAAAGAAAACGAAGCACAGTAGCCCAGTTACTCCATCAAAGGTGTTTCCTGTATTAATGAATGAATGATAGACCATAAATAACCCCACCAATAGAAACAATGGTATCGCAATATATATAAATAATGCAAATGCTTTACCACGAGTTTCTGCCAACATGTGAATTGGCGCAATTTTCTTAATCTTTTCCATATCAAATATTCCTGTTTTAGTTATACTGTTATTATTTAACACATACTCTACTATTTGTTTAGGCTTGAAGTAATTAATATCTATCCTATCTGAAGTCAGAACAAATTTCTTTCCCAAATGATTCTATTACCAAAACCGCATAGCGAGCTTTGATGTAATCTATGAGGCTTTTATTAAATGTCCTGATCCATAAACAATGACAATTAATCTATTAGAATTCCAACGTTCTACCTGATTCTATTGGAGTCGCATCGCGCAAATTCCCAAGAATAGTATCACTTATATCTATCGTTCGTACATCAATACCTCCATTATTATCACTTACTGAAGGCTTGGGGTCATTATTTACAGAAACTCTTCTTCGAGAAGCTATTTTTTCATCTGTCTTACCTAATTTAATCGCGTCGAACGTTGTAAGGAATTTCTTAAAGAAAAGGTCTGGATTACTTGTTATTTTGTCACATAAATCCATGTGCAGCCCAATGTTTGTTCCATCGGAAAAAACAATATATAAGAAACTGGATGTAGACGTAAGATTTAAAACACCATCAGTGTTAATTCTCCCAATTTTACAAATATCTTTTAGTTTTTTATTTATCAACGACCATTTCCCTCCATCAAAAAATGCGAACAACAATTTTTTATCTGTAAGCAACATCATATTGCTACCTTTTTTAACAGATTCAGGGCTAAAATTCTGATAGCTCGCTTGTACTTTTTCATCAATTTCCATACCCAACAAATCAGAGACTTCATTATTTGTTACAAAGTCAACATCTTCATGATATTTGAATGATTTGCTGATATAGTAAAATGCTGCCAATGCAGATATTAAATACAGAATATTCTGTACTTTAAAATCAATCAAAGATATCATAACAAATATTAGTACGCCAGCTCCAGTAAAATACATTTTGATTTTTAACAAATCTTCTTTTGAGAGTCTCCATAAATAGAACGATTTCTCTGGTTCATATTTCCCGCCACCCAATAACGCAAAAATTGGTACTATTCCCATAATCAGACCAACTAAAGAACAAATGCCGACAATTACATTATGGTCAACAAAAACGACAAGAAGTAATGCTACCAAACACCCCAACAACCATATCGGAAGTAGAAGATAGAGTATTGGTTTCATCATTTTCCCATAAGAATCACCCGTCATGGAATACAATTCTAGTGGTTTAACAATCGTCACGATACTAGATGGTGGATTATCTCGAAGTAGCTTTACTTTCTCTAAGTTTATCGCAAATGATTCAATATTTAAATACGTATGAACTATACCAAACACACAATACGTCATCACCAAAAGCAGATACCAAGTAGATTCTTCATACTTGGAATTCAAGGCAAATAGGAAAACGAGAAGGACAAGATACAAAATTCCATAAATTATCCATTTCCAATTCTTACACTTCTTTCCTATAAACAGAAAAGGAACACACGACAAATTAAAAAAAGCCAAAATCAAAGGCCACCATGTTTTTTTTGTTTCTTGATTATTCATAATTATTAGTTTTAAAAATACCAGTTTTTGTTACCGCTTCTTTATTTATTACATACTCAACTATCAGTTTTGGCTTGAAATAGTCAATGTCGACTCTTTCAGAAGTCAGAACAAATTTCTTCCCCAAATAAGGATGAGGCATAGATGAATCATAACGTCCTATTATTGACATATCTGCAAGTTTTATAACATTCAGCAATTCCTTATTTGAGATGATATCTTCGTAATTATAACCAGTATAAAGAATTGTAGTAATATGTTTGTCTGTAGCAGTCAATAATGAATGAATCTGATTCGGATAATCCAGCGGTTCGCCACCAGAAATCGTAATACCTTCTATGCTTTTATCTTCATTAATCATTTTTACCAAATCAGCAACATCTACTTGATGTTCTTTCGTATAAGGATGTGTTTCTGGATTGAAACACCCCTTGCAATTAAACTTACACCCTTGGACCCAAATCACCAAACGATTTCCTGGTCCGTTGATACGAGAGTGGCAGATATTATTGATAGGCAGATACATTGTTTTAGAAACTTAGACTTAACACTTGCAGAACTTCATCGTCAACTTGCATTTCTACTTCTTGCTTCCATTCTGTCTTCAGTTCTGACGTTGGCTGGGAGAGAACATCTTCTATGTCTTCTGTCAACTTAGTACAGAAATCACCCTTTACGCCTTTCACGTCCTCTACAATCAGGTCGTTCTCTGAAAGAACAGACAGAGTGTATTCAAGATTAGGACCGAAGTTAACTATCATACCATTAGGTTGTTTGTTCACTTCGTACCTCGTAGCATTTAAATCAAGTTTTCTCAAGACTTTGTCAACAGCCACCTCAATATAGGCATTCCGAAATTGATCCGCTATTATCTTGTCTTCGTCAGGATTGTAACCTTGATGGTGCTCTACAAAGAGTTCGTACTTGTCTTGCTCAACACGACAGACAAAGATATGTCCTCCTTCTATTTCACCAACAATAGCTCGATATTGCTTATGGCCAGCATATCCTAACCTTCCTAATACTTGCTTTCCAAAGTCAGATGAAAACTCTGATACCATCTCCGTTGAACATTTAATATTCATCTTCCGAAAAGCTCTGACAATGGCATCTTCACTCGTATATGAGAAATCAAATTTTGTGCAGTGTGACATAATTCTTAACGCTAATCATTGAGGATACCCGTACCTGTTTTCCTAGGTTTTATTACAGGGCGTATTATTCGCTTTTCCACATTTGGCTTCTCTTGGTTGGTCTGTTCATTCTGTTTACACATAATTCATAAATGTGCATCGTTTAGACTCAATGACGCTTTTTTGTAATAGTTTATTTTAGTTAAGACAAAAAAGAAGTGTGAGCCTGTCAGCTAATCTAACTGATAGGCCTTGGACTGCCTGGAAAAAAGATTAGAAAACAGCTCACACCCTATGTATGTAGTAATAGTATAAATTCTACTACTATCATAGCCAAGGGAAGAACGCCTTTACCTTTCCATTTTTCCAGATGAGTGTCCAAGTTCATCAGTTTGGAAAAAGCTAAACGCTTCCTATGTCATGTCTGCAACGGATTTTCCGTCACGATGCAAAGATAAGAATAATTTAGCAAAAAACGTTCAATGTGAGCTGTATTTTTTGCAAATATATTTATTTTTTCTTAATTTCTGCCACTTTTGAGACAAAAATATTTCATTTTTTTGTTATTCTATATATAATAATAATCGACTATTTTCAACTATTTCTTCAAAACTACACTTTTGTAACCTTCAATGAATTGTTTGCAATATTCATCCAATAGATCATTACTGATATTATCTCCGTAATCTTCTTTGTATGCCGTTCTTGCTATAACATTCTGTATATGAGCAAGTCCTTGATCGAGCGTTCTACCCATCTGTACATAATAGCGCAAAGCATCTCCACCATCACTATAGCCAAATTTCTTTCCATCATTAAATCCTAATTCTCGGATTTCATCTTTTTTACTTTTTGGTGGTGTTTGTACTTCTTCTTGTTGATCTTGATTTTTTGAATTCTCACTTGTTTCTTCATCTGATGCAGCAAAACCTACCGCAAAAATAACTAAAACTGCTAATGTCCAAAAATACTTTCTCATAAGTTTTTAATTTTAAAATTTATACATAAAGGTTTAATATAAAGGATTCCTATATAGAATGTTGGTGGAATCATGTAGCATAGCAAATCTACTATATCGAATGTTCCACGAACCAAATCACTGTATTGAAGAAGCTCACTACATATCGTTATAACAGGTACAATGGAGAGGATACAATACTTTAGAAGTGACCTGTCATTATACCAAATAGTATCAATGAGCAAGATGTATGCTGCACAATACAACCCATCTGGAAGGCTGAATCTAATAAAATCAGGAACTTTCCATTCTCGAACGATGTCACGAGCATGCTCAACTAAGTTAGATAACCCCAAGACTGAGCACCATTGATAAATATTGATGGATTTACTACGAAAGAGCAAATATATCATACAACCGAATGCTAGAAAGAATATAGCCAAAAGGACTTTTGATATATTCTTCCATTTATATTGTATTGATGATTCACACATGATAGTATTATTTATAATGATATGCAAGCCAATCTAGCTAAGGTTCAAGTTTACATGTGCAAAAGTAGAGAAAGAATATAAAAAAAAGAAGAAATGGCGTGACCATTTCTTCCATTTTACTTTTTTTCGCCATTACGGCGCATCTTAGCAAAAACATAACCAACAAGGGATTGGTAACGGGATTGACCATGCTGCATAATGACTTTTTCTGGTATGTAGGGATATCTTCTTGCCACTTTAGCTGCAATATCAAGAGTAAGGATTTGAAACTCTGATGTTTTTTCTCTCCATGCAATACCAGTAGTGGGCGATGGAAAAACTGAATCGCAGAATGTGGCGATGGTTGCTTCGTAAGCCTGGTCGAGTTGTTTATCAAACTCGGCTTTCATCTGTTCAGCATTGCCGTCATAAACTGGTACTGGAGCAGGTGGTTGAGGTTTAGGCTCTATGACCGTTGGTGCTACATGTGGCTGGTCTGCGACATTATCTACCGCTCCTACTACTTTTACGATAGTGTCCTTTTCCTTAGTTTTGGTCACTTGGATGATCGTGTCTTTTTCTTTTTGAATAACGATGGGAGCGTCTGTATGTTTTGAAGAGTAGAAAATAGCAATACTTGATGAAATTAAGATGAGAAGAAGAACAATGACTGGAAGTAGGAAATGATTATAAGAAGATATGTTTTTCTTCAACTCGTCTATCGACTGATAGCGATTCTGTGGCTTTTCTGCTATACATTGTGCTATCACATTATTATATATATGGTGGTTGGGCAGTAGTTGTAAAATCTTGCCTATAGCATAAATGTCTGTACGTTCATCAACATTGCTCCCTGACAGTTGCTCTGGAGCAGCAAAGGCGTTGGTGCGTCCCTGCGTATCAGTGAAGGTGTCTGTATAACAGCATCCAAGGTCTGTCAACTTAACATCGCTATTGATACGAGTGAGCATAATGTTGTCTGGCTTCAGGTCGAGATGGAGCACCTGATGACTATGCAGATAGTTAACTGCATCTAACAGCTGATGCAGGAATTTTTCTATATTTTGCTTATTGAAATACTCTGGATGCTTAGCAAGTCTGTCGGTTAGAGTCTCACCATCAACATACTCCATCAGAATGCCATCGTCAGTCAAGGATATATAGCGAACAAGGTTAGGGTGTTCTAAACGATAACCTGTCTCATATTCCTTGCGCTGAGCCTCTTGATAACGAATATCACAAGCATATTCTGCCTTCAAGCGTTTCAGGAAATGTAACTTCCCGTAAAGCTTAACGCAGAAAGCGTCGCAGGTGGCTCCATTGGTATCAATGGGCTCAATCGACTCAAAACGAGGCTGTGTATTAGAGAATTGCGAAGACTCCACAGAGAAAAAATGAGAATTGAGAATTAATGTAGGATGGATATTGACGAGAGACCTGAAACTCGACCTGCTGTAAATGACCCTAATGTTGCTTTATCACGCCACACCTGCATGACGAGTAATGGATGATTGAGCACGAAATGGTGTATTTCCACTTCATCACCTGCTTGCAATTTGCTGTTCTCACTTTGCAGGACTTTATAACGATTGTTACCTAAATAACTAAACAACAATCGGCGATCAGGCAGATAGGTAATTTCTACCTTGCTGTCTGGTTGCAAATCAACTGAACGGATTTCCTCATCAGAACTATTGAAATCAGAATTTCCCTTGTCATCCACCTTTGACAATTCCTCCCAATGGGCATAGCCTAAATAACGGGCTATTGCATCAAGAGTGCTGGCATGTGGCAATCTCTCATCCTGGGCAAAGCCAAGCAATCGCTTAAGAGTTGTCGAACCTATACGAATACCTGTTTTGCTCTGAATATCAAGAGACAACAATTCACACTCAGAAGGTATGTGCAAGGGCACACCAGACTTCTGCTTCAATAGTTCTATAATATGGAATGGTAGCTTCATGAACGGCAAAGTTAAGTATTTTTTCTGAAACAAACAAAAAAAGTACAGGATTTTAATGTCCTGTACTTTTTGTTATAATCACCCCACACTGATGCAAGGCTTAAATCTTATTGTCTGCTGCGAAGGCGCGGATGCGCTCCTGGAAGAGGGGCTGCTGTGCCTGGCTGAAGAAGGAGGTGCAGATGCGCACGCCCTGCTGGGTGGAGCCCATGGTGTCGAGGGGGAAGACGGCGATGCCGTAGTACATGAGGGCGCGGGTGAGCTGAAGGCCTGTCATGCCTGGATAGCTGACGGTGAAGTAGAAGCCGTCGGCAAGGGGCGAACCCATGTCGTTGTCATAGACGAGGTAGAAGCCGTTTTGCAGGAGCACCTCTTTCATGAATTTGGCGCGGCGACCGTATTCACTGACGTCGTCGAGGAAGCAGTAGGAGCCGTCGCAGGCTGCCTCCATGAGGGCTGACATGGCGTGCTGCACGCTATGGGTGGTGCCGCTGGAGAGGGTGTACATGAGGCGCCCTGTGAAGAAGTCGCCGAAGGTGCTGACGCCGAAGCTCTTGAGTGGCTCGAATGGGCGATGGTAGAGCTTATTGCTCATGCAGGTGACGCCGATGCGCTGTCCTGCATAGGAGAATGCCTTGGAGCCGCTTATCCAGAGCACGTAGTTGTCGGTATAGCGTGACACGCTTGCCTGATAGGGTGCCTGGTAAGGATGGCTGAGGTCGCGACGGAAGTCCATGGCGAAGTAGGCAAGGTCTTCGAGTATGATGACATCGTGCTTGGTGGCGAGCTCGCCTATGCCCTTGAGTTCTTCATCGGTGAAGCACACCCATGAGGGGTTGTTGGGGTTGGAATAGACGATGCTGCAGATGTTGCCTGCGGAGAGCATCTCATCGAGTTTGGCTATGAGCTCTGCGCCACGATAGCCGTGGATGTCGAGCCCCACCTGACGGAGTCCGATGACGTCGCACTGGGCATTCTGCACGGGGAAGCCTGGCTGGATGAAGAGCACGGTGTCGCGCTTGCCGCCATTGCGCACGCCCATGGCGTGATAGAGGGCGGTGAAGGTGGCGAAGGTGCCCTGCATGGAGCCTGTGGTGGGCACGCAGCAGAGGGGGTCGATGTCGGCACCGATGAATGCCTTGACAAACTGGGATGCGGCGTTCTTGATGCGTGGTATGCCACCGTTGGGCGGATACTGCGTGGCGCAACCCTGCTCGAGTGCTTCGCGCTCAGCACGGAGTGCTATCTGTGATGGTTGGAGACCTGGCACACCCATCTCGAGGTGGATGACGGGCTCGCCTGTCTTTTCCTCTAACTGACGGGAGAGAGTCTGAATGTCACGGATTGTGGCTTGAGAGAAGTCACCGAGCTTCATTGACTCGATGACTTCGGTAACTATTGCTTTATTTAGCATGTTGATTATTAGTTATGGAAATTTCGCTTATCGTTTACGTGCTTTGCCTTGCCGATAGAGCGCTGTATAGAGCCTGGCTCCTTGATGTGGATGTTTGGTTTGATGCCCACCATGCTGACTATGCGGTCATATAGCGGCTTGATGAACGGCATCTGCTTAGATGGGTTTGGAGAGAAGTACTCTGTGCGCAACTCTACGTCGAGGTCGAAGGTATCTTCGTTGTTCTTACGGTCAACAGTAATGAAATACTGAGGAGTGAAGGCAGGGAACTCAGTGAGGACGGTCTCAATCTGGCTTGGGAATACATTGACACCACGGATAATCATCATATCGTCGGAACGACCGAGGATGCGGTCCATGCGCACTGCCGTGCGACCACAGCGGCAAGGCTCATAGATAAGGCGGGTGAGGTCGCGCGTACGATAGCGCAGAACAGGCATTCCCTCCTTGAGCAGAGAGGTGAAGACGAGTTCGCCAAACTCTCCAGGCTCACATGGCTCGAGGGTATCGGGATTGATGATTTCAGGATAGAACATATCCTCCCACAGGTGGGTGCCGTCCTGATACTCACACTCGCCGCCCACGCCAGGACCAGACATCTCGGTGAGTCCGTAGATGTCAATAGCCTTGATGTTAAGTTTCTCCTCAAGTTCTTTACGCATACCCTCCGTCCAAGGCTCAGCACCAAAGAAGCCTACTCTCAGCTTGAGGTCCTTGAGCGATATATCCTCAGACTGCTCCAACACCTCAGCGAGGTGGAGGGCATAGGATGGAGTGCAGCAGAGGGCAGAGCTGCCAAAGTCCTTCATGAGCATTATCTGCTTCTTGGAGTTGCCTGCTGAGGTAGGCAGCTGAACGGCTCCCAGATAGCCTGCTGCATCATGTGCGCCCAGACCGCCTGTGAACAGTCCGTAGCCGTAGCTTACCTGTACCACGTCGCCCTTGGTCACGCCGCCAGCGGCAAGCACACGAGCTGCACCCTCAGCCCACATCTTGAGGTCGTTCTTGGTGTAGGTGCCTACGACGGGTTTGCCTGTGGTGCCTGAGGATGCGTGGATACGCACTATCTCAGTCATTGGCACGGCATTTAGACCGAAGGGGTATTCGTCACGAAGGTCGTGCTTAGTGGTGAAAGGCAACTTGTGGATATCCTGTACTCCCTTGATATCAGAGGGTTTGATGCCCATCTTATCCATCTTCTTACGATAGAATGGGACATTCTCATAACATCTCTTTACTGTAGCAACAAGTCTCTCAGACTGTAGCTTGGTCATGGACTCGCGGTCCATGCACTCCATTGCGCGATTTAATATCATATTTATTTTTTGAACGTTAACGTTAACTGGAACGGGAACTACTGCAGTCCTTCATAGCCGAAGGTATCTTTCTTGCGATAGGCGGAGCCTGTGACCACACAGAGGAGGTCGCCATGCTGGTTGGTGACACGGGTCTCGCAGAAGGGCAGACGGGGATGGTTGCACGTTTCCTCGGTAACAGCAATGAGGCGGTCACCCTTGTGTGCCGACTTCAGATAGGTGATGCTGTTCTGTATGCCCAGGCTTATGAAACCGTGGGAATTGGTGACGGCAGCAAAGGTAAGGTCGGCAAGGGTGAAGTACACCCCACCCTGACACACGCCAGCCGCATTGAGGTGGCGCTCCTCTACCGTTACCTCGGCACGGGCATAGCCCTCACGCACCTCGGTGAGCTGTATGCCATTCTCGCTGGCGAAACGGTCGCCGTTATTTAGTATTTCTTTGAGAGTTGACATTATTCTTAATTAGAAATTAGAAATTAGAAATTAAGAATTATAGCACTTAAAGATGCGATCAACCAGTTTGGTGCTGAGCTTAGGGGTGAAGAGGCTGACAATAGCCACTACCACAAAGCCGCCCACCATAGCGATGGCACCGCAGTCGATAGGGTTGATAGGATTGCCCATCATCATATTGACGACGGTGATGCCTACGCCCCACACGAAGCAAGACCACACGGCAGAACGGGTGACACCCTTCCAGTAGAGACCTAACATGAACGGTGCGAGGAAGGCTCCAGCGAGAGCACCCCACGAGATGCCCATGAGCTGAGCGATGAACTGTGGCGGATTGAGCGCTATCATAAGCGAGATGACGATGAAGAACACGATGAGCACTCGCATCACCACAACCTTACGACGCTCTATCTTCTCGGCTACGGTATCGTCTATCTCACCACCCTCTACCTCGTCGCTGGCTGACTGCTTATCGCGATAGATAAGGTCGAGCGTCATAGTGGATGATGAGGTGAGCACAAGACCTGCAAGGGTTGACATAGAGGCTGAGAGCACCAGCAGGATGACCAGGGCGATGAGGAAATCGGGCAAGGTCTCGAGCATGGAAGGCACTATGTTGTCGAAAACGAATTTGCCCTTCTCAGCATTGAAAGCGGTAGGAACGAACAAGCGTCCGAAGCCTCCGAGGAAATAACAGCCACCAGCCACGATGAAGGCAAAGATGGTGGAGATGATGGTGCCACGACGGATGGCTGACTCATCGGTGATGCTATAGAATTTTCCTACCATCTGAGGCAAGCCCCATGTGCCTAACGAGGTGAGCACCACAACGCCGAAGAGCGACAGCGGATTAGGTCCGAACCACGAAGCGAAGTCGCCTGCCTGAAAGTTGGCATAGAGCGCGGAGCCCTTCTGCGTGAGGTCGTCGGTATTAGGTGTCATGGCAGCCATCTTGTGGTAAGCCTCTACCAAGCCACCCTGAGAATTGAGCACCACAGCGATGACCACGCTGATGCCTACGAGCATGATGATGCCTTGAATGAAGTCGTTGATTGCTGTTGCCTTATAACCGCCAAGGATGACATAGACAGCAGTGAGCAGCGCCATAGTCATAGCGCAGTATTCATAAGGCACGCCGAAACCCATCTCGAAGAGTTTGGAGATGCCCATATACACGCCCGCGGTATAAGGAATAAGGAACACGAAGACGATGACAGAGGCTATGATGCGAAGCCCCTCGTCGCCATAACGGGTACCAAAGAAGTCGGGCATGGTGCGCGACTCGATGTGCTGGGTCATAAGACGGGTGCGCCTGCCCAGCACCAGCCAAGCCAGCAAGGAACCGATGATGGCGTTGCCCACACCTATCCAACTGGCTGACATGCCGTATTTCCAGCCAAACTGACCTGCATAGCCCACGAACACTACGGCAGAGAAATAAGACGTGCCGTAAGCAAAGGCTGTGAGCCAGCCACCCACGTTACGGCCACCAAGCACGAAGCCATCGACGGTGCTTGCCTGACGACGGCTGTATATTCCCACTGCAACGGTGATGCAGAGAAATACTACTGTGAGGAGAATTTTTATTAACATAAAACGGGAACGTTAACGGGAACGAGAATGATTAGAACGCTACCTGCACCTGAGCGTCGATGCGTGAGTAATTACCCTTGTTGAGGTAAGCACGGTGAGTAGAGCTGAGGGCGCAATAGGTGTACTGCAACTGAAGGCGGCACTTGGTGTGGAGCCACAACTGCACACCACCAGCGAAGTTGCTCTGCTGGCAACCGATGCGGGTGTTGTAGTTGAAGTTATCGACCGTAGCCACTACGTCGAGCTGCTTATAGACAGGGATGGAAGATGACACATAGCCGCCGAAGCTGTGAACGTCGCCATCCATGCCGCCGAGCACCTCGCCACGCACCGTGATGCAACGGTTGCGGTAATAGTCGGTGCCAGTCTTCTTAGACTTCCACTCGCCAGACACAGCCCAGCGGTTCTGACGGTAGGTCTGACCCTCCTTGGTAACATCATTATATAAGGTAGGGTTATACTTAGAGTAAGCCACAGAATAGCCGTGACCCAAAACGCCTGACACACCGATGCGGAGGTTAGGCATGAACTTATATTCCAGTTTGCCTATAACATTCTTCTGATTGTTCTTGTCAGCGGTGTTAATCTGTCCGCCGTTAACCACCTGAGCCACATAGCGCAGTTTGCCACCAAGCACGTCGCCATATACTGTGAAGCCTATATCACGACCTGAGGCATTGCTCATCAGAGGGTCGGAACCGTTGAGCCAGAACACACCCTGAGTCATAGGAGCTACGAGGTCAACAACAGTTGGCGACATAGGGTTCTCCATAGAAAACTCGTTCTTAGACTGTCCGAGACGGAAGTTGAGAGCCTTACAAGGACGATACTCCATGTAATACTCCTGCATGCTGCCACTCTTGAAATCGTGCATGAAGAAAGCAAAGAACTCAGGAGTGATGTTGGCACCCACCATAAGGATGACACGACGCATGGCGAAGGTGTTGCTGTTGTCAGAGCCATTGTTGAATATAGCTTCGTAACCACCTTGCGCATAACCAGTTATCTTCAGTCGAGAACCTACAGCGGCAGCCCAGTATTTGAAGTCTTTCTCAGCATCAGGGGCAGGAGCATGATAGAGAGGTTTGTGACTCTCCAGAATAGCCTGGTCGGTGTTTACATCCTTGTATTCAGGCTCTTCTGCGGTTTGTGTTGTAGAAATCTCTGTTTCGCTAACAGCCACATCGTCGGCAGCTTTAGACATAACTGCCACCATCGCTAAGGCAGCAGTAAAGAGAACAATCTTTTTCATCAAAAATTACTTTATTATTATTTGGTTTTGTATATAAGCATGCCCTTACCATTCTCCAGGTAAGAATACATATAGGCTATGTTGACACCTGAATCGGTAAGCTTGCGGAGCACGTCGGCAGCCGCACCTATCTTGTCTTCTACAGCCACAGCATTCACCTCAGTCAACTGCAGGTTGATGCCTGCATCCTTGAGTATGGCGTATGCCTCGTCGGGCTTATCGCATATAACACGATAAATGCCGTAATCCTTAGTGTCAGCCACGGTAGAGGCTATAATCTGAATGCCAGCCTTGCTGAGCAGTTCGAGAACCGCAATAAGGGTACCACCCTTGTTCTCGATGAATATGGAAAGTTGTTTCTTGGTCATAATCTTATCTTATTTATGGAGCCCAACGCTGACGCATTGGGAACAGTGGCTCAATTATCAATTATCAATTATCAATTATTGATAAACCGTTCTCTTATCTACCACGCGGACTGCCTTGCCCTCAGAAACAGGCAATGTGCCCTTAGGCACCAGCTTGACATGAGGCGTGAGCAGTATCTCATCTTTCAGAGCGCGCTTCACGTTCTTCTGCAGTTCAATAAGCTTCTGGTAGTCGTCGGTGAAGAGGTCTTCTATCTCCACCTCAACGGTCATATTGTCGTTATTCTCGTCAGTGGTGAGCGTGATGAGGTAGTTGCTGGCAAGCTCCTTAAACTGCATCAGTATCTTCTCTATCTGTATAGGGAAAATATTTACGCCGCGCAATACCATCATATCATCGCTGCGACCCTTCATGCGGTCGAGGCGCACGTGGTTACGACCACAAGGACAACCTCTGCCAAGCACACGGGTGAGGTCGCGGGTGCGATAGCGCAGCAAAGGCATAGCCTCACGACGGATAGAGGTGAGCACCAGTTCACCTATCTCGCCATCGGGCACTGGCTCAAGGGTCTCAGGATCAACTATCTCAACGATGTAATAGTCCTCCCAGAAGTGGAGACCATTCTGCTCCTTACACTCAAAGCCTACGCCAGGACCACACATCTCAGACATGCCGAATGAGTTGTAAGCCTTGACGCCCATCATCTTTTCGATACGCTTACGCTGTTCCTCAGAGTGTGGCTCAGCACCTATGGCAAGCACCTTCAGTTTGGTATCCTTACGAGGGTCAACACCCTGTTCCTGCATCACCTCATAGAGACGGGTAACGTAAGAAGGAACAGCATGCAGGGCTGTAGTGCCGAAGTCGGTCATGAACTTTATCTGGCGCAGTGAGTTGCCTGCAGCAGCAGGTACGGTGAGCATACCAAGACGCTCTGCACCATACTGGAATCCCAGTCCGCCAGTAAACATGCCATAGCCTGATGAATTCTGGAACACATCATTAGGACGCAGTCCCACCATCCACAGGTTACGTGCCACCTGGTTAGCCCACTCGTCAAGGTCCTTCTGGGTGTGAAGGATTACGGTAGGATTACCTGTGGTGCCTGATGAACTGTGCAGACGCACACACTCCGTAAGCGGAGCACTTGCAAGACCGAAGGGATAGGTGTCGCGAAGGTCCTGCTTAGTGGTGAAAGGTATGCGACGGATATCGTCAACAGACGTGATATTCTCTGGTGTGACGCCAGCCTTCTCAAGGCGAGCCTTGTAGAAAGGATTGTTCATGCAGCGCTTGACGGTCTCTTTCAGGCGCTCTACCTGCAGAGCCTCTATCTGCTCACGCGTCATAGTCTCGAGTTCTGGGTCAAGATACTCGGACTTCCAATCTGGTAATTCTCTTCTGTACATCATTTCTATTTTTCAGTCTCCGCACCCATGTCGAAGGCTTTAAGATTAGATTCTACAATCTTCTCACCCTTGCGGGCAAAAACTGTTGCAACAGCCTGACGAAGAGCGTCGGCTGAAACTATCTCTATATACTTAGCAGCCATACCCAACAGCACCACATTGGCACTACGGGCACTGCCAGCATCCTTAGCCACAGCCTCGATATCAAGCTGCACCACATGAGGCAGAGAAGCGAGCTCAGCAAAGAGTGCCTCCTCCTCTGGATAGTTAGGAATGTTGACCAAAGGCTTGTTGCTGGTTACTATCACGCCATCCTTAGACAGATAAGGCAGATAGCGCAGAGCCTCCATAGGCTCCATGGAGATGATGAGGTCTGCCCCACCCTTTGATATAAGGTCGCTGTAGATAGGGTCGGTAGAGAGACGCAGATTAGACTGCACATCACCACCGCGCTGGCTCATTCCGTGAACCTCAGCCTGCTTCAAATTGATATCGGCACGTGTAGCTGCCTCACCTATGATTGTTGCTATGGAGAGGATACCTTGTCCTCCCACACCGCATAATATGATATCTTTTTTCATAAATATGAACTATTGAATATTGAACCTTTGAACCAAAAGTCTCCCTCTAAGGGAGATTTAGAGGGTCTTCTTTTCTTTCGCCTTCTCACGTGCATGACGTGAAGCCGTCTGTATGCACTCACGACGTGGGATGATAACACTCACACCCTCATAAGCTATCTCGTCACGAATAAGCTGAGCGATAGCTGGGATATTCTTAGGCAGTGGCGTTACAACATGCAGGTGCTCAGGGTCCATACCGAGTCCGAGACAGATAGCCTCAAACTTATTGGTACCAGCACTGTCCTGTCCGCCAGTCATACCAGTGGTAAGGTTATCAGAGATGATAACGGTGATAGGACTGTTGTCGTTGATGGCATCGAGCAAACCCGTCATACCTGAATGAGTGAAGGTAGAGTCGCCTATCACAGCGATAGCAGGACGCAGACCAGCATCGGCAGCACCCTTAGCCATAGTGATTGAAGCACCCATATCAACACAACTTGAGAGAGCCTTGAATGGAGGCAGAGCGCCGAG
>JAEEVS010000026.1:0-2229 GCA_016290975.1 Prevotella sp. | reverse complement strand
GGTGAAAACGTTTGCAATATCAAAAAAAAATGTTATCTTTGCACTCGTAATGGGGAAAGAGTTAGTAGTTCACCCATTATGATTGAATATTAGTTGCAATTGAAACAGCCACCGCGTTGCGAAAACGGGGTGGCTGATTTTGTTATATACCATAAGATAATGTAAGCTTCATCTTTATGAAAATGTTTTTGTAAAAAATGATGATATACACTCTTTTTGCATATAAAAGAGCAGAGTTTACAATTTTTTTATTACTTTTGCACGCCGAAAACCATATCTAAGACGGATAAAATTATAATTATGAGAATTATTTCAATAGCTATTGCGCTTTTTGTTTCATTGGTTGCTAACGCGCAGGTTAATCCAAAGGAGGGATTTATCATTACCAATCAGAAAGATACGGTCTATGGAATGATAGAGTATCGAACAAACACTATAAATGCTCAACAATGTGTCTTTAAGGCTAATGATGCCTCTGAGTATGTGAAATATACTCCAGGACAGATTATGGGTTACAGGTTCAAGGAAAGCGGAAAATTCTATGTGAGCAAGAACTTCGACAATAATGAAGAGTTCTTTGCTGAATTTCTCGTTGATGGAATTATGAATCTGTACCGCAAGGAAAAGGGATTTAGGCAAATCTATTATTTGGAGAATGAAGAAGGCAAGGTGGTTCAGTATGAAAACATGGATGGTGATATGAATTACGACCAGCGTACTGCCAATATGAGAGCTCAGGAACTGCTTCAGCAGGTTTATAAGTCACAACGTGCCATTGATGATATTAAGCCAAACAGTATGAGTGATAAGCAGATGATAAAGATGGTGCGAGATTATCATGAAGATGTTTGTACATCAAATGAGGAATGTATCAAATATGAATATGATTCCAGCAAAGAGAAGACAAAGTGCTATCTGTCAGTTTTTGCTGGTGGCGGTGGTGTATATATTAAAACCTCTGAGATGGAGCATGGTTTTCGAGGGAACATGTTTTCTGTAGGTGCCTCTTTGGATATTGATGTAAGTAGATATGCCAACGGTATGTTATTCCAGATTATGGGTTCTTATTTCGGTATCAAGAGTAAAAACGAAGATGCTGTGAGCCTTGTGGAATTGAATACAGGCGTTATGGCCCGTTTCCCGATAAACAACAAATTAAAGTTTACGGTAAGGGGAGGTCTTGCTTTTTCTACAACTTTTGAGGATGGAGTTCTTGGCTATGGATTGTTGAAAGGCCTTTACGGAGGTTGTGGCCTGGAATTGCCAGTTCAGAAGCATGCCGTATTCCTTAATGTTGATGGCAAAAGTTTTGGAACGGGTGATTTTTGGGGATTAGGTGATGTTAATATACTTCAAGGTACTATAGGTTTTAGGTTTTAGTAGCACATATCGTTAGTTTGTGCTCGCTATATGGACAATTAATCATAAAAATCCTCACACGTGAAAATGTGTGAGGATTTTGCGTTACTATCTTAAACTTATTTGCGAAATGGCTGTTACAGACGGGATTTCTCTGCGTTTCCTGCACCGGTACCTTTATACTTGCTGGTTGTAGCGTTGAAGTTGTAGCTGATGGTGAAGCCTACTGCCTGAGTGTAGGTGTATATCTTATTGCCGGTGGTACCGATGCCGTAGTAGGTGATCATGTTGTTGCGTGCAGAGCGGAAGATGTCGTCGGCATACAGGGTGGCAATGAGGTTGCCCTTGAGGAATGTCTTCTGCACACGGGCGTTGACAGAGCAGCTGGTGCCGCGATACATCATTCCCCAGTGGTTGCTGCCAGTGTAGTTGATGTCGAGCAATGCCTTGGCAGTGGTGCCGAGGATGAACCAGTTCTGTAGGCGTGCGGAGAACTCTGGCTTGTTCAACTTCTTTGGAGCGCCATATTTCTCGCTATCGAACATCTGCTGATAGTAGTGCAGGGTAGTGATAGGCTGCCAGATGCCGATCTTAGGCGATGCCGTGAGAGTGGCATATACACGGTCTTGGTGGTCGAAGTTCTCGGGCGTAAGGATTATGATCTCGTTCTCCTCGTCGTATATCTTGCCAGTGTGGGTAAAGAAATCATTCTCGCGGGTGAAACCGGTTGCGAAGTTCAGCCACGCATAGGTGAGGATGAAGTCGATGCCCTGACGGATGGAAGGGCGCAGCATAGGGTTGCCACCTTCGTAGAGCATACGGCTGTCATATACCACCATTGAGGTCAGTTGACTGTATTGCGGGCGTGTG
>JAEEVS010000025.1:0-18561 GCA_016290975.1 Prevotella sp. | reverse complement strand
TGCTATTTCTGTAATGATGGATTCACGTAGTGACATCAGCCAAGCCATATCAGGTGACGAGTTGAAGGCGAGACTCCATGAGGGCTTAAAATCTTTATTCGCATGAAGGTTGCTTTTGAGTGTTATCCAACAGAATATGTTGTAAAGTACATAACAAATAACCAATACGAAGGTCAATATTTCAACCAATAACTAAACTGATTGCCTATGACGAAAACTTAACAATGGTGCAGATAGCACGCCGAATTTAGTAATCACATTATTAACCCTGGCGATGCTGCTCACTAACATATTATACTTGGACTAATAGTCCTTGTTCTTGACCATTCGAAACCGCCAATTTCAACACGAGAGAACAAGCGATAAAAAAAGTTCACGTACCTGTGCAGGGCGTGGATTGCTTTCGTTTTTCTTCGTGTATGGTGCTTGGCGGTACCAGAATGGCGGAAAAGTTGCAGAGCAGTTCCGCCTTTTTAAATTTTTATCTATTTTATGAAACACAAGTACGTTTACTTTTTCCTCACTATGTTCATGAGCATGGTTGGACTTAATGCTTATGCACACAACATAGAAGTGAAGAATGCAGATGGCGTTACGATTTATTACAATTTCATTAATAACAACACAGAGTTAGCAGTAACCTATAGAGGTTTTGACTATTCCTCTTATTCAAATGAATACACTGGCAATGTCGTTATTCCAGAATCTGTTACCTATAATGAAAAGACTTATAGCGTGAAGAGCATAGGAGAATATGCTTTCAATGGTTGCTCAGGACTGACATCTGTCACCATTCCTAACAGTGTGACGAGCGTAGGACAACATGCTTTCTATGGTTGCTCAGGCCTGACCTCTGTCACTATCGGTAGTCGTGTGACGAGCATAGGAAGTCATGCTTTCCGAGACTGCTCAGGACTGACATCTGTCACCATTCCTAACAGTGTGACGAGCGTAGGACAACATGCTTTCTATGGTTGCTCAGGCCTGACCTCTGTCACTATCGGTAGTGGTGTGACGAGCATAGGAGGTTCTGCTTTCTCTGGTTGCTCATCCCTGTACTCTGTCACCATCCCTAATAGCGTGACGAGCATAGGAAGTTATGCTTTCGACGGTTGCTCAGGCCTTCAGAAAGTGATAGTTCCTGACATTGCAGCATGGTGTGGTATTAATTTCGGTGATGCAACTGCAAATCCTCTATATTATGTTCATCATCTCTATAGCGATAAAAGTACAGAAATTACAGAGTTGGTTATCCCCGATGGTGTTACGAGCATAGGAAAAGTAGCTTTCTATAATTGCTCAGGCCTGACCTCTGTCACCATACCTAATAGCGTGACGAGCATAGGAGATGGTGCTTTCTTTGGTTGCTCAGGACTGACATCTGTTACTATCGGTAGTGGCGTGACGAGCATAGGAAGTTATGCTTTCCGTAGTTGCTCAGGCCTTACCTCTGTCACCATCCCTAACAGCGTGACGAGCATAGGAGAACGTGCTTTCAATGGTTGCTCAGGCCTTAAGAAAGTGATAGTTCCTGACATAGCAGCATGGTGTGGTATTAAGTTCGGCGAATATGCAAATCCTCTATATTATGCTCATCATCTCTATAGCGATGATAATACAGAAATTACAGCGTTGGTTATCCCCGATGGTGTTACGAGCATAGGAAGTGAGGCTTTCGAGAGTTGCTCAGGCCTGACCTCTGTAACCATTGGTAGTGGCGTGACGAGCATAGGAAGTGGTGCTTTCTATGGATGCTCGAAACTGGCTTCTGTAACATTCCATTGTAACAATGTTGGTACATGGTTCAGTGGTAAGAGCTCTATCAAGGAAGTATGGATAGAGAAGGAGGTAATAAGCATTGCCCAGGAGTCATTTGCAGGTTGCTCAGGTCTGCAATCGGTATATAACAATGCGGAGGATGCATTTATTATAGTTAAGAACACATTTGACGATGCTACATACAGCAGTGCTACGCTGTATGTGCCAACAGGCATGAAAGCGACTTATGAGGAGACTCCGTGGTGGCTTAACTTTAATAAAAAGGAAGAATACGATTTCCCTACAGGCATAACCATCCCACAACAGAGTAAGGACGTGAAGGTAGTGGATGCATACCAGATAAACGGACTGAAAACAGGTTCTATGCAGAAGGGACTGAACATTCTCAAGATGAGTGACGGAACCACAAGAAAAGTAGTGAAGTAACATACACAAAATATAATCAACGAATCAGGGATGCACAAATGAGTGCATCCCTATTTATTTTTACTTTTCTTTCAATAAAAATGCAATAAGATTGTTCTTTTGTGTGCTATTTGAAAATAATTGCGTAATTTTGCACAGAAAACAAGAACTATTATATAATTACAATCAAAAAAAAAAGGAAATGAAAAAGATTTTTACACTGGTGCTATCGCTGGCTACGTTAATGCCTGCTATGGCTGAGGATTTGTCTGAGCATGACGCTAATAACGTCATTGGATGGGCTGCTGTTGGCAAGACAACTGGCGGCAAAGACCAGAATGCTGTGACAGTAACGAATTACAATGAATTCAAGACTGCGCTGAACAGCAAGACAAGACCGCTGACCATCTATATCGATGGAGAGATTACGATGGAGCAGAGGCTGTACGTGAAGAACGGCAATCTGACCATCTATGGTCTGCCTGGCGCAAGACTTGTGAATCCTAAGAATACAAAAGCAGAATACAACAAGAGTGGAGTGCTCTATTTTCAGGATGCGAAGAACGTGATATTCCGTAACGTAGTGTTCAGTTGTGGTGGTGCGTATGACATTGGCGGCTACGACTGTCTGTGTCTGGAGAGTTGCGACAACTTCTGGATTGACCATTGCGAGTTTTACGACGGAATGGACGGAAACGTTGATATCGTGGAAGGTACTGACTGTGTGACGTTTACATGGTGTAAGTTCGGATACAAATTGCCTCCTATCAGCACAGGAAAAGAAGAGGCTGCAGACCACCGCTTCTCTAACCTGATAGGCAATAACGATGGCACATCAAGCGACAACGGACACCTGAGAATAACATTCAGCAACTGCTGGTGGAGCGACGGATGTGTGGAGCGTATGCCACGCGTGAGGTACGGAAAGGTGCATGTAGCAAACTGCCTCTACTCCAGCCCTGACACGAAATACTGTTTTGGCGTGGGCTACATGTCAAAGATATATGCCGAGAGTAATGCTTTCACTTCTGACGCTGCCAAGGCGAACATTTGGAAATATCCTAACACAAAGTCTCAAGAGGCTCACCATTTCAAACTCGTGAACAGCCTTGGCGCTGACGATATAGACCTGGCTAAGGGCTCAGAGGAGCATTTCGACCCTTCAACTGCATACAGCGATGTGGAGGTGTATAGCGCAAGCCTCGTAGAGGCAACTGTTTCGCACTATGCTGGTGCCACCCTCACTGAAGAGCAGCTGACATCACGAGGCAAACCTACTGCTGTGGCTAATGTGAATGAGTCGGGCGAAGTGAGGAGTGTGGAATACTACACTATCGACGGAGTTCAGCTTGCTTCACCTAAGAGCGGCATAACGTTACGCAAGACCACCAAGGCTGACGGAAAGGTGGTGACAGAGAAAATCATAATGAAATAGAGATAAAAAAGGATGCGCTCGCATCCTTTTTTGCATAATTCTTTATTCTTCATTCTTCATTGTTAATTATTTTTACTACCTTTGCAGTCAAATTTGTAAATAAGGTATAGAAATGGAAAAAGTAATACTTACTGGCGACAGACCAACAGGACGACTGCACATAGGTCACTACGTGGGTTCGCTGCGCAGAAGAGTGGAGCTGCAGAACTCTGGTGAATATGACAAGATATTCATTATGATAGCCGACGCACAGGCGCTGACAGATAATGCTGACAACCCTGAGAAGATAAGGCAGAACGTGATAGAGGTGGCTCTGGACTATCTGGCTGCGGGAATAGACCCTGAGAAGACTAATATCTTCATTCAAAGTGCTGTGCCTGAACTGACAGAGCTGTCATTCTACTACATGAACCTCGTGAGCGTACAGCGCCTGCAGCGTAACCCTACCGTGAAGTCGGAGTTGGAGATGAGGAAGTTTGAGGGAGGCACCCCAACAGGTTTCTTCTGCTACCCTATCTCGCAGGCTGCTGACATAACGCTGTTTAAGGCTACTACAGTGCCTGTGGGCGAGGACCAGAAGCCCATGCTGGAGCAGACCAACGAGATAGTGCGTCGCTTCAACCACATATATGGCAACGTGCTCATAGAGCCAAAGATACTGTTGCCCGATAATCAGGCTTGCATGCGCCTGCCTGGAACTGACGGCAAGGCTAAGATGAGTAAGTCACTTGGCAACTGCATTTACCTCTCTGATTCAGCTAAGGAACTGAAGAAGAAGGTGAACTCTATGTTTACTGACCCTCAGCATCTGACCATCGACTCACCAGGACACCTGGAGGGCAACACCGTGTTTACTTATCTCGATGCTTTCTGCAAGGATGAGGACTTTGCACGCTTCTTGCCTGACTACAAGAATCTGGACGAGATGAAGGCACACTACTGCCGAGGCGGACTGGGTGACGGAACATGTAAGAAGTTCCTGCTCAGCGTGCTCAACGACCGTCTGGAACCTATCCGTGAGCGTCGTCACGAATGGGAACAGCGCATACCTGAAGTGGTAGAGATTCTGCGCAAGGGCACTGAGGCTGCACGTGAGCGCGGCATGAAGACCTTAGCTGAGGTGCGCCACGCTATGCGTATAGACTACTTCGAAGACCCAGAGTTCATAAAGGAACAGGCAAGCAAGTTTATCTGATTCTGATAAAAAATGCTCTGGATATTCTTTGCCTTTGTCAGTGCTGCCCTGTTAGGCTTCTATGACGTATGCAAGAAGCAGGCGCTGAAGAGCAACGCGGTGATACCTGTGCTGACGCTCAACACGTTGTTTTCAAGCATCGTATTCCTGCCCATCATCTGGCTGTCGCATAACGGACAGATAGCAGAAAACTCTATCTTCTACTGCACAGACTTCAACTGGTGGGAACAGAAATACATCTTGCTGAAGGCATGCATAGTGCTCGCATCGTGGCTGCTTGCCTACTTTGGCATCAAGCATCTGCCTCTTACCATCGTGGGACCTATCAACGCCACCAGACCTGTAATGGTGCTTGTGGGTGCTCTGACGCTGTTTGCTGAGAGGCTCAACATGTGGCAATGGTTGGGTATAGCAGTAGCGCTGGTAGGCATAGAACTGCTGAAGCACACTTCAAAAAAGGAGGGCATAAACTGGTGGAAGGACAAGTGGATATACTTCATAATACTGAGTAACATACTCGGCGCCATCAGCGGACTGTACGACAAATATCTCATGGCTACACCCGAGAATGGCGGTGTGGGACTGAACAAGATGGCTGTGCAGTCGTGGTATAACATCTACCAGCTGGGTATGATGACGGTGATGCTACTGCTCCTATGGTTGCCAAACCACAAGAAGACTACCACATTCCACTGGACGTGGAGCATACCAATGGTGAGCATATTCCTCTGCATGGCAGACTTCGCCTACTTCTACGCCCTCGGTATGGACGGAGCGATGATAAGCGTCGTCAGCATGGTAAGACGCGGACAGGTGATAGTAAGTTTCCTCTGCGGAGCGCTGATATTCAAGGAGAAGAACCTGAGAGCAAAGGCTTTCGACCTTGCACTGGTGGTACTCTCAATGGTGTTGCTCTACATAGGTTCAAGATAAAGACTAAGATAACTGATAATACGATAAATCCCGAATTGTTTTGGCAGTTCGGGATTTTTTTTGTATCTTTGCACTTTGTATATATAAATAATGTAAATAAGAGAATATGTTAAGAATAGCAGTACAGTCAAAAGGTCGTCTATATGAAGACACCATGGACCTGCTCAAAGAGACAGGCATAAAAATCAATAACGCACGTCGCACCCTGCTCGTGCAGTCAAGCAATTTCCCTATCGAGGTGCTCTACATGCGCGACGACGACATACCTGAGTGCGTGGCAAGTGGCGTAGCCGACATAGGTATCGTAGGCGAGAACGAGTTTGTGGAACGTGATGTGGATGCAAACATCGTGAAGCGTCTCGGTTTCTCTAAGTGTCGCATCTCACTCGCTATACCTGAGGCTATCAACTACACAGGTGTGAAGTGGTTTGACGGAAAGAAAATTGCTACCTCCTACCCTAACATACTGAAGAAGTATGCTAAGGAACAGGGCATCAACATCGACGTTCACGTGATACAGGGCTCTGTAGAGATTGCTCCTGGCATAGGACTCTCAGACGGCATATTCGATATTGTTTCATCTGGCTCTACCCTCATAAGCAACAAACTGCGCGAGGTGGAGATAGTGATGAAGAGCGAGGCTCTGCTCATAGGCAACAAGGAACTGACACCTGAGAAGCAGGCTACGCTGGACGAGTTCCTGTTCCGCATACAGTCTGTACTGGTGGCTGACGACAAGAAGTATGTATTGATGAACGCACCAACAGAGAAGGTGAAGGAAATCTGCGCCATACTGCCTGGCATCAAGGCACCAACAATTCTGCCTCTCGCCACTGAGGGATGGACAAGCATACATACCGTGGTTGACCAGAAACACTTCTGGGAGATAGTAGGTCAGCTGAAGGCTGCTGGTGCTGAGGGCATACTCGTATTGCCTATCGAGAAGATGATATTATAAACGGGAACGGGAACGGAACTGAAAAAAAATGAATATAATCAGATTTCCAAATAAAGAGGATTACGCCAAGATATGTGAGCGTCCGCACATGGATGTGTCGCAGTTGAACAATATTGTCAATGGCGTACTTAGCGACATTAGGGAGAACGGTGACAAAGCCGTCATTGCCTACGAGGAGAAGTTTGACAAGGTGAAGCTCTCTACCCTCGCCGTTACGGATGAGGAGATAGCAGAGGCAGAGAACCTTGTGGATGAAGAACTGAAGAAAGCCCTCGTGCTTGCCCACGACAATATTGCTAAGTTCCACGAATCACAGAAGTTTGAAGGTGAGAAAGTGGAAACTGCCAAAGGCGTAACCTGTTGGCAAAAGAGCGTTGCGATAGAGAAGGTAGGACTGTATATCCCAGGAGGTACGGCACCCTTGTTCTCTACCGTACTGATGCTTGCCACCCCTGCCAAGATTGCAGGATGTAAGGAGATAGTGCTCTGTACCCCTCCAAACAAAGAGGGAAAGGTGCACCCTGCCATACTGATGGCTGCAAAGGTGGCTGGCGTAAGTAAGATATTCAAGGCTGGCGGAGTGCAGGCTATTGGTGCTATGGCTTATGGCACGGAGTCTGTGCCTAAGGTGTATAAGATATTCGGCCCTGGCAACCAGTTTGTGATGGCTGCCAAACAACAGGTATCTCTGCACGACGTAGCTATCGACATGCCTGCTGGTCCAAGTGAGGTCTGCGTGATAGCCGACGAGACAAGCAACCCAGAGTTTGTGGCTGCCGACCTGCTGTCACAGGCAGAACACGGCATCGACTCTCAGGTAATACTGATTTCTACCTCAGAGGATATGCTTCAACAGGTAGTGAACGAAACAGAGAAGCAACTCGCGGCATTGCCTCGCAAGGAGATAGCAGAGAAGTCGCTCGCCAACTCACAGTTTGTGCTTGTGAAAGACAAGGAAGAGGCGATGGCACTGAGCAATACTTATGCGCCAGAGCACCTTATCATAGCCACAGCCGACTATGAGGCTCTGGCAGAGAAGGTGGTAAATGCTGGCTCTGTGTTCCTTGGCAACTACGCTTGTGAGAGTGCTGGCGACTACGCCTCAGGCACGAACCACACCCTGCCTACTCACGGCTATGCCCTTGCCTACAACGGAGTGAACCTTGACAGCTATAATCGTAAAGTGACTTTCCAGCACCTCACTGAGGAAGGCATAAAGACCATCGGTCATGCTGTGGTATGTATGGCAGAAAACGAGGAACTGGAAGCTCATGCCAACGCAATGCGAGTAAGAGTAAAGAAGGTACTATAGTCACCATATCACACTATAGCCACTACAAACTATATTATGACGAAAGACGAACTGCTCGCCCTGTTAAGGCAAGAAGGCTGTGAGATGACACTTCGAGAGAAGATTCATCTCACCGTGCTTTTGAGCATACCTGCCATCATAGCACAGTTCTCTTTCATTGCCATGCAGATGATAGATGCTGCCATGCTGGGGCACCTCAGTACTGACGAGGCTGCTGCCGTAGGACTGGTATCTACCACTATCTGGCTCTTTGGTGGACTCACCTCTGCCTTTGCAAGCGGCTTTGCCGTACAGGTGGCACACCGTGTGGGAGCTGGTGACAACAAAGGAGCGCGTAGCGTAATACGTCAAGGTCTGTTGTCAGGGTTCATCTTTGCATGCTGCATGACGGCTATAGGTCTGAGCATCGCCCCCTACCTACCCCACTGGCTCGGAGCCTCAGAACACATCTGCGAGGAAGCATCCAGATATTTCAACATATTCTGCTTAGGCATTCCACTGATAGTGCTCAACGGCGTAGCAGCAGGCAGTCTGCGTTGCTCTGGCAACATCAAGGTACCAAGTATGCTGATGGTGATGATGTGTGTGCTTGACGTAATATTCAACTACGTCTTCATCTTCATGCTTCACTGCGGAACGGCAGGAGCAGCCTACGGCACTATAACAGCTTACTTCATAACAATGTGCTGCATGGTGTATGCTATGGCAATAAAGGACAAGGTGCTCAACTTCATACAAGACGAGGTGCTCGACTTCAAACCTAAACTGAAGATTCTGAAAAAGACTTTCCGCATAGGTTTCCCCATAGGACTGGAACGCGGAGTGACTTGCACGGCACAGATAGCAATCTCGTCCATCATCGCACCACTCGGCAGTATAGCGATAGCAGCCAACACCTTCGGCATAAACATAGAATCCTTATGCTACATGCCAGGACACGGAGTTGCAGAAGCCGCCACCACGCTGGTAGGTCAGAGCAAGGGAGCTGAAAAGCGCAACCTCATGCATTCGTTTGCATGGATATGTATGGCACTGGGTGTTAGCATCATGGCATTCATGGGACTGCTGATGTGGCTGTTTGCTCCTGAGATGTTCAGTATTATAACGCCAGACCAGAATGTCATAGCCCTCGGCACAGAGATATTGCGCATAGAGGCATGGGCAGAACCAGGGTTTGCTGCAGCAATAATAGCATCGGCAGTGTTCGTTGGAGCTGGTAAGACACTCATACCATCGCTGATGAATCTGGGCAGCATCTGGGTAGTGAGAGTGACACTCACCCTGCTGCTTGCACCTACTATGGGACTGCGAGGTGTATGGATAGCAATGGCTATAGAACTCTGTTTCCGTGGCACTATCTTCACCCTTAGACTGTGCACACGCAAGTGGTCATATATAAGGGACCACAGTTACTTGAAGAAATTGAAGATAGGAGAATGACAATAATAAAAGATAAGGAATACGGTGGCGAGCGCCCGCTATATGCTTCTCACGACTTGCGTCTTGAGAATGTAACCATACACGTGGGAGAATCGTCAATCAAGGAATCCAGCAACATAGAGGCAGAGGGCTGCGCCTTTGAGGGCAAATACGTTTTCTGGGAGACATACGGTTTCAAGATTAACAACTGCTACTTCAACGAGAGTGCACGCTCCAGCCTGTGGTATTCTAAGGACTGCCGTATGACAAACTGCAAGGTGGATGCACCCAAACTCTTTCGTCGCATGGAGAATATCTATGTGGAGAATACGGTGTTCAACAAGGGTGAGGAAATGCTGTGGGACTGCAATAACGTAACCCTTAAGGATGTCACCATCAAAGATTGCGACTACCTGTTCATGCACACCAATAACATCAAGATAGAAAACTACAGGCAGGACGGCAACTACGCCTTTCAGTATTCGCACAACGTGGAAATACACAATGCTGTAATCAACTCCAAGGATGCCTTCTGGGAGGCTGAAAATGTCACGCTTGTTGACTGCGAGGTGAATGGCGAATATCTTGCATGGTATGGAAAGAACATAAAACTCGTTCGCTGCCACCTTACTGGCGAACAGCTTCTATGCTATGTTGACGGACTGGCGTTGGAAGACTGTACCTTCGGCTCTGATGCCAACCTGATGTTTGAATATTCCACCATAAACGGCAACATAAAGGGTGATGTTACATCAATAAAGAACCCTACATCGGGCACTCTGAAAGTGGAGGGAAAGATTGGCGAGCTGATATTCGACGAAAACCAGAAGCAACCTGCTGACGCATGCGTTACGACTTTGACAAAATAATAGACAGACGAGGCACCAACTGCTGTAAGTATGACGAGATGCCCAACGACAACACCATAGCCTTATGGGTTGCCGATATGGATTTCGAGACTGCACCATGCGTGATGGATGCACTGAAGAATCGCATGGAGCACGGATGCTTCGGCTATACCATGGTGCCCCACTCTTTCTATCAGGCTACCATCGACTGGTTTGCCCGTCGTCATGGTTGGCAAGGCATAAAGAAGGAATGGTTCATATACACCTCTGGTGTAGTACCTGCCGTATCAGCCATAATAAAGGCAATGACACAGGCTGGTGACAAGGTGCTCGTTCATAATCCTGCCTACAACTGTTTCTTCTCCAGCATTCGCAACAACGACTGCCACATAGAGCGCATCGGTGTGTTTGAGGATATAGAAGCGAAATGTAGCGACCCATCCGTCAAGGTCCTGCTCCTTTGCAACCCCCATAACCCTACTGGTCACGTGTGGACAGAGGAGGAACTAACACATATTGCAGAAGTATGCCAAAAGCACAACGTCTTCGTCATAGCCGACGAGATACACTGCGAATTCATAAATCCCTCTTACGGAAAAAAATACATCCCCTTTGCCACGATAGCCGATAAGGTGAACATGGGCAATGACAAGCTGCTGCTGTATGCCGTATGCACTTCGCCAACAAAGGCTTTCAACATTGCAGGACTGCAGATTGCCAACATAATCTGTCCCGATGACAGCATACGCCGCAGGATAGACCGAGCAATAAATATCAATGAGGTGTGCGACGTCAATCCCTTTGGAGTCATAGCCCTGCAGGCAGCATATACCAAAGAGGGAGAGGAATGGCTCACCCAACTTAACGAGTATATCTACGCCAACTACGATTACACAAAGGCATTCTTTGCTGAGCACTTCCCCTCATGGAAGGTAATGCCCCTTGAGGGCACCTATCTGTTATGGGTAAACGTTGGAGATAATGCTGACAGGCTCTGCAAGGACATACTCGACAAGTGTAATGTGTATATCAACTCTGGCGGCATGTATGGCGACAACCACTACATACGCATAAACCTTGCCACCCAGCGTGCAAGACTAAAAGAAGCATACGAAAGGATAAAAATATGAAGTCACTACAAGAACTTACAAGACCTAACATCTGGTCACTGGCACCTTACTCAAGTGCGCGTAACGAATACAGCGGACATGCTGCGCACGTATTTCTGGATGCCAACGAGAATCCCTACAACAATCCTTACAACCGCTATCCCGACCCTTTGCAGGAAGAGGTGAAAGAGAAACTCAGCAAGATTAAAGGTGTGCCTACCGAATGTATCTTCCTCGGCAACGGTTCCGACGAGGCTATTGACCTCGTTTACCGCTGTTTCTGCGAACCTCAGAAGGATAACGTAGTAGCTATCTGCCCTACCTACGGCATGTATAAGGTTTGTGCCGACATCAACAATGTGGAATACCGTGAGGTGATGCTCGACGACAACTTTCAAGTCTCAGCCGAGAACCTTCTCTCCGCCTGCGACAAGAACACTAAGGCAATATGGATATGTAGCCCCAACAACCCTACTGGCAACAACATCAACCGCAGCGAGATAATCAAGGTCATAGAGCAGTTTGACGGTCTGGTAATCGTTGACGAGGCCTACATCGATTTCTCCCGCGAAGTCACCATATCACGCATGCTCGACAAGTACCCTAACCTAATCGTGCTCCAGACACTGTCCAAGGCATGGGGCTCTGCTGCTATACGTTTGGGAATGGCATTCGCCTCAAAAGAGATTATTTCAATGTATAATAAGGTGAAGTATCCTTATAACGTGAATCTGCTCACACAGCAGCAGGCACTCAACCGTCTCAACAACACCTATGATGTGGAGCAATGGGTAAAACTGCTATTGCAGGAGCGCAGTCGTATGATAGGAGCCTTCGGCGAACTGAAGATTTGCGAGAAGGTCTATCCTACTGATGCTAATTTCTTCCTTGCTAAGGTTACTGATGCACAGAAGATCTACGACTACCTCGTTGAGAAAGGCATCATAGTGCGCAACCGTACCCGCGTATCTCTCTGCCAGAACTGTCTTCGCATCACTATCGGCACCAGAGATGAAAATAACGAACTGCTCGGAGCACTGAGATCTATTTGACATATTGTAGATAAAAGACTATAGATGATATGATAAAAAGAATAGCTGTTGTAATCATAATTCTCAATTTTCAGTTTTCAATCTTCAATTCTGTTGCCAACGCGCAAGATATGCAGCTATACTCTCTGCACAATGGCAATATGGAGATGAACGTTATCAACTATGGCGCACGCATCCAGACTCTCAAGTTTGCCGGACAGGACATGGTGCTCGGCTTCGACACTCTCGATACCTACACCAAGAAGAAGCAGAACTTTGGTGCTACCGTAGGACGATATATCGGACGCATCTTAGGGGGCAAACTACCTATAACATACAAAGAAGGCAAGTCATCGGACGCGAAGCTACGCTTGCAAGGCAAGAAAATACATACAGAGACCTATCAACTTCAGGTAGGTGGCAATGGAGACTGCTCTCATGGTGGTACACCAGGTTTCTCTCAGCAGTTTTGGACAATCACATCTCATAATGACACTACCTGTACACTGCGCTTCGTATCTCCTGACGGAGAGAATGGATTCCCTGGTGAACTAACGCTCGATGTCACCTATACTCTGCAACATGATGCCCTGCGCATCGACTATGCTGCCACCACCACCAAGCCCACCGTACTCAACCCCTCCAACCACTCCTTCTTCAACCTCTCGGCAAACCTTGGCGAGACTGTGCACAACGAGCTCCTGTGGATAAACAGCGACAGTACAGCACTTTATAACTCAAGCAAACAGGTTACAGGAAAACTGGCAAGTGTCACCGACACCCCCTTCGATTTCCGTCACCCCACCCCAATAGGTCAACGTATCAATGCCGACAACGAACAACTGAAGGTGACCAAGGGGTATGACCACTGCTACAAACTCAATAACATCAATGGACTCCGTACTCCTGTGGCACGTCTAACTGACATATCAACAGGCATCTCAATGGAAGTATATACCACAGAACCTGCCATGCAGATTTATACTGCCAACAGTCATAACGGTTCTATCATAGGCAAACAAGGCAAGCCATATATCAAGCAGAATGCCATCTGCTTTGAAACTATGCACTTCCCCGACTCTCCTAATAATCCCCAGTGGCCTTCCACACAGCTAAATCCTGGAGAGACATTCCACAGCACAACGATATTTAAGTTTTCTGCATTTTAAAAATACTCCCCATAACAATGGAAAAAACTCTTGTAATACTCAAGCCATCATGCCTGCAGCGCGGACTGGTAGGCGAAGTTACCAAACGCTTTGAACAGAAAGGTCTCCGTCTCTGTGGTATGAAAATGTGTCAGCTCACAGACGAACAGATGAGCCAGCACTATGCCCAGCATGCTGGCAAGCCTTTCTTTCAGCAACTGAAGGATGCAATGATGGTCACTCCCGTAATAGTTTGTTGCTACGAGGGTGTGGAAGCTGTCGAGGTGGTTCGCCAAATGGCTGGTGTAACCAACGGACGTAAAGCTATGCCTGGCACCATTCGTGGAGATTTCTCTATGTCATTTCAAGAGAATATCGTTCACACCAGCGACTCCATTGAAACTGCAAAAATTGAACTGCAACGTTTCTTTAAGGAAGACGAAATATTTGACTATCCTCAGCCACAATTCTCTTTTCTTTACGCTGCTGACGAACTATAAGTAATGAAAAAACTTATACTCATCGCAACATTTGCTGTAGCTGTTGCCGCTTATGGTCAAAAGTCTAATCTGGCTGATACCGTTACGGTAGCATCTGCCAGCAAGACCAATAAAGTCATTCGCTCCATACCAAGTCCCGCTGAACAGGTTAACGTAGAGCAGATGAAGAAGAGCATGCAGACCTCTTCCCTTGACGCTCTTAGTGGTCAGGTGGCTGGTGTTCAGGTGCAGACCACAAGCAACCACGAGGTGATGGTAAATGCCGTTCGTGTTCGTGGTACCACCTCGCTAACTGGTGGCAATGACCCTTTGGTTATCATCGATGGTGTGGCAAGCGACCTCGCCACACTTTCAACTATCTATCCACCTGACATAGAGAGTATTACTGTACTAAAGAATGCCTCAGAAACATCTCAGTATGGCAGTCGTGGCGCGGCTGGTGTGATAGAGGTTACTACTAAAAAGGGTAAAAGCGGACGTTTCCATATTTCATATGATGGTATATTTGGTATAGAGGCTAAACACAAATGGCTCAACATGCTTAATGCCAACGAGTTTAGACAGGCTGCACAACAGATGAATGTATCCATCATTGACCGTGGCTATGATACCGATTTCATTGAGGCTATCACTCGCACCGGCTTCAGCCATAATCATCACGTTTCATTTGGTGGAGGCTCTGAGAACAGTAACTACCGCTGTTCCCTTGGCATGCGTAACCATAAGACCATCATCCGCAACAACGACCTGCGCACCTATATCGCTAAACTCGACATCACCCAACGAGCCTTTGACGAGAGAGTTACTTTCGACATTGGTGTTTTTGGTAACATTCAGTATGCTGACCTACTGCCAGCACGCCAGAAACTACTTTACTCTGCTGCTGCCTTCAACCCAACTTTTCCCGAAGGCAAAAATGAGAAAGGACAGTATGAAAACATAACGGAATCCAACTGGATTAGCAATCCAAATAATGTGGTCAATATGGAGGATGATGACGAGACCTCTGCCCTCAACGCCCACATACGTGCTAAAGCTAATTTGGGTTATGATATGAATCTCACAGCTCTTGCCAGCTACACCTATACTTCATTTGACCGAGCCCATTATTACAGCAAGGAGGCATATCGTGCCGATGCAAAGAAAACTGAGATTCTCGGCAACATTGCTATTGAGAAGATTTTTAAGTTCCCTACATCTCAACTCAATCTCACTGCTATGGGTGAGATACTCTATGTCAAGTCTAAGGGATTCCACGTTACAGCTACAGGTTTCACCACTGATGCTTTCGGTTATGACAACCTCGCTGCTGGCGCTTTACGTCCATGGGAGGGCACTGGTTCTTTCTATAGCGATTCACATCTGGGTTCATTCCTGTTCAAGGCTAACTATTCCCTTCTGCAGCGTTATAGCCTCACCCTCAGCGCACGTACCGACGGTTCGTCTAAGGTTGGCAAGAACAACCGCTGGGGATTTTTCCCCTCTGTCAGCGGTTCATGGTTGATATGGGACAAGGAACTCGACGGTTCTCAGCATTCCTTTGTTAATTACATCAAGCTCCGCATGGGCTATGGTCTCTCAGGCAATCTCGGGGGCATCGACGCTTACAATTCTATGCAGTTAGTAGCTCCTAATGGTATTATCAATACCGGTGGCAAGACAGTCACCGCCCTATCCGTCATTCGCAACGCCAATCCTGACCTGAAATGGGAGGTTAAGCATACATTTAACGTTGGACTGAATGCCGCCTTTTGGGATAAGCGAATAATCCTCTACATGGATTATTACTATTCTCGCATCACTGATATGCTCTATATGTATGATGTTCCCGTACCTCCATTCACTTACGACAAGATGTTGGCTAACCTCGGTGTTATGCGCAACAGCGGTTTCGAGATAGGCTTCGGTATCATACCATTCAAGCGTAGCGATTCCGAACTCAGTTTCGGCATGAACCTCTCCTTTGAACGCAACAAACTGATTTCACTCGATGGTGACTATAACGGTCAGCATCTAACCGCTCCTGCTATTAAGGGTATTGCGGGGTTGAGTGGAGCAGGATTCCATGGCGGTTCTACAGCAGTATATCAGATAGTAGGTGAGCCACTTGGCGTGTTCTATCTGCCCCATTGCAACGGACTCGTTACCGACCCCGACGGCTCAAAGCGTTATGATGTGACCAAAGAGAAATACATCTGTGGACAGGCTATGCCTAAGGCACGTCTTGGTATAAATATCTCCTACCGTTACAAGCAGTGGGACATCGCCATGCAGGCTAATGGTGCCTTCGGTCATCACATCTTCAACGGCACTGCACTCAGCTATAACAATATGCTCTCCTTGCCTAACTATAATGTGATGCAAGGCGCACCCGAACAGAACATTCAAGACCAAACCATCAGCGACTACTGGCTTGAACGTGGCGACTACCTAAATATCGACTACGTCACTATCGGTTGGCTTATACCTATCAAGTCACGTCATATTCAGCAAATGCGTCTCTCTGCCTCTGTCAATAATCTACATACATTCACAGGATACTCAGGACTCACCCCGCTCATTAACTCCAGCGTGGTCAACAACACCCTCGGCATTGATGATAAGAGGTCACTACCAGTTTACCGCACCTACTCCCTAGGTATCAGCGTTCAATTCTAAGCCAACCCTTCCCAATCATGAGATACTACCTATACACTCTCGTTCTCCTTTCATCACTCACTCTTATGTGTTCTTCGTGCTCACTCGAGGAACATCCAAAAGATCAGATAGACGAAGAACTAATATACACCGATGCGCAGGCTGTATATCAAAATGCCGTACTTATGCTTTATAGCTATATCGGAGGCTATAACGATGGTGATGGACTGCAAGGCACTTGCCGAGGTGTCTATGACCTCAACACCTTCGCTTCCGACGAGGCAATCATGCCCACACGAGGCGTCGACTGGTATGATGGAGGTATCTGGCAAGACCTCTATTTCCACACTTGGTCTCCTGGTCATGAAATGATAAAGAACTCATGGTACTACCTGTATAAAGTTATAGCCCAGTGCAACAGATCCATCGAAATAATCAATCGCCATCAGGATTTGCTTATTAAGATACAACAAGAGCGTTACATAGCAGAAGTCAGAGCCCTCCGCGCCATATACTATTGGTATTTACTCGACCTCTTCGGCAGAGTGCCCATCGTCACATCTACAACAGTGTCTATGAACGAGGTGACACAGTCTGAACGCTCACAGGTCTTCGACTTTGTACGCACCGAACTCGAAGCAGTCTGCCCCTGGCTCAATAAGAGTAACAGCACAGCCACAGGCGATTATTACGGCAGAGTAACCCTTCCCGTAGCCTATTTCGTCTTAGCCAAACTCTACCTCAACGCTGAAATCTATTGCAACGACGACTGGACTCAATCACCATATCCTGACGGCAAAGCAATGACATTCAAAATCAATGATGAAACAATGAATGCATGGCAGGCATGCCAATACTACTGCAACCAAATAGATGACTTAGACTATTCGCTCTCCACACACTACAGAGACAATTTCAAAATCTATAATGAAAACGGTACAGAAAATATCTGGATAATTCCCATGGATTGTCTGCTCTACTCCAACCAGCAGCAGCATATCGTGCGCTCTATGCACTGGCGCCATGCCTCTTCATTCGGCTTCACAGGTAGTAATGGTACCTCAGCTTCACTCACAGCCCTTCAAGTATTTCATTTTGGCAAAAATGACCAAGACAAACGCTTCGACCTCAACTATTGGGGCGGCATAGCAGTCGGTAAAGGTGGTGCATCATGCACAGACCGTCTCGGACAGCCACTTCGCTATTATCCTGAAGAAGTAAAAATTGACCTCAAAGGTAGTTCATACCTCGAAACCGCAGGAGCACGAATGAAAAAATATGAGATAGATGAAAATGCATCACAGAAAGGCAAACTCATGAACAACGACATCGTCATCTTCCGTTATGCAGATGTACTGCTCATGAAGGCGGAGGCCCTCATTCGCAATGATGAGACAGGTGCCCAGGAATATCTTGACATGATACGCTCACGTGCAGAAATGCCATCACGTGAGGCTACTCTCGACAATATCTACGACGAAAGACTCCTCGAACTCGCATGGGAAGGCTGGCGTCGCAACGATATGATACGTTTCAATCGCTATCAACCCATCCATACCATAGTATTCCCTATTCCTTCTAACGTTATCTCTCTCAATCACAACATAAAGCAAAACAAAGGATACGAATAAAATAATTCCTGGGCATAAGAGTTAGAATAACCACACAAAAACGAGAGTCACATCATTTCTGATATGACTCTCGTTTGCTTATTTTAAGCATTCTAAAAAAGAAGGCGGCCTCCTACTCTCCCACATTGCATTGCAGTACCATCGGCGCAGGCGGGCTTAACTTCTCTGTTCGGAATGGGAAGAGGTGGAACCCCGCCGCAATAACCACCCAAGTATAAGGC
>JAEEVS010000024.1:0-4188 GCA_016290975.1 Prevotella sp. | reverse complement strand
CAATCCATGATGGCGAAGTTGCGCAACTCGAGGTCGGTGAGGTTGCGGATGAGGAATCCGAAGCCGTGAACCACAGCATCGTTGCCTACACCCTCGATGGTGATAGGACAGTCGGCATAGGTCGTAGCGCCCTTGATCTGTATGCCTTCAGCACTTGAGCTGAACTTATCCATATCGGCATAAGAAAGGGTGCCGAGGATGCGGATGTCGAGAGGAGCAGAAGACCAACCCTTAGAGTAAGCCTTGGTCCAGGCATCGATGATGGTCTGAAGACCTGTGAAAGAGGCTGTCTTGTTAGAAGCCGTAGGCACGGTCATGGTGATGGTCTTGGCATTGCTCTTGGTGATATAGAGAATGTTGGCGCCAGACTTGAGTGTACCATTGTTCTGGTAGGCACCGATGCCCTTTGACCAGTTAAGGTGAGCAAAGCCGCCACGGTCATGAGCCTTGACGCTGAGAGCACCAGAAACGGTGTTGGAACTCTCATTGCCGTTAGAGGCTACGGATGCCACCTTTATATAATACGTACCTGCAGTGATGCCCAGCACGTCGGCACGTCCCTTGTTGGAACCGTACTTGCGCACGAGCTGGTCGTCAATCTTGGTCCAGGTTGACTTGTTGGTAGAATAATAGACATTGTAATAGGCTGAACCGTCAGTAGAAAATTCTACATAGGCTGATTCAAACCAACCACCTGAGGAGGTGATGGTAACAGATGCGTTAGCAACTGTGGCAAAGAACATCAAGAGCATAGTAATGACTCCCGACAAAACATTCTTTCTCATACGTTGTTGTGTAGTTAGTTAGTAAAAATATTTTTAGTAGTTGCAGTTAATGTAGTCTGGCTAGTAGTCTGTGTGAGAAACTGTGCTCGCGCACAATTCTTGCACTAATTTGAGGCAAAATTAAGAAAATAGTTTTAAACTTGCAAATTTTTTTATAAAAAAGTTATCAGTTGTTCGTAAATTGTATAAAATTTCTTACCTTTGCGACCAATAAACTATGCGCATCATAAACATATCATCTCTACCCTTGATAAAGGGGTTTTATGCCATCAATATCTTTGGCATCGTGTTTGCGCGCACAAAACTGAACAAAACGGAGCAAAGGCACGAATACATACACACCCTGCAACAGAGGGAAATGCTTTACGTACCTTTTTATATATGGTATATAGTGGAGTGGATAATTAAACTCATTATATACCGCGATGCACTGACGGCTTATCGCAACATCGGATTCGAAAAAGAGGCATACCTCCATCAGGGGGATGCCTCTTATATAGGGAAACGAAAGCGATATGCTTGGTTCAAGACGCGCTAAAGCGCTGGTTCAAGAAGGGTTCAAACGCTTGCTTCGCAAGCTAGTTCTTGCGCTCCAGTAGGTGCTCAGGCGAGCAAAGCTCGGAGCAATTGTCAATTGTCAATTATCAATTACCTTCATAGCGCTTTCAAGGTCGGCAATGATGTCGTCAACATTCTCTATGCCTACGGAGAGGCGCACGAGGTCTGGTGCTACGCCTGCCTCACGCAACTGCTCGTCGGAGAGCTGACGGTGGGTGTGGCTGGCTGGGTGGAGCACACAGGTGCGGGCATCGGCAACGTGGGTTACGATGCTGATAAAGTCGAGGTTGTCCATAAACTTGATAGCATCATCACGAGTGCCCTTCAGACCAAAGGCTATGACGCCACAGCTGCCGTTAGGCATATACTTCTGGGCAAGGGCATAGTACTTGTTAGAAGGCAGTCCGCAGTAGTTGACCCATGACACTTTAGGATTCTTCTCAAGCCACTCTGCCACCTTCTGGGCATTGGAGCAATGCTGCTTCATACGCAGGGCAAGGGTCTCGAGACCAAGGTTGAGCAGGAAGGAGTTCTGTGGTGCTGGTATGCTACCGAGGTCGCGCATGAGCTGAGCGACGAGTTTGGTGGTATAAGCCATCTTGCCGAATGCCTTGGTGTAGGTAAGTCCGTGATAAGACTCATCTGGCGTAGTAAGACCAGAGAATTTGTTGCCATACTTATCCCAATCGAAATTACCTGAATCAACTATGCAACCGCCTACCTGAGTGGCATGACCGTCCATATATTTAGTGGTGGAATGGGTGACGATGTCGCAACCCCACTCAAAAGGACGGCAGTTGATAGGTGTGGCAAAGGTGTTATCAACAATGAGAGGCACACCATGCTTATGTGCCATCTTGGCAAAACGCTCTATATCGAACACGTTGCCACCAGGGTTAGAAATGGTCTCGCCGAAGAAACACTTGGTATTCTCCTTGAAACATGCCTCTATCTTGGCATCATCCCAATCAGGATCGACGAAGGTGCACTCTATGCCTAACTTCTTCATGGTTACGCCGAAGAGGTTGAAGGTGCCGCCATAGATGGTGTTGGAGGTGATGAAGTGGTCGCCTGCCTGACAGATATTGAACACAGCATAGAAATTGGCTGCCTGACCCGAACTGGTGAGCATAGCCCCTACTCCACCCTCGAGGGCGCAGATTTTCTTGGCTACGGCATCATTGGTAGGATTAGCAAGACGGGTATAGAAATATCCTTCATCCTTTAGGTCGAAGAGGCGCGCCATCTGGTCGCTGGTCTCATACCTGAATGTGGTTGACTGACAAATGGGCAACTGCTGTGGTTCACCCTTCTTTGGTTTCCATCCGCCATGCACGCAGATGGTTTCAAGGTTCTTTTTCATTTATTATATTTATAAGGAGTTAAAGGAGTTAAAGGAGTTAGCGTTCGCTCCGCTCACTAAGGAGTTAGAAGACAATACCTGAGACCCCAATTATTTATTATTTATTCGTTCTGATCTAAATCTTCTCGTTCGGGTGGCAAAGTTCTGCTTCAGGCATTCGCTGTAGAGCCAGGGCTCGCAACTGTGGATGTCGCCAACGTTGATGAGATTGCCATACGGACGATATTCGGCACCGCTATAGCCCTTGACCACAAGAACATGATGATGGGGGTCGAGGGTAACGGTGATAGTGTCATGAAGCGTGGCTGGAGTAGCATCGGTGCGCCAGTTGACGGGGTTGATGGCGAAGCAGGTGCCAGCGATTACAGATTTGGCATACTTAGCATCCTTCACCGTATTATAGCAGATGGTGACGCCCGTGTCACTCTCGCCCTTAGCTGGACGGATATGACTGGACGAAAGCGTGTCTTCAGGCGTTACCTTATAGCCTAAGACGTAGGCTGCTACGAGCCCCTGATACTGCTCGTCGCTCATATGCTTGAGCAGTGACACCATAGCCATGCCTCCCTGACTGAAACCTGCGATGATGAAAGGACGGCTCTTGTCGCGAATACTCTGGAAATAGTCAAAAGCCCTGCACACATCACCCATAGCCACTTGGGCGCGACTGCGTATGGTATCTTCATTCTGCGTAACAAATCCGTCGATGGTAGCATGACGGTAGTAAGGCGCATAGAAACGGTTGCCTACGGACATATAGGCTGCCACCTTGCTAATCTCGATAGCCATGCGGTCACGATGACGGGGATTCCACACATCAGCCCAGTGGCTCACCTTGCCGTCAGCTGCGGTCCAGTCGGTCTCCCACGTTGAGACAACGTAGAACACATCGGCACCAGCATTGGCTGTGTCGCCATCAGCAGTGTACCACATCGCTGGGTCAGCATAATCAGGCGCCTTGGGGACGAAGATATCGTCTTCGGCAGCAGATGCCTGGCTCATGCAAAACAGGGCACATATAACGCAGAGTACATAATTCATAGTTCCCGTTAACGTTCCCGTTCTTTACCTCATAAAGAGCATTTCACGATACTTAGGCAGAGTCCACACCTCATCGTCAACCTTTGCCTCGAGTTTATCTATATGATAACGTATCTTCTCCATGAGAGGCTCAACAGTGTCGTGATAAGCGATAGCCTTCTCACGCTGTGACTCTATCTTGTTTGCCACCTTACGCGCCTCAGTGAGAGCAGCGCAACCTTCCTCAATGTGACGCACTCTGTCACCTATCTCGGAAATAAGGGCGAGATTAGAAGCGCAGAGAGTCTTGAATTCTGCCTCTGGGAGGATAGACTTCATGGCTGCCACGTTCTCAGCGAGCTTGGTCTGATAAGCCACCACCTGAGGAATGATATGATTGATGGAGAGGTCGCCAAAGATACGTGCCTCAATCTGCACCTTCTTAGTGTAGGTCTCCCACTT
>JAEEVS010000023.1:0-3334 GCA_016290975.1 Prevotella sp. | reverse complement strand
TAAGCCTGATAGGCAGCATCGAAGAGTATGAGCGAGTCATTCTTCAGGGCATAGTTCACCCACTTGCGCATCTCGTCCTTAGTAATCACCGTGCCTGTAGGGTTGTTGGGATAGCACAGGTAGATGACCTCGACTGGGCGACCTGTAGGTATCTGGGGCACGAAACCGTTCTCAGCCGTGATGGGCATATAAGCCACGTTAGACCACTTGCCGTCGCGATGTGAGCCAGCCCTGCCTATCATCACGTTGGAGTCGATATAGACGGGATAGATGGGGTCGGTAACGCCGATATAGTCGTCCCAGTGGAGCAGTTCCTGGAAGTTGCCCGTATCAGACTTAGCACCATCGTTGATGAACACCTCGTCGATATCCAACCTCACACCACGAGGCAGGAAGTCGTTCTTCACTATCGCCTCACGCAGGAAGTCGTAGCCCTGCTCGGGACCATATCCGCGGAAGGTCTCAGCATGTGCCATCTCATCCACCGCCTTGTGCATAGCCTCTGTAACGGCAGGACACAACGGTTGGGTAACATCGCCAATGCCAAGTGATATTACGTCAGCCTTGGGGTGGGTAACCTTGAAAGCCTTCACCCTCTTGGCTATGTCGGCAAAGAGATAGTTCTCTTGCAAGTTAAGGAAATGTGTATTTACTAAAGCCATTCTTTTCTAATTGATAATTGACAATTGACAATTAAAATCTAATTATCTATGATTTCTCCATCAAAGACGAAGGTGGCAGGACCAGTCATATAGACGTGGTTGTCAGCCTCGCTCCATTCTATGGAGAGGGTGCCACCATCCATGATGATGGTGGATGTGCGCCCTGCCCTGCCCGTCTTGGCAGCTGCTACAGCTGTGGCGCAGGCACCAGTGCCGCAAGCCTGGGTGACGCCACTGCCTCGCTCCCACACCCTGACGCGGAAACCATCGGCGGTGGGGGTAGCAAACTCTATGTTGCAACGCTGAGGAAACATGGGGTGATGCTCCATCACAGGACCTGTCTCGCCCACCTGGTCAATGTCGTCAGTGAAGATAACATAATGGGGGTTGCCCATGGAGACAAAGACCCTCCCCTCACCCTCAATCGTCTTATTACCCCCTTCTGGCTCCCCCGTTTGTCGGGGGAGAGCAACCCTTAAAGGGCGGGAGTTCTCCCCATCTAAGGGGGAGTTAGAGGGGGTCTTATATAGTCTCTCATCCTCAAAGATGGGGGTGCCCATATCTACCGTGACGCTCTCCACCAGGTTGTCGGCAGTGATGTGCAACTTGAGCACCTTGATGCCTGAGAGGGTGTGAAGGCGTATCTCGGTCTTGGTGGTCAGTCCGCGCTCATACAGATATTTGCCTATGCAACGGCTGGCATTGCCACACATCATAGCCTCGCTGCCATCGGCATTGAAGATGCGCATGGAGAAGTCAGCAGACTCACCAGCTGGAGCCTTGTCTATCAAGACCAGTCCGTCAGAGCCTATGCCCTTGTGGCGGTCGCTCCACCTGATGGCAAACCCAGAAGGGTCAGCCACCTCATGCTGCATAGCATTGACGTAGATATAGTCATTGCCACAGCCGTGCATTTTGGTAAAGTTTATCATTTTACGGGAACTTAATTCTTGCGCTCCTAACGGTGCTCAGGCGAGCAAAGCTCGGAGCCTAATTCCTAATTACTAATTCCTAATTCCTAATTAAATACATGTCCACCTTATCAGCGGTCTGCAGTCCACTCGCCATAGCCCTGACCACGAGGCTGGCACCATTGGCAGCATCGCCACAGACGAACACATTGTCAGCATACTGTGGGTGCTCAGGTTTAAGGAAACCCATAGCCAGCAGCACCATCTCAGCCTTGATAATCTCTGGCTCACCCTTCTCCACCATTATGGGTCGTCCACCCTCGGGGTTAGGCTGCCAGTCTATCTCCTGCACCTTCACGCCAGTGAGTTTGCCATCCTCGCCAAGGAACTCAAGGGTGTTGATGTTCCAACGTCTGATGCATCCCTCCTCATGCGACGAGGTGGTCTTCAGCGTGCGAGGCCAGTTAGGCCAAGGGTTCTGAGGGTCGTCTGGTCCCTCGACAGGACGAGGCATAATCTCAATCTGCGTAACACTCTTGCACCCCTGACGGTGAGCAGTGCCGATGCAGTCGGAACCAGTATCGCCACCACCTATCACGAGCACATCCTTACCCTTGGCATTGATGAGCTCAGCAGACTCACCCCCCGTCCTCTCTATGAGAGAGGGAAGTGTTCCTGCCAGCACCCTGTTCTGCTGTGAGAGCATCTCTAAGGCAAGGTGCACACCCTTCAGTTCACGACCCTTGATATTGAGGTCTCGCGCCGTAGGAGTGCCTGTGGCGATGACGATGGCGTCGTAAGAGGTTAGAGGTAAGAGGTTAGAGGTAAGAGTTAATTCTTCATTATACCTGAACTCTATGCCCTCCTGCTCCATCAGACGGATGCGACGGTCGATGACGCTCTTGTTGAGTTTGAAGTTTGGTATGCCATAGCGCAGCAAACCGCCAGCCTGCTCGCTCTTCTCGAACACCGTCACGCTATAGCCCTTGCGGTTAAGGGCATAGGCAGCAGCCAGACCAGCAGGACCAGAACCCACAACAGCCACTCGCTTGCCGTTTCTCTTTATATCGGTGAGCGGTTTGATATACCCCTCGCGAAAGGCACCCTCGATGATGGCACACTCGTTTTCGCGGTTGGTGGTAGGTTCGTGGTTGAAACGGTTGAGCACACATGCCTTCTCACACAGAGCAGGACAGATGCGACCAGTAAACTCAGGAAAGGGGTTGGTGGTGCTCAGCAGTCGGAATGCTGTTTCCCACTCGCCCTTATACAAGGCATCGTTCCACTCAGGAGCCTTGTTGCCCAACGGACAAGCCCAGTGGCAGAAAGGCACTCCGCAGTCCATACAACGTGAAGCCTGCAGACGGCGCTCACGAGAACTGAGTGTCTGAGCCACCTCACTAAAATCGTGTATTCTGTCCTGTACAGGACGGTAGCCCGCCTCTTGGCGGTGAATATCTATGAAAGCTGTTTGATTTCCCATTGTTATATCTAATTGATAATTGACAATTGACAATTGACAATTGATAGTTGAACTATTGAACTTTTAAACTGACTGTAAACTGTTAATAGTCATGCTGTATGTCAGCGATTTTCTCATGCAACTTAGCCATCTGGTCCTCTTGCAGCACACGCTTGTATTCAATAGGTACCACCTGAATGAAGTCCTCAGCATAGTGGTGCCAATCGTCGAGCATGCGACCAGCCAGCGCACTGCCAGTGTGCAGATAGTGCTGACGGATGAGTTCGAGCAGTTCCTTG
>JAEEVS010000022.1:0-24698 GCA_016290975.1 Prevotella sp. | reverse complement strand
TATGTCGATGTTATGAGAGGTTTTCTTTTATCAGCGCAAGGAGTTTGCCTACAGCCTCAGCCTCAGGTATAGCTTTCTCCACACATTCCTTGCCCTTGTAGAGTGAAATCTTGTTTGGTCCTGCTCCCACATAGCCGAAGTCGGCATCAGCCATCTCGCCAGGACCGTTCACTATGCAACCCATGATACCAATCTTCAGGGTGTTGAAACGTTTGTCCTGCTTTGATGCCTCGCCTATAGCTTCTTTTATCTTGGCTATGGTACCACGAAGGTCGTAGAGTGTTCTGCCGCAACCAGGGCAGGAGATATACTCCGTCTTGGTAAACTTCACACGAGCAGCCTGCAGTATGCTGTCAGCCAGTTCCTTCTGCTCCTCACCTTTATTATATATGGTGAGTTCCTTCGCCTTGCCGTCAATAAGCAATGCACCTGCTGACATAGCAGCCTTCAGTTGAAGGTCCTCTGTGTTATCTTCGTCGAATTCAAGGATAAGCGTATCGTTCTCTATGCGTGCAGACTCACGTTTTGCAGCACATTCATCGATAAAACCGACTAATTTCTTTGCTACAGGAATCTCAGCCTCAGGTTCTTCAGACAGACTAACACGAATGGTGTCGCCGATGCCTTCAGTAAGCAGTGCTCCTATACCAACGGCACTCTTTATTCTGCCGTCTTCGCCTTCGCCAGCCTCAGTCACTCCGAGATGCAGAGGATAGTGCATATCTTCCTTCTCCATAGCCTTCACAAGCAGACGGACAGAGGTCACCATCACCACCGTATTACTTGCCTTGATGGACAGCACCACATCATTGAACTGCTCTCGCTTACAGATGCGCAGAAACTCCAGACATGACTCCACGATACCCTCTGGCGTATCGCCGTAACGAGACATTATGCGGTCAGAGAGCGAACCGTGGTTTACGCCTATGCGCACAGCCGTCTTGTGTTCCTTACAGATATTGAGGAAAGGCACGAAACGCTGTTCTATCTTCTTCAGTTCCTCAGCATACTCCTCATCTGTGTATTCCAGTTTCTTGAAAGTGCGGGCTGGATCAACATAGTTGCCTGGGTTAACACGAACCTTCTCACAATATTGAGCAGCCACATCAGCCACATTAGCATTGAAGTGCACATCAGCCACCAGTGGTGTCATGATGCCCTCAGCCTTCAGTGCAGCAGAGATGTTAGCCATATTCTCAGCCTCGCGTCTGCCCTGTGTGGTGAGTCTTACCAACTCGCCTCCAGCAGCAATGATGCGCTTAGCCTGCGCCACACTTGCCTCTGTGTCGTTAGTGTTTGTAGTGGTCATAGACTGCACCCTTATCGGCGCTCCACCACCTATCGTTATATTTCCCACATGAGTGGGTGTTGTTGTTCTTCGAATCATTGTATCTACTCACTTCGTTCGTACGGGAACGTTAACGTTAACGGGAACTATTTGAACTATTGAACCCTTAGTTAGTCTTATATTCGTACTTCACCTCAGCAAGGTCCTTGTTAGCCTTCTCTATCTTCTTGCCGAGCGAAGCCTTGTAAGCCTTCATCTTTGCTGCTATGTCCTTATCAGTGAGGGCGAGCATCTCCATAGCGAGGATAGCAGCATTCATAGCACCATTCACTCCCACTGTGGCAACAGGTATGCCAGGAGGCATCTGTATGATAGAGAGCATAGCGTCGAGTCCGTCGAGCATACCCTTGATAGGCACACCGATGACAGGCAGTGTGGTAGAAGCAGCTATTACGCCAGGCAGTGCTGCTGCCATACCTGCTGCTGCTATGATAACCTTGATGCCACGAGCCTCAGCACCCTGTGCAAACTGCTCCACTGCATCTGGTGTGCGATGGGCTGACAGAGCATTAACCTCAAAAGGTATCTGCTGGTCATTCAAGAACTGCATTGCTTTCTCCATTACGGGCATATCACTTGTACTGCCCATGATAATTGATACTATTGGATTCATATTTAATTGATAATTGAAAATTGACAATTGAAAGTTAGTTGATAGGGTTAAGTGAAAATCACGGCTAAGAAGCCTGCAAACAATCCCACAAGGAAACCACCTGTCACCTCTCCCAGTGTGTGTAGCCTCAAGAGTGTGCGACTGGTGCCCACCACTCCAGCAAGGAACATCAGGGCGCATATCCACCACAGAGGATTAAAGCCGAAGATGAAGGCAAAAGCCATCACTGCTCCTATGGTACCACCTATAGCTGCTGTGTGGGTAGATATCTTCCACCAGTTGTTTATCAGTGCACAGAGTATCTGTATCACTATCGCAGCCACCAGCACAGCCCTCATAAAGTGGGGCATGTGTAATGAGTTCATTATGTAGTAGCACACTGAGTAGCAGGCTATTGATATAGCATAAGGCACCATTCGCTCCTCACGCTTCAGTGCCTGAAACAGCGACCATCCCTGATAGTGTCTGTATAGTCGTATCAGCAACTGGGGTATAACCACAGTGAAGAGCCACACCATCACCGTCACCGTAACCTTATATAGCGGTGGCATCATGCTCAGATAGCTGAACATAAACAGTGCTATCAAGCCCATCACTGGCAGAAAGAAGGGTGTGAACAGCAGACTGATATATCTTGCTGCCACCAGCAGTGCGCTTTTCTCGCGTCTCGTTATGTTGTCTTTCCTTTTCGTGGTCTAACCTTATTATTTTCTTAATGACGATGTTGGTATGCCCATCTGCTCCCTGTATTTTGCCACAGTGCGTCGAGCTATCGGATAGCCTCGCTTCTTCAGTTCTGCAGCCAGTTTTATGTCACTCAGTGGCATGGTGGCTGGTTCAGAGTCTATCAGGTCACGCAACACACTCTTTATCTCTCTTGTCGAAACTTCCTCACCATCGCCAGTGTCGAATGCTTGTGAGAAGAGTGTCTTCAGCAGTATGGTGCCCCAAGGAGTGTCAGCATACTTGCTGTTGCACACTCGTGAAATAGTGGTGATGTTAAGACCTGTATCATCAGCCACATCCTTGAGTTTCATAGGTTTCAGGTCACTGTCGTCGCCACTCAGAAAATAAGCCTTCTGTCTTTTCAGCAACGACTTCATGGTGATGCGCATAGTGTGCTGACGCTGTTTTATTGCCTCTATAAACAGTTGGGCACGATACACCTTCTGCTGGGCGTAGACCAGTGCCTCCTTGTCTCTGCGCGTCATAGACTCAGGGTTCTGTCTGTAGGCTGTTATCATATCCTCAAAGTCACGCGAGATGTAGAGTTCAGGCACTCTGCCTTTGGCAAGCGTGAATGACAGGTTGCCCTCGTCGTCACTCTCCACTATGAAGTCTGGTGTCACCTGCTGGGTGTTTCTTCCCATTGTCTCACCCAGTGCAGCACCTGGTCGCGGGTTCAGTTTCTTTATCTCTGCAAGCACCTCTTCAGCGGTATATTCGCTAATCTCCAGTTTCTTGCATATCTTGTCCCATCTGTTATGGGTAAACTCGTCATAACATTCGTTTATCACCCTGTGCATCAGTTTGGTCACTGGCGTAGGATTCTTGCGGAATATCTGTATCAGCAGGCATTGTTGCAGCGACTGAGCCCCCACCCCTGCAGGGTCAAAGGATTGCAGTATGGTGAGCACCTTCTCTATCTCGTCTTCGCTCACATCTATATATTCATGCACTGCTATCTCGTCGCTCAACTGCGTGAGACTCTTCCTCAGCAGTCCGTCGCTATCCAGATTACCTATCAGGTATTCCATTATTATCTCCTGCCTCTCAGTCAGCGACTGCTCATGCATCTGTTCATGCAGTTTGTCATAGAACGATTCTGTATTGCCGAATATTCTCTCCTCCTGGTCGGCATCAGGGTCATTGTTATTGACACGATCGTAGTTGGCTGTCTCCATTCGGTCGTCACGATCCATCCTGTCGAGTGCCTCGTCCAGTTCGTCGCGTCTTTCATCCTGCTCCTCGCTGGTGTCTTCGTCGCTATCGTTAACGTTCCCGTTATCGTTCCCGTTATCATAATCATCGCTCTTAGCCTCCAGGGCAGGATTCTCGTCCATCTCAGTCTGCACATTCTGTTCCAATTGGGCAAGGGGCATCTCCAACAAGCGTATTACCATCACCTGCTGGGCATTCAGTCTCTGCTGCTGCTCTTGCACCAACTGCTGCTCCTGTATGTGGGTCAGTTCCTGAGCCATAGTTTTGTAACTTTGCCACAAAGTTACAAAAAAAAGTATAAAGAATAAAGTATAAAGAATAAAGTTTTTTTCTTTCGGGTATTTTTTGCTACCTTTGCACACATATTATATATATTGTACGGACATTATGAAGATAGTTTACTTTCATGGCTTTGCCTCTTCAGGTGCTTCAGGCACAGTGCAGCTGTTACGTAAGCTGATGCCTGAGGCTGAGGTGGTAGCTCCTGACATTCCAGTAGAACCTCTTGAGGCTCTGCCCTTCCTGCGAGAGTTGGTTGAGCAGGAGCAGCCTGACGTTATCATTGGCACCTCTATGGGTGGTATGTATGCCCACCAGATGCATGGTTTCAAGCGCATCTGTGTTAATCCTGCCGTCAATATGTCAACCATGAGTCATGTGCTCAAGACTGGCGAACACAAGTTTCTTAATGGCAGAAAGGACAACCAGAAGACCTTTCGCATCACTCGCGAGATTATCCAGCACCATAACCAGATAGAGCGCCAGCAGTTTAAGAACCTGACTGATGAGGACAGGGCTGATGTGTGGGGACTCTTTGGCATTCACGATAAGACCTGCAACACCTATGGTGCCTTCAGCAAGCACTATCCTCAGTGCCAGCGTTTCGATGGCGAGCACCAGCTCAATGAGAAAGTGCTCAAGAAGGTGGTGATACCACTGGTCAAGGAAATCGTGGCATGTTAATAAAAGTTATAATAAAAACGGTGAAATCGCTAAAATTTGTGCACCTTATTCTTTATTAGTAACTTTGCAGAAATCCTTTAAGCAAAAATATCATCTTATGTTTACACAGAAAGCCAACGACATTTTCAGAAAGGCTATTGCCGACTACCATGTTAAAGACAATATCGAGACCCCTATCCAGAATCCTTTCGAGGCTGGCACCATAGAGGCTACCCTCTACCACAAGTGCTGGATAGACACTGTTCAGTGGCATTTTGAGGACATCATTCGCGACCCAGATATCGACCCTAAGGAAGCCCTTGTGCTCAAGCGTCGCATTGATAAGTCTAACCAGGACCGTACTGATATGGTAGAGGATATCGACACCTATTTCCGCGAGCTCTATAAGGATGTGAAGGTTCTGCCTGATGCAACCATCAACACTGAATCGCCTGCCTGGGCTATCGACCGTCTCTCTATCCTTGCCCTCAAGCTGTGGCACATGTTTGAGCAGACTCAGCGCACTGATGCCTCTGCTGAGCATATCGCTACCTGCAGAGCTAAGCTTGATGTGCTCATCGAACAGCAGAACGACCTCTCTATAGCTATTGAGCAGTTGCTTGCTGACATCGAGGCTGGCAGAAAATACATGAAGGTATATCGCCAGATGAAGATGTATAACGACCCAGCAACTAACCCAGTGCTGTATAAGAAATAAAGGCAAGACGCTATGCTGCTTCGATAAACGCCTATCACTACTTCGATATCGAAGTAGTGAAAACAATAACTCCTCAGAAGGTTTTTCTGAGGAGTTTTTTGTTTATCTTACCTGTTGTCCAGCTATGTTGTAGTTTCCTATATATAGCTTGCCATTCTTCATCACCTTAACAGGAGCAGCAGAGTTCCCGTTTTCGTTCCCGTTAACGTTTACGATAGCTGTTTCTGATGGGGTGATATAGACCTCAGCTTCAGAGTCCACCTCCATAATATTGCCGTCAACGTCCTTGCCTATGCTCAGCATAAACTTCAGGTTTTTGCCAAGGTCAGGGAATTCGAAGTCTTCTTTCAGTTCTTTCTTGTCAACAAAGTTACCATCTATCATTTTGTTATACTTAGACAATGGGTCTGTGTCATAAGTGAAATAGCCGTTTTCATCCTCATACTTCAGTATCACATACAGGCTCGTAGAGTAAGGAAGGTTTTCTGTGGTGGTTATAGTAGCAGTGCCCTTTATTGAGTTATCTTTCAACTGCTTATTCTTTACGTCTGACTTTTCTTCATCCACATTGTTCACCACTGCACTCATTGAGGTACCAGTAACATAGAGTTTGGTCACCTGCACATTCTCCTTTGTGTCATAGGCTTCTTCACCTGAATTATTAAGCACTACCCAGAAGTCACCCACACTGTATGGCATGAAGTTCATATACAGGTCGCCAGTTGTGTTGATATCCGTATTCAAGCCCCTACCACATACCATTTCATATTTCTTATCGTCATCGCTGTACCACAGGAATATTCCACGGTTGTTGGAGCATGTCTCATTCTTAATGTTATACACCACTGTGGCTTTCTCATACACCTTAACCTCAGGCACGTCATCCACCACTTTCACTGGCTTGTCGTCTTGCAACACGCTTACATCATTCACCACTATGTCCTTGTTTCGTATCATTTCGTCATAGTTAGGGAACAACTTGCAAGCACCATTATATATAGTAAAGCAGAGGAAGTCGTCATTGCTGTTAGCCATCTGATACCAGTTCTTGTCATTAGCGTCAAGGTCTCTGTAGAACCACACCAGAGCATAGTCACCATTCTCTGTATCGTCTGGAACGGTGGTGTAGAACTGTGTCATTTCCCTTATTTCGCCAGAGAGCAGCTTCACCTTCAGGTCGTCCTTTGTCCATGGGGTATCCATTACGTATTTACCTTCATTATATGAGTAGATATTCCAACCCACTTGATAGTTTCTGTCCACAAACGGAGCCATTGCATGACTCACCTCCAGGTTGTGGTCGAAGGTGTAATAACCATCCTTAGGATACACTATTACCTGATCAACATATTTTTCACCATTATTCACACCCATCTTATCGACTGCTATAGCATAGGAGTCGCTGGTGTTAGGGCTTGATGTAGGCTTCACGAAGTTATATATCACTGCGCAAAAGTAGTTGTAGCCTGAGGTGACTTCTGTACCCTTCTCCTCTGGATAGTAGCTATTAAGCACTGAGAGCATGAAGTAGCCATCCAGTTGTCCACCCCATCCCCAGTTTACGTGGTAGTAACCATTTTTATATCCATCGATGATGAATGAGTGGCCGCTAATCTTGCCATTCTCAGCTTTTGCTGCATCATGTATCACTGGGCGTCCAGCCTGCAGTTCGCCATATATCAGGTTCTCCCATTTCTCCTTCATATAGCCGCTACGATAGGCTATCTTAGTGTCAGGATAGCCAAAGAAGAGGCATGTGGCATTATAGGTACTCAGCGACTGTGCACTTGAGAGTGATGAGGAATATGACATGCCCAGAGCATAGCCACAGTATTTTATCAGCTTAGCCACCTCGTCCACTGACTCTCCTGTTTCAGTTGCCTCATACTTGGTTTTCAGTATATTCCAATTGAATGAGGTTGCTGGCAGAGCATCCAGATGCTGCTTATGCACTCGCTGCTTGTCCTTCATTTCATACACCTCCTGTTCAGGAATTCCTCGCTGCATCATTCCGCTTGGGTACTTCAGTGTGGCAAGCATCTGAGCCAGCGATATTGACGCACAGCCTGCCATTGATGGTTTGCCGTCCTTGGCATCCTTTGGCACCAGTTTGTTATAAGGTGCAGGCTGGTCCCAGTGGTAAGGCACTATAGGGTCTATGTTACCCCAGCTGGTGAGCTCCTTCACAGGTGTCACATCGCCGTCGAGCGACTGTATCTCGTGCTTGTAATAGTCCAGCCACTGGTCCACAGCAGGGTTAGCCTTCTGGGCATCATACTTGCCCTCATCGCTCCATCCCAAAACGGGTACGGTTCTGTCGTCGCCACTCACCACCACGAATGAGTTGTCGCTATTGAAGACGTATAACTCATCTGTTTCAACGGCTGTTTCCAGCGACTGCTCTGCGAAAGAGATGTCCAGTGACTGCTGACTGTTCTTGCCAGTCTTCTCCATCATAAACTGCCTGGCTATCTCCTTAGCCTTCTGCTCGCCTATGGGGGCAGCATTCGCCTGTGCCATAAGCAGCAGGGCAGCAATAAAAGTAAATGTTCTCTTCATAATCTTTGTTGTTTTGTTATTATTTCGAAATGTCGTAATATCGTTATTTCGAGAGAATTCTCCTTACTATCTCTTTGGGGTCTATCTGCATGCAAGCCATATCGCCCCTCATGCAGGGTTTGTTGCCATATATGGAGCAAGGGCGACATTTCAGGTCGTCTCTCTGCACACAGTCGTCCATCTTCTGTCCCCAACCTAAGAAGCCTGCATAGGGATGAGTGGCACCCCAGATGCTCACCACCCTTGTGCCCACCAGCGAGGCAAGGTGCATATTAGCCGAATCCATCGACACCATCACATCCAACTTCTTCATCAGCTCCAGCTCCTCCTTCAGTCCGTGACACTCGTCAGCTGCCAGCCTCACATTATCATATTTCTCAGCCCATCGCCTCATAATGGCGAACTCCTCGTCGCCTCCTCCGAAGAGAAATATTTTAACGGGAACGGGAACGTTAACTATCACCTCCTCCATCTTCTCTAAAGGATATATCTTGCCCTGATGAGCAGCAAAGGGGGCGATACCTATCTTTAGTGGAGAGTTGACAGTTGATAATTGATAATTGACGCTTGCGAAACGGTGGTTCCCGTTCCCGTTAACGTTCCCGTTCAATCCGCACTCCCTGAGTGCAGATTGATAGTTCTCAAACGCAGTGGGCAGTTGCCTCAGCTGCTTCTTGTCGCCCTCAGCAGTGATGAGCCTTCGCAGTTCGCGATGCTTATTTATCTTATACACCTCATAGCCATGCAGGCGGAAGAGTTTTCTCAGCACTTTGGTTCTGAGCACATCATGCATATCCACCACACAGTCGAAGTGCTGGGCATGCAGTTCCTTAAACAGCCTCAGCAGTCCGCTCAGTCCCTTATACTCCCCCTTCACATCAGCCCCTATGAACCTCACGTTCTCAGCCAGTCCCTCAAACAGGGCTCCACAAGCCACCTTCGAGAGCACAGTAAACTCGCAGTCCTTGTTCTGCTCTGCTGCCTCCCTTACCACAGGGGCCAGCATCGCCACATCGCCCAAGGCTGAAAATCTTATGAGGAGAATCCTTTTCACTTGCTGACTGGTTTCATTCTTATGTGCGCTCCTTATTAATTATACGGCAAAGTTACAACTTTTTTCTTTTATAACCAAAGCAAAGAGAAAAAAACAAATGCGGACAGCCCTTTTGTGGGTTGCCCGCATTCCTTATTATTTGTATTTCTCTTCCCTCTTTTTAAGGGAGGGAAAGGGAGGTCTCTTCAGTATTACTCCTCTTCGAAGTCAGCATCAAATGATGCGATATCATTTGAGTTATCAATTGAATTGTTTGGATCAACCTGCTCAGATACGCAGATCATCTGCTGAAGCTCACCATTGAGTACCTCCATCTGAGGCTCTATATATTCTTTCTTCATAATTTTATTCTGTTTTTTGAGTTTATGATTAACCCTTCTCCCTCCCTACACAGGGAGGGATGGGGAGGGTCTTTTACTTTACCAGTTGACCAGCTACGTTGTAGTTACCAATGAAGAGCTTGCCATTCTTGATAACCTTAACAGGAGCAGCTGCATCAGCCTCGTTAGCCTCAGCGATAGCCTCTACTGCTGTAGCACCGTCGAAGTCGATATCGAGAGCATCACCTACATTAGGAGTAGTAATCTTGAGGTAAGCCTTACCTGCTGGAATAACTACATCTTGAGCAACCTTCATGAACTTACCCTGTGACTTAGAATAAGCGAATACTGTAGAGTTGTCACCCTTTACACCACCATTAGAAGCCTGGAGAAGGTTTGTAACATCTTCAGCGCTTGCTATGATTTCTACGTTGTATGAACCAGCAGCACCCTTAAGCAGAAGAGCTGTACCAGCAGGAACCTGTGTTACTTCAGCTGTTGTAACAAAAGACTTATCCTGGCTAACACCACTTACTGCATAAGCCTTGAATGCACCATTCTGTGATGAGAAATCAAGAGCACTTGAAGTAACGTATGTTGCAAAACCCTCAGATGGAATGGTTATTGTCTCTGTAGTTATTGCTGGGAAAGTGAATTCTACTTCATAGAAGCGAATACCAGAAGTACCATTGTCACCACGAACCAGGATTATATACTCCTTATCAGCATCCAATTCGGTGATTGTTGCAGTTCCTGCAGCTGCTATTTTATTCTGCTTTGCATAGTCAGGGGAAACCACACCTGAGTTAACTTCGTATGCCTCAATAGCAGCCTTACCATTAAAGAGCGCAGAAACACTAGTAATACCAGTTACACGATAATAGTGTACTCTCGCAGATGCCTGAATGTTTGCTGCACGAGCATCATTATTGAAATAGTATGTACTTCCCTTGAAATCACCTGTTGCAGTCCATGTGCCTGTACTTGAGTTTCCAGAGTCTGTCGTTGCCCATAAATTAAGATTTCTGTCTGAAGCGTTACTTTGATAAATAGCATAAGCGGAAATAACAACCTTTCCATTTACTGCGTCAAAATAGAAGTTATTATCCATTTTTCCGTCGTTATCAAACCACATAGTTGAGAATGTTGAGCCAAGATTTGAGAAATCGAGAGTCTCAGAAGGAGTCAAACCTTGATAAGTTTTATCCTGATAAACAGCTGTAAGGGTTATATCGCTTGTTCCAACTGTATAAGTATCACCTGGATCGTAATCATTCGTACCATCATTCCAACACTTGAATTCCTTACCTGTAGGAGCTACGATGTCAGTAGGAACAACAGCAACTGTAAATTGTGCACCCTCTACCTGAGCTTCCTCTGTAGGAACTGTACCTGCTGTTGCGTCAGCAAGATCATAAGTAACAGAATATTTTTTAGCAATTGTCAAATTCATACTTCCACTTGAAGCACTATTGTACTTTGTAGCATCCTTAGTTGTTCCAAAGAATGTGAAGTAATAGTTAGCTGGTGTGTTCTTCACTGCTGTTACTACACCATCACTTGACAATGAGATGTATGGGCCATCTCCATAGCTCTCCCACAGTGTTCCCGCAGTGAAGTTTGTCGCAAAGATGTCTTTTCCACCTACAAGAATTTTCGCTGTTTCTCCAACCTCAAGAGCTGATTTACTAAGAGTGAAAACAGGATCCACAGGACCTGCTGCAGCAAACTCAACTTCTACTGTTTTAGGAGTGAAATTACCTCCTGACTTATTTGTAAAGGTAACATCTGTTGTCTCATTGTCCGAAGCTGTCCACTTGTTATCTGCATCCACAGAACCACTATTTGCAGTCATTGTCATTGCAGTTCCATCAGCATTTTTTATAACAACACTTTTCAAAGCTTTTGTAGAATACAATGTGATAGGATTATTATTACTTACTTGAATAGATGAGTTGCAATAAGCCTTCAAACCTAGGCCATAGGCATTATTATTTGTTGTATATGCTAATGCATAAATGTTACTGCTCGAATATCCTGTTCTACCTGTAATTGTTAAAGTTGTTGATGAGATATTTTCAAGATAATCACCTGTATATGTAACAGTTATCTTTTTTATTTGTCTGTCAGAACTTTCTGCATTAGTAAATGTTATAGCAGTGGCACTACCAGTCCATTCTGTTGCATCAGAACTCAAAGTACCAACATTTGTACTCATATTATTGGGTTTATCTTTCCATTCTAAAGCAATATTTGTAATGGTTTTGCCTCCTGCAACGCTAACTGTAACCGTTGCTGTCGAATTCTTCAATACCTTTAGTTGGTTAGAGCCTACAGTAAACGACGATGCAGAAGTTGCAAACTGAATAACATCATTTCTAGTTCCCGTAGTTGTGTTGATTGCGTACAATACACTATTATCCACCTTAAAGTAATCTGCTGTTGATTCTCCAGCATGCGCTCCCGTAACTATCGCTACGAGTAGCATAATTAAAGATAAAATCTTTTTCATTTGTTTGTTAGTTTAGTTTTATAATGATTGTTATTTTTAATATTTCAGTAGAATGCTTGAGCCATAGTAAGCGCACAGAGCGCATATATGGGGCAAAATTACACATTTTTTTTATATAAGGTGTGGAAATAGCAGATAATTCTCCTTATATCTCTATATATTTAACATTTCTTAATTAAATTTTTGCTTATTTTTTTATAATCAACCTGATAGTTATTTAACATTTCTCACCTATCACCTATGGTGAAGGGCATTGCTTCTGTAGGCAGAGGCTGTGTTTTTACATGCAGTATCATTACTTCTAAATAACAAACTAAGTTAGTTTGTTGAACAAAGTAGATTAGTTTGTTAAACAAAGTAAGTTAGTTTGATAAACAAAGTAAGTTAGTTTGTTTTTTAAACTAAGTTAATTTGATAGATAAATGCTTAGCTACCAGCCATAAAACCTATACCTCCAAACACAGAAGCATGCTATCACCAGAAAAAAAGCAAAAAACTTACTCCTTATTATATTTATATTTGGCAGTAAAAAAAAATGTTGTAACTTTGCAAGTTGAAGGAGGCTCTGATAGTTTAACGGATAAAACAACTCTCTCCTAAAGAGTAGATCCCAGTTCGATTCTGGGTCGGAGTACTAAAACTTTATATTACATTCATTTTTTATTATTAACCTAAAAACTTTTCCCTTTATGGAAGGGAATTAGATAACTATTAAAAAAAGTCCGCTGAGCTTAAAGGTTTAGCGGATTTTTTTTTATGCTTATATTTTATCATATATATGATTATCAAACTTTTGATAATTATTAAAAAAGTAGTAACTTTGCAAGCAGTTATGAAATTAGAGAACGTAATACTGGCATACGGCAATAAGGTGGTGGCAAAGGATATAAATGCTGAACTGCTGCCTGGCGAACTGGTGTGCCTCGTAGGAAGAAATGGTGCTGGCAAATCTACCCTCATAAGGCACATACTAAGAGAAAATCCTGACCCAAAATTTATCAGTGTGGTGCTGACTGACAGGATAGATATAGAACGTATGACAGTAAGGGATATAGTAGCAATGGGCAGAATGCCCTATACAGGCTTTTTTGGCAAACTTACAGAGGAGGACGAGAGAATAGTCACTGAGGCTATAAAAACACTCTCTCTGGAGGAATTTAGCGACAGACAGATAAACACCCTGAGCGATGGTGAGCGCCAGAAGGCTATAATAGCTAAGGCTCTGGCTCAGCAGACTCCCTACATACTGCTTGACGAACCTACAGCCTTTCTGGACTACCCATCGAAGGTGAACACCATGCAGATGCTCAAGAAACTGTGCAAGGAGAACAACAAGGCTATACTTATATCTACTCACGACCTGGACATAGCCCTGAAATACTGTGATAAGGTGTGGCACATGACTGAAGGCACTCTGAAAGAAAAGGTAGGAGAGGTTATTAAAATAATTGACAATTTATAATTGACAATTGACAATTGGGAGGTTATGAACAGCTCCTTATTATTATTATTTTTATTTTATAATTTATAGTTTAAAAAGAAAATAATAAGAATAATAAAGGGGTGTGGAAAGGTGGATAACCTTATTTTCAGGTGGCTAAAGTATTGAAATATAGCACTTAATAATAACGGTGAAATGGTGGAAAACTTATAAAACACTTTATATGAAAGTAAGAGCTTATCCACAAAAGAAAGTTATAGCAAATGTGAGTATGGATAACTTATGAGTTTATGAAGAATTATCAATGGGTTTTCCACAGAGTTATACACTATTTTTAATTAGGAATTAGGAATTAATTATTAATTAGTATATTGTAATCATAATTTCTAATTACTAACTACTAATTTCTAATTAGAATAATACTTTGCAGGTTACAGGGAGATGATCACTGAGACTGATATTGTCTAACACCTTACAATTATAAGGGGTAAAGTCTCGCGTACATATTATATTATCTATACGCGCGCGCATAGCATAATGACTGAAGGTGTAACCAGGACCAAAACCAGAGGCAGCATAACAATCAGTCATATCACCACATATCTTATCATGAACGTAAGACTGTGGAATATCATTAAAATCGCCCATGATGATAATAGGAGTGTCAGAATGCTTAGATATAAACTCTGCTACTGCATCAGCCTGATAAGCTCGTATCTTAGTAGCAGAATATATTTTGCCAAAGATGGTATGAGAGGTAGAACGAATAGAGTCTTTCTCCTTCTGGTTGCCATGAACAATTTCTCTGAACTTAGTTCTCTCATTAAGTGTGAAGTGCATAGTCTCAAGATGAACATTGATAATTATCACTTCCCTACCCTTCACATCAAGCCAGAAAGCTGCTACAGCATTTCCCTTAGACTCTATATATATTAATTCTTTATTCTTAATAGGATAGCGACTGAGTAATGTCATAGTTACTCCACCATCTTTGCCTCTTGCTGTATCACTATATTCGTAAAGGTCATATATAGCTTTTACTTTATCATTTTTATATGCTTCCTGCAGAGCTACTATATCAGCATTTTGGGTTTTGAAGAAGTCTAATAGTATTTCATTTTTTTCTTCATTGCTTAAATCCTTGTTTGGTGCTGTAGGCATATTACCCCATGAACAGGTGTTATATGAAAGGAGGGTGATGAGTGAATCAGGCAGTTCGTTGCTGGCTGTAGCTTTGTTGATAGGAAAATATAATGTTACAGGATGATAGGCAACAAGCAATCCTATGAAAGAGATGAGTATAAAGCGCTTCTTGATAATTATCCACACAAAGAGGAAGGCAATAGCGGCGAGAAGAAAGGCTGGGAAAGCATAACCTATAAGACTCAACCACCCATAGGTGTTAGGGTTCATAAAACCACACCATCCTGACAGCCATAGCCCCAAGACTATAGCCACATTGATAATGATAAGTATGGAAAGGGAGAACTTCTTCACCTTTTGAACTTTTTTACCCTTTATATCTTATTAAACTTGCTTTGGTCAAAAAGTTTCTTTTTCTCTTCTTCAGTGAGTGAGGCATAACCAGAGCGACGAATTTTGTCGAGTATCTTATCTATCTCTGTTTCCTGCTTCTTTTTGTTTGCATTGTAGTTCCAGTCAGCCTGGTGTTTGCTCTCAGGCTGGCTGTTATTTTTCTTGTTCCCATTCCCGTTAAAGTTCCCATTATCATTAGGGTCATCTATATGGAACCATCTTCTTATCTTACTCAGTATGCTACTGCCTTTTTCATCCTTAATCTCATAACCATCCCATCCATTAGAGTAATGGTTGGTGTGGTAGTTATAGTCTGAATAGCTGCTTCGCCACATCTTTATCATGATATAGCCAAAGAGCATACCACCAAGATGAGCCACATGAGCCACACCATCGCCACGCTGAGAGAGGGCTGAGAGCAACTCTATCACAACATATATCATAACAAACCACTTAGCCTTAAGAGGTACTGGCAGTGGGAAAACAAACATTCGCTCCTCTGGATAACACATGCCAAAGGCAAGCAATATGCCATAGATGCTACCTGATGCACCAACTGTGGTGAGGTTGTTGAGCAACATTCGCTCTGCTGTACTTATATGAAGCAGGTCAGTAAAGGTTGTTCCTTCACTTGTCAGGTTAGTGAGTATGTATATAGTCTGTGACACTTCCTGACACAATGCAGCACCCAGTCCACATATCATATAATAAAGAAGGAAGCGATTCTGACCAAAGGTTCGCTCTATGATACCACCAAACATCCAGAGGGCAAACATATTAAAGAATAGGTGTGTCCATGAACCATGCATGAACATATATGTCACCAACTGATAAAGGTGGAAATTGGTTGCCTGCCAGTAATGCAGTCCGAAGATTTCATTGAAGTTGATGTTATTGCCCATCACCGTTGCTGCCAAGAAGCAGATAATGTTGATGATAAGCAGATTTTTTGTTATCGTAGGAATTTGTGCCATTACCTTAGTGTTTATGAGAGTTAGGGCTGTATAAGCCTTTTAACGATGCAAAGTTACTAAAAAATGCCGTCTTTAGGGCATTTCAGAGGGTAAAAATGGGTAAATTGGTAATTTTTTTAGGTAATTTCAGCATTTTTTTTTCATTTTTTTTGCGAGAAAAAAAAAATTCATATAACTTTGTGGCTAAAAGATACTTGAAACTATCTTATAATTAACTCAATAACTAATTTAAACAATTTAATTCACTATGAACAAATCAGAATTGGTAAAGGCTATCGCTGAGAAGGCAGGTATTTCTCAGGCAGCAGGTAAGGCAGCTCTCGAGGCTACATTGGAGTCAATCGCAGGTGCACTCAAGAAGGGTGAGAGCGTTCAGCTCATCGGTTTCGGTACATTCTCTGTAGCAGAGCGCGCTGCTCGTAAGGGTAAGAACCCACAGACTGGTCAGGTTATCAACATTCCTGCAAAGAAGGTTGCTAAGTTTAAGGCTGGCGCTGGTCTTATCTAATCGATAGCAGATTGAGACTATAAAATATCCTTGCGGTCAATGACTGCAAGGATATTTTTTTTATCTGGATTATCAAGATATACTAGTTAGTCTAGATAGTCTAGTTTTCCTAGACCATCTAGATTCTATTTCACTACGATATTGATAATCTTACCAGGCACCACAATGGTCTTGATGATTTGCTTGCCATCAGTGTATTTAGCTGTGCGCTCATCAGCAATGGCAAGTTTCTCTACATCATCTTTAGAGGCATCAGCAGGCACCTGCATAGTGAAGCGAGTCTTGCCACAGAACTGTACTGGCATAATAATCTCTGAGTCTTTCATCTTGCTCTCATCCCACTTAGGCCACTGAGCATCGAAGACACTTTTTTCGTTATCGTTACCGTTAATATTATGCCACAACTCCTCAGCTATGAATGGAGCGAATGGTGCTATGAGGATGGTGAGGTCATTCAAGATAGACTTAGAATGACACTTCTGCAGTTCGCCCACAGCAATCATAAAGGCTGATATAGAGGTGTTGTAAGAGAACTGCTCTATATCCTGTGTTACCTTCTTGATGAGTTTGTGCAGAGACTTTTCCTGCTCAGCTGTTGGTGCCTCGTCAGTAACTATGTAGTTGCCCTCACGATCATAGAACAAACCCCACAGTTTCTTGAGGAAACGATGACAGCCATCAATACCGTTAGTGTCCCAAGGCTTTGACTGTTCTACAGGTCCGAGGAACATCTCATAGAGGCGAAGGGTGTCAGCACCAAACTTCTCTACTATCATGTCTGGGTTTACTACGTTGAACATAGACTTTGACATCTTCTCGATGGCCCATCCGCAGACATACTGACCCTTATCATTAAGGATAAACTCAGCATCGTTATACTCTGGTCGCCAAGCCTTGAAAGCCTCAACGTCGAGTATGTCGCCTGAGACGATGTTTACGTCAACATGGATAGGTGTTACATCATAGCCATCCTTCTTGTCGAGACTGACAAAGGTGTTGGTGTCCTTGATACGATAAACGAAGTTAGACCTACCCTGTATCATACCCTGGTTGATGAGTTTCTGGAATGGCTCTTCCTTACAGCTAACGCCGAGGTCGAAGAGGAACTTGTTCCAGAAACGTGAGTAGATAAGGTGACCAGTAGCATGTTCGCTACCACCTACATAGAGGTCCACATTCTGCCAATATTCATCAGCCTCCTTACTCACAAGAGCCTTGTCATCATGTGGGTCCATATAGCGCAGGTAGTAAGCTGAAGAACCTGCAAAACCAGGCATAGTGTAGAGTTCGATAGGGAAGACGGTCTTATTGTCTATCTTTGCGTTCTCCACTATCTGCTTGTTCTGCTCATCCCAAGCCCACTTGGTAGCATTACCTAATGGTGGTTCACCACTCTCTGTAGGCAGGAACTTCTCCACCTGAGGGAGTTCGATAGGCAGACACTCTTCAGGTATCATCTGTGGTATGCCATCCTTATAATATACAGGGAATGGCTCACCCCAGTAACGCTGACGAGAGAAGATAGCATCACGCAAGCGGTAGTTGACCTTTATTCTGCCTATGTTGTGCTTCTTAACAAACTGCTTGGTAGCCTGGATAGCCTCTTTTACTGTGAGACCGTTGAGGCAGAGAGACTCGCCATCATATTCTACAGCTGCCTTGCCTGCAGCAGGGGAGTTGCTTACTATACCCTCCTTTGCATCGTAAGACTCCTCGCTAACGTCAGCACCCTCGATCAGTGGAATGATAGGAAGGTTAAAGTGCTTAGCAAAGGCATAGTCGCGAGAGTCGTGAGCTGGCACAGCCATGATGGCTCCTGTGCCGTAGCCTGCGAGTACATATTCTGAAATCCATATAGGGTTCTTCTCGCCTGTGAAAGGATTGATGGCATAAGAACCAGAGAATACACCAGTCACCTTGTGGTCTATCTGACGCTCGCGCTCTGTACGGCCTGCCACATACTTAACATATTTCTCTACCTCCTCTTTCTGTTCAGGAGTGGTGAGTTCCTTCACAAGGTCGCTCTCTGGAGCAAGCACCATGAAGGTAACACCAAACATAGTATCGGCACGGGTGGTGAAGATGGTAAACTTTTTGTCTGAGTCTGCTACCTTAAACACTACCTCAGTACCCTCAGAACGACCTATCCAGTTCTTTTGTGTCTCCTTGATAGAGTCGCTCCAGTCGATAGTCTCCAGTCCGTCGAGCAGGCGCTGAGAGTAAGCTGAAACACGCAGACACCACTGGCGCATCTTCTTCTGTTCTACAGGGAAACCACCACGAACGCTGACACCATCTACCACCTCGTCATTGGCAAGTACGGTGCCCAGTCCAGCACACCAGTTAACCATTGTCTCACCAAGGAAGGCGATACGATAGTCCATCAGTTTCTCAGAGCGTTCCTTCTCAGTCATCTTCTGCCATTCCTCAGTCTGCTCAAACTTCTTGATGAGTTTCTCTATAGGCTGAGCCTTTTGCAGTTCCTCGTCGAAGTAACTGTTATACATCTTCTGGAAAGCCCATTGTGTCCACTTATAGTAGCCAGGGTCGCAGGTGCGCACCTCTCTGTCCCAGTCGAATGAGAAACCTATCTTATCCAACTGTTCGCGATAGCGGTTGATATTGGCATTGGTGGTAACCTCAGGGTGCTGTCCAGTCTGTATAGCATACTGTTCAGCAGGCAGACCATAGGCATCATAGCCCATAGGGTTCAATACGTTGAATCCCTGCAAGCGCTTAAAGCGTGCATAGATATCGCTGGCTATATAGCCCAAGGGGTGACCCACATGCAGTCCTGCTCCTGATGGGTAAGGGAACATATTGAGCACGTAGAACTTTTTCTTGTTCTTGTCTTCTGTTACCTTATAGGTCTGGTTCTCTTTCCAATAGCTGAACCATTTCTTTTCGATGTCTCTGAAGTTGTATTCCATTTATTTATCCTTTAACTATTTTCTTTATTTCGTTGAGTTTATTGAGGGCTTCGAGTGGTGTGAGGTTGTTGACATCTATGCCAAGAATCTCATCACGCACCTGCATGAGGATTGGGTCGTCAAGTTGGAAGAAGGATAGCTGGGTGCCCTCTGGCTGTCTTATCTCACTGAGAGTTTTGCGAGGGTCTTGCTTCTTGCCTGCACTACCCACTTCACTGGCTTCTTTCTCCAATGCCACAAGTACCTCGTTGGCACGCTGAACTATGCTTGGTGGCATACCAGCCAACTGTGCCACATGAATACCAAAGCTGTGCTCAGAACCTCCCTCTACCAGTTTGCGAAGGAAAATAACCTTACCATCAATGTCCTTTACAGCCACATTGAAGTTGCGAATGCGGTTGTAGTGGTTCTGCATCTCGTTGAGTTCGTGATAGTGTGTGGCAAAGAGAGTGCGGGCATTGCTGCCCTTGTGTTCATGCAGATACTCCACTATAGCCCATGCTATACTGATACCGTCGTAGGTTGAGGTGCCTCGTCCCAGTTCGTCGAAGAGCACCAGCGAACGGTCTGTCACATTATTTAATATGTTAGCCGCTTCAGTCATCTCGACCATGAAGGTTGACTCGCCTGTAGAAAGGCTGTCACTGGCTCCCACACGAGTAAAGATTTTATCTACCAGTCCGATGCGTGCTGAATCTGCAGGCACATAGCAACCTATCTGTGCCAATAGTACTATAAGAGCAGTCTGACGGAGCAGAGCAGACTTACCAGCCATATTAGGACCAGTGATAATTATTATCTGCTGCTTGTCCTTATCGAGCATCACATCGTTAGGGATATATTGTTCGCCTACAGGCATGTTGCTTTCTATCACAGGGTGACGACCCTGCTTGATGTCGATGATATTGCTCTCGTCAATTACTGGACGCACATAGCGATGCTCCACAGCAGTCTCGGCAAAAGAGAGCAGACAGTCGAGTTCGGCTATAAGTTTGGCATCTCTCTGCAGTTCCACGATATATTGCTGCACAAACTGCACAGTTTCAGCATAGAGTTTTGTTTCAAGTCCGAGAATGCGATCCTCTGCCCCAAGTATCTTCTCCTCATACTCTTTGAGTTCCTGAGTGATGTATCGCTCTGCCTGTGCGAGTGTCTGCTTGCGCACCCATTCTGGAGGCACATTGTCCTTAAAGGTGTTGCGCACCTCAAGGTAATAGCCGAAGACGTTGTTATAGCCAATCTTCAGACTGCTGATGCCTGTGTGCTCTATCTCGCGCTGCTGCATCTGAAGGAGGTAGTCCTTGCCGCTGTAGGCTATCTTACGCAGTTCGTCGAGTTCAGCATTCACATTATCGCGAATCACCCTACCCTTGCCCACCAGAGCAGGTGGATCAGGCTCTATCCACTGTTCTATATGGTCTCTTAGTTCATCAAGAGTGTCGAGAGAGTCCCCTACCCTTTTCAGTACATCGGTATCAGACTGCATACAGATAACCTTGATAGGTTTTATGGCAGTGAGGGCATGTCGCAACTGCATCACCTCGCGTGGTGATACCCTACCTGTTGCCACTCTTGACACTATACGTTCCATATCGCCTATGCGATGCAGTTCGTCTTCTATCACATCGCGAGAATCTGGCTGGCGGAAGAAGTAATCAACCACATCCAGACGCTCGTTGATTCTCTTCTGTTCCCTGAGAGGGAAAACAAGCCAACGGCGCAACATTCGTGCTCCCATGGGTGAAACAGTGTTGTCTATTACATCAACGAGGGCTGTTCCTCCTTCATGTAGTGGAGCATTGATTTCCAAATTGCGCACAGTAAAACTGTCAAGTCTTACGTAACGCTCAGCATCTATACGTTGTATCTTTGTTATATGCTGAATATGAGTGTGCTGGGTTATCTCCAGATACTGCAGTATGGCACCTGCTGCCACCTGTCCGTCCTTTATCTGTTCCACACCAAAACCTTTCATATTCCTCACCTTGAAGTGATGGTGTAGTTTTTGTGTGGCTGTCTGCTCTGTAAATACCCAGTCATCCATTTCATAGAGGCACAGACGATTGCCAAACATCTGTTCGGTCTTCAGTTTGGTACCTCTCAAAATCAGCACCTCCTTAGGCATGAAGTTGGTGATGAGTTTTTCGACATATTCGTGGTTGCCCTGATCGATAAGGAACTCACCAGTAGAGATATCTAGCAGAGAAAGTCCTATGGCTGTCTTGCCGTAGTGTATGGCGCAAAGGAAGTTGTTCTCCTTATAGTTAAGCACATTGTCCTGCATAGCCACACCTGGAGTAACCAGTTCGGTGATACCTCTCTTCACCAGTTTCTTGGTCAGCTTAGGATCTTCGAGTTGGTCGCAGATAGCAACACGTCTGCCTGCCCTAATGAGTTTAGGCAAGTAGGTGTCGAGAGCGTGATGAGGAAAACCAGCCATAGCATCGCCCTTGGCTGCACCATTGTTACGCCTTGTCAGTGTGATGCCCAATATCTGTGCTGCATCAGTAGCATCGTCGCAATATGTCTCATAGAAATCACCACAACGAAACAGAAGCAGAGCATCAGGATGCTTTGCTTTAAGATCAAAAAACTGTTTCATCATCGGCGTCAGTTCGCCGTCTTTCTTTGCCATAACTATGAACTATGCATTATGAATTTTCTTCCACCCTTTCCATGTGAAGTATGCTCCCATCAGTATGAATGGTATGGAGAGTATCTGTCCCATGTCGAATGGCAGTCCCTCCTCAAATGCCTCCTGCACCTCCTTGGTGTATTCTATGAAGAAGCGGAAGGTGAAGATAAGCAGTATGTCGAGTCCGAAGAAGAACGATGTGCCCACCAGTTGAGGTTTCTTGCGCCAGAAGTACCACAGTACGAAGAAGAAGCAGAAATATGCAATAGCCTCATACAACTGTCCTGGATGGCGTGGCAACATATCCACACGCTCAAAGATGAATGCCCAAGGCACATCGGTAGGTTTGCCAATTATCTCGCTATTCATCAGGTTGCCCATCCTTATAAAACCTGCTGTTATGGGTACAGAGATGCTGATGGTGTCGAGCACCGTCCACATCTTCACCTTCAGGTTGCGACTGTATAGCAATAGGGCGAGGATGATGCCTATGGTACCACCATGACTTGCAAGTCCCTCATAACCTGTGAAGTGCCATGAACCATACATATCCTGTCTGATAGGCAATAGCATCTCTATCATGTGAGTACCACTTGACAGGAAATAGTCAGGCTCATAAAACAGGCAGTGGCCCAGTCTGGCACCTATGAGTATGCCTATGAAGCAATATAGGAACAGAGGCTCAAACTTCTCGTCAGGCAGGTTCAGTTTTCTGTACAGATACTTCACGGTGAAGTATGAGAGCAGTAGTCCTACCAGCCAACAGGTGCTGTACCATCTGATGGTCAGTGGTCCTAAATGGCAGAGGACCGTATCAGGATTCCAATATATGTAAAGCAGATCCATCATACGTTAAATCTGAAGTGCATTATGTCGCCGTCCTGTACAACATACTCCTTGCCTTCTATGCCCAGTTTGCCTGCCTCCTTGATGGCAGCCTCTGAACCATACTGTATATAGTCATCGTACTTTATCACCTCAGCACGGATAAAGCCCTTCTCAAAGTCGGTGTGGATAACACCAGCACACTGAGGAGCCTTCCAACCCTTTTTAAAGGTCCATGCCTTCACCTCCATCTCGCCCGCTGTGATGAATGTCTGCAGGTTGAGCAGAGCGTAAGCCTTCTTGATAAGACGGTTGACACCACTCTCCTCCAGTCCCATCTCTTCGAGGAACATCTGCTTGTCCTCGTAAGACTCGAAGCTGGCGATGTCTTCCTCAGTCTTAGCAGCCACAATCATTGACTCGGCACCCTCTTCCTTGGCAATGGCATCGATTTTCTTTGTCCATTCATTGCCGTCCTTAGCTGATGACTCGTCAACATTGCACACATAGAGCACAGGTTTTGCAGTCAGCAGGAAGAGGTTCTTGGCAGCAAGTTGTTCCTCCTTAGATTCAAACTCCACCGTACGGGCATTCTTGCCCTGTTCCAGACATTCCTTATAGGCTGTCAGTACTGCAAGTTCCACCTTTGCGTCCTTGTTGCCTGTTGATGCCACCTTTTGAGTTTTGGCATAGCGGCTCTCGATGGTCTCAAGGTCTTTGAGTTGCAGTTCAGTATCTATTATCTCTTTGTCTCTAATAGGGTCTATAGTACCGTCAACGTGAGTGATGTTGTCATCCTCAAAACAACGCAGCACATGAATTATAGCGTCAGTCTCGCGGATGTTGCCAAGGAACTTATTGCCCAGTCCCTCACCCTTTGAGGCACCCTTCACCAGTCCTGCTATATCTACTATCTCACATGTAGCAGGCACTATTCTGCCTGGATGCACTATCTCGGCAAGCTTGGTCAGACGCTCGTCTGGCACTGTGATTACGCCTACGTTAGGTTCTATAGTACAGAAAGGGAAGTTTGCTGCCTGAGCCTTTGCGCTCGACAGACAGTTGAACAATGTTGACTTGCCCACGTTAGGCAGTCCTACGATACCACATTTTAAAGCCATATCTCTATTTTATTTTTTTCCTTTATTTTGAAACTGCAAAGTTACAACAATTTTTGCAAATAGCCAAATCGGATTTCTATGACAGTTTGTCGCCATACATCAAGTCGCCAGCATCGCCCAGACCTGGTACTATATATTTATGGTCGTTGAGTATTGGGTCTATGGCTGCTGTGTAGAGCACTATGTTGGTGTTAGGGAACTTCTCATTCAGACGTGCTATACCCTCTTCAGTAGCTATTACTGAGGCAAGCACTATCCTTCTCGGCACACCCTTGGTGATGAATGCCTTATGGGCGAGGATAAGACTCTCGCCTGTTGCCAGCATAGGGTCAACGAGTATGAAGGTCTTATGACTCAGGTCTGGAGTGGCGATATACTCTATATGCACATCGATGTTGTTACACTCGCGATCGGTATAGTAGCGATAAGCAGAGAGGAAGGCATTGCCAGCCTTGTCGAAGATATCGAGAAAGCCCTGGTGAAAAGGCAGTCCGGCTCTGAAAACTGTGCCTATCACTATGTTGTCCTTAGGCAGGTTCATCTTGGCTGTTGCCAGTGGTGTTACCACTTCCTTTTCCTCATACCTAAGCGTCTTGCTAATCTCGTATGCCATCAAACTGCCTATGCGCTTGATGTTGTTACGGAAACGCATACGGTCCTTCTGGATTTCTACATCGCGTAGCTCTGCTACAAACTGATTGATGATGGAGTTATTCTCTCC
>JAEEVS010000021.1:0-5183 GCA_016290975.1 Prevotella sp. | reverse complement strand
TGAGAAACTGAAGAAGAGCCTGACGAAGAGAGGGTTTACCATCAAGGTGATAGACCAGACGGAGTTTCGCTATATAGTAACCAGTCACAACTAAGGAGTGTTATACACCATAGCAGGACATAAGGTAGAGATAGATTTCGACGCAGAGATGCTGGCGAGACTGTTGCCCTCGTTCCTCCCGTTTCGTGCGGAGAGTGGGGTAGAGGGGAAGTTGCTGTTTCGTCTTACGGTGGATAACGAACTGAAACGCATAGCTGAGGAGGACTGTCGCCTGATACGTGATGTGGATACTGGCAACGGCAAAACGCGAGTAGATAAGCTGAAGGACGGAGGCTACCAGTTTATGGTTCGTGACATATACGACCGTCCATGTGCCCTACTCATCACCTCGCCACGATTTGACGACTGCAAGGTGGCACTGCGTGGAGGATTAGGCACACAGCGATTTGCACTCAATAATGCGCTCATGCTCACCTATGCCTTCAGCGCTGCTTATTATGACACTCTGCTGATACATGCCTCGGTGGTTCGCCATAACGGCAAGGCATACGCTTTCACGGCAAAGAGCGGAACAGGCAAGAGCACCCATGTGGCAAACTGGATGAGGTATATAGAGGGGTGTGACATAATGAATGACGACAATCCGATAATAAGGATGACAGACGGCAAACCAGTTCTATATGGTTCGCCATGGAGCGGTAAGACACCCTGCTACCGTAACATACAGGCACCACTGGGAGGCATAATGCTGATAGAGAGAGACAAGAAGAATTTCGTAAAAGAGATGCAGCCCATCATAGCATTCTCGACGGTGCTCACGGCTTGTTCGGCTATGAAGTGGGATGAGCAGCTATACCAGATGGTGTGCCAGACGAGTTCACGATTCGTAGAAACCACAAAGGTGGCATCTATCCACTGTCTGCCTGACAGAGAGGCGGTGGAGGTGTGCCGAGAATATTTGGAGGAATAAATGCAATTGCCAAACAGCATAATAATCCCTGAGGTGGCTCGCCTCGTGAACGAGGGCAAGAGCGTCACTCTGCCATTACGCGGATACAGCATGCGACCATATCTGGAAGACCAGCGTGACAAGGGGTTGCTCGTAAAACCAAAGGAGCCCCTGAAGGTGGGTGATGTGATACTGGCCGAGATAGAGCCACAACGGTATGCCCTGCATCGCATAGTGAAGATAGAGGGCGAAGACATCACGATGTATGGCGACGGCAATTTCTCGCCCGAACACATAAAGAGAGCCGATGTGCTCGCCATAGCCACAGGATTCTATCGCAAGGGTAGCAAAAAGCTGGATAGCGTTGACACTATATATTATAAGGTGTACTGGCGCGCTTGGGTGGCACTACGTCCCGTGAGACGCTATCTGCTCATCATGTGGCGATTATACCACTATCCCAAAGAGACAATAAAAACAATAATACATAAGATATGCAAGTAAAATCAGGTTTCAAACTTAATCAGGTATGCGGACAGACATTCCTCGTGCCTATGGGAGAATCAAACATAGATTTCTCAAAACTCATAGCTCTCAACGAGTCGTCGCTGCTGCTGTGGAACAGGATGCAGGAAGGCTCATTCACCACTGACGACCTTGTGAAGGTGTTGCTCGACGAATATGAGGTGGACGAGGCAACGGCACGCAAGGATGTTGAGGCTATAGTGGAGCAGTTTGAGAAAGAAGGGGTGATAGTGAAATAACACCTTATTTATATATATAGAGAGACAAATAACAATCATATAGACAGATATGTACAGAACAAAAACTTGCGGCGAACTCCGCATAGAGAATGTTGGACAGACCGTTACGCTGGCTGGTTGGGTGCAGGGCGTTCATAATCTTGGTGCCTTGACATTTGTGGACCTTCGTGACCGTTACGGTATCACACAGTTGGCTTTTAACGAGGATGCACCAGAGGCATTGAAGGAACAGGCTGGTCACCTGGGACGTGAATTTGTGGTTCAGGCTACAGGTGTAGTGGCTGAGCGCTATTCCAAGAACCCAAAACTGGATACGGGCGATATAGAGATTATCGTTTCAGAACTCAATATCATAAGCGAGTCACAGACTCCTCCCTTCACCATAGAGGATAATACTGATGGTGGTGATGAGCTTCGCATGAAGTATCGTTACCTTGACCTGCGTCGTCCTGTGGTAAGGAAGAATCTGGAGTTGCGTCACAAGATGACCATACTCATACGTAACTTCCTCGACTCAAAGCAGTTTATAGAGGTGGAGACACCAATACTTATAGGTTCTACTCCAGAGGGAGCGCGCGACTTCGTGGTGCCTTCACGCATGAACCCAGGACAGTTCTATGCTCTGCCTCAGTCGCCTCAGACCCTGAAGCAGTTGCTCATGGTGTCAGGTTTTGACCGTTATTTCCAGATTGCAAAATGTTTCCGTGACGAGGATTTGCGTGCCGACCGCCAGCCAGAGTTTACCCAGATAGACTGTGAGATGTCATTCGTGGATCAGGATGATGTAATCAATATCTTTGAGGATATGGCTCGCCATCTCTTTAAGGAGGTTCGTGGTGTGGAACTGCCAGCAAAGCTTCGCCAGATGACCTGGCAGGAGGCTATGCAGAAGTATGGTTCAGACAAACCTGATTTGCGTTTCGGAATGGAGTTTGTGGAACTGATGGATGTGCTCAAGCTGGGCACTTTCCAGGTGTTTGATAATGCTGAGTATATCGGTGGTATATGTGCTGAGGGATGTGCTAACTACACCCGTAAGCAGCTCGACCAGCTGACTGATTTCGTTAAGTCGCAGCAGGTGGGAGCAAAGGGTCTGGTTTATATCAAACTCAATGAAGACGGCACCATCAAGTCGTCAGTAGATAAGTTCTATACCCCAGAGCAGTTGCAGGCAGTGGCTGAGAAGATGAATGCCAAGAAGGGCGACCTCATCCTCATCCTTTCAGGCGATAATGCCAACAAGACTCGCATCCAGCTGTGCTCACTTCGTCTTGAGATGGGTAAGCGTTTGGGACTGATGGATAAGAACAAGTTTGAGTGTCTGTGGATTATCGACTTCCCTCTCTTTGAGTGGAGCGATGAGGAGCAGCGTCTGATGTCAACCCACCATCCGTTCACTATGCCTAACCCTGACGATATTCCTCTGCTCGATACCGACCCAGCGAAGGTGCGTGCTAAGGCATACGACTTCGTTTGTAACGGTATAGAAGTAGGTGGTGGTTCTCTGCGTATTCATGACGGCAAACTGCAGGCTAAGATGTTCGAGGTGCTTGGTTTCACCCCAGAGCGTGCCATGGCACAGTTTGGCTTCCTGATTAACGCCTTCAAATATGGTGCACCACCTCATGCTGGTCTGGCGTTCGGTTTGGATCGTTTTGTAAGCATTATGGCAGGACTCGATTCTATTCGTGACTGTATAGCGTTCCCAAAGAATAATAGTGGACGTGATGTGATGCTTGATGCTCCGTCATTCATCGACCAGAAGCAACTTGACGAGTTACAGATCAATATAGTAAAAACCGAAAAATAGACGATAAAAATACATTTTTTCTGTTTGCTACGTTGACATTTGTCAAATATTCAGTCAAAAAGCATCATATTTCTTATGTAGAATTATCCTTTTTTACTGATTATTAGTAACTTTGCATTGCAATTAGAAAACGTTATGTTTTTTGAAAGCTAAATAATAGCAATTTAACTTTATATAAGGTAAAAAGATTTGAATCATGGCAGAAAAGAAAATCACAAAGGCAGCTGCTACAAAGGCAGCTAACAAGGCAGCAAAGGAAGCTGAAGTAAAGGCAGCTCCTGCAAAGAAGGCTCCTGCAAAGAAGGCATCAGCTAAGGCTGCAGTAGTTTATGTTAACGCTGAGAACGCTGGTTTCAAGGCTGGTGACGTTTATCAGGCTCTCGCAGCTGCAGAGAAGGCTCTTACAGTTGCTGAGGTAGCTAAGAAGGCAAAGGTAGCTGTTGAAGAGGCTTACCTCGGTCTTGGCTGGCTCTTCAAAGAGGGTAAGGTAGCTACAACAGAGGATAACAAGATTGTTCTTGCATAATAAAAGCTTAGAACTATCTGTTTGAAGCTTAATACTATAAATGGGTGAAGGGGTAACGGTTATTGTTCCTCTTCACCTGTTTTTTTTATGAACTACGAAGACGAAATACTGTTGATGCTTAACGAGGTAGGCGAATCAGGCATGCCTCTGCGTCGTATTGCGCTTAACGTGTTCAATATGAAGAACTCGTTTTTTGAGCCATTGTCTCAAGAGACGGTTTATCAGGAAGTGGCTGAATGGCTACGCGAAGTCAGTCAGCAGAGTGGCTCACCAATCGTTAAGGCTGAGCGCAGGGGGTGGTATAAGATAAATCCCGATTCTCCGAAGGTGATACAAATGAGGCTCGAATTCTTACCTCATTTTTAGGTTGGCAACACCAACCAGTCTGTCAGTACGGTCTATGTTTCCTCTATAGTAGAACAAGACGGTGTATATGTTTCTTGTTTCAAAGAATGACCCTTCTGTTGGCGGTATAGCCGTTGTGCCGTCTGGTTTCAGCATTATGTATTGGTAAGAATAGTAGCCGTATTTCAGTGGCACCGTGCCTGTATATGCCTTCTGTTCGGGGTTATATGTCATGCGATACCTGACGGCATCGCCACGGTGGCTATCGTTCCCGTTCCCGTTCCCGTTCCCGTTCCCGTTATCGTTATCGTTCCCGTTATCGTTCCCGTTCCCGTTCCCGTTAACGTAGTTAACCGCCCACATTCCGTCCACGTAGAGGGGGTAGGGGAAAGGCTCTGGAGTTTGCAGGGTGAAGTGGGCCATCACGTATTCAGATGTGATGTTAGCCTCTCTGTTGTCTGAGTTGCGAATGAGGAAGGCACCCTTTGGCACCTCGTCATACACATACGAGGAACGCTTATAGTCAGCCCACAGGTATGTGTGCCATATTTCGTTCTCTCTGTCCCAGGTGTTATCCTCCACGTTGAGAGAGTTACGGTGAATGTCCAGAATCTCAAACTTATGGTATTCGTTTCCTCCGTCGTATATCAGGTTAGGACAGTGAGTCCACTCCATAAACTGCTGGTTGATGCTGGTGGATAGTGGCAACTGCCTCATGTCATTCCAACGGTAGTTTTGCAACACGTAGCCAGTAATCTGGTCGCGTGGGTAAGTGGCTTTCACACGGCT
>JAEEVS010000020.1:0-15205 GCA_016290975.1 Prevotella sp. | reverse complement strand
TGTCGTTATTCTTTGTACTTAGAATTGTTTTTCCGGTTCGCAGAACCGGGGTTTTTCCTGGCAAGGGCATAACCTGACGTTAGGAAGGTGCAGGACTGCAAGGGCATGGACTTAGGAGCTTGCTCATAAAGGCCATGTGACTTGAAGGGCTGCGAGAGTCTGAAAGACTTATGCCCTTGACAGGGGTTTTCTTTGTTTTTGTTTAATTTCAAACCAGCGCTTTAGCGCGCCTTGTCCTTCATTAAAAAACAAGGAAAGGCTTAAGGCGGGCAAGCTGCTCTGGGGTGAATGAAGGCAGGTTAGAAATATCATTTACGGAACGTATGTTTCCATTCAGGCGACGGTATCTTAGGATGTCCGTCGCTTGTGTGTAATTGATCAGGGGATGCGCCTTGAGTTGCTGCAATGATGATTGGTTGATGTGTATCTTCGCAAAATTCTGCGAAGCAGTCATATAGGTAAGAGCTGTCTCAGGAAAATTGCGTATGGAGAGCAGTTCCTCTGGTAACACGAAAGCCTGACGACGCTGGCGCAACTCCACTATTCTGCGGGCAAAATAAGAGCCGATGCCTGGAATACGCTTGAGCTCAGCAGTGTCAGCAGTGTTGATGTCTACAAACTCCCCTTGGGTGAGTTTTTTAACGGTATTTTTTTTGTTATCGTAGCCCGTAGGGCGTATCGTAGGCGCTTGCGCCGTATCGTAGGAGCTGAAGGCTCCGTATCGTAGCGAGCTTGCTCGCGTATCGTTATCGTTCCCGTTCCCGTTAAAATAATCCCTCGCCATCACCTCGGGTTTTATTCTGATGTAAGGCTCGAGACGACGGTACTGCTCGAGGGTCAAGCCATAGAGCATGGCGAAATCTTCCTTCTGGCGATACCTGCCCCCCTTCGCGCGATACTTATAGATATTGCGCACTTGCCAGGGGCGCAGACCTAAGCGCAACAGCTGGGTGCTGTCAGCCGTATTGGGGTCAAAATAAAAGAGCTCGCCCATAGCATCCTGTTTCTGGGCATAATACTGTTGTTTCTGCGTAACACTGTGGCGTTTCTTTGCAAGTCCAGAGCGGAGCTGAGAGGGCAGCGTAGAGGCATCCTCCCTTTCCCCCAACAAGGGAAAAGTTACCACTACCACCACAACAATAAGTATCAACAGTAATATGGCGTTGCGGTCTGTCTTGCGGAAAGAAATCATTTTTTGAACTCTTAAACCCTTGAACCAGCGCTTTAGCGCGTTTGAACTCTCTTGAACTTTTTTTGAACTAGCGCTTTAGCGCGCCTTGACCCAGCGAAGCGCCTTGAACCGTTACTTCAGTAACTCCAAATAAATCTCTATCGCCTTCCTTATCTCCGAAACGCAGATGAATTCATCAGCTGAGTGTGAACGGCTGCTCTCACCAGGCCCTAACTTGAAGCTTGGGAAGCGCATCAGTGCCTGGTCAGAGAGGGTAGGGGAACCAAACGGCTCCAATCCCAGCTCGCTGAACTTCTCGCGGAACCCGTCAATGTAGGCGCTTGCGCCGTTTCGTAGTGAACTCTGTTCACGTTTCGTAGCGCAGCGTTTCGTAGCAATCTCTGATTGCGTATCGTAGTCACGAAGTGACGTATCGTTATACAACGAACTGCTATGCAGATGAAACGAGCGCGCTTTGATTTCGCTCTTCAGCTTTGTCTTCAGAAATTCAAACACCTCTTCGTTGGTGTACAGTTCGTTGGTGCGCACATCGATGGTAAACCTGCACTCGTCAGGCACCACGTTATGCTGCGTGCCGCTGTTCACTATGGTGCACTGCATCTTCGTAGGACCTAAGAGAGGTGACACCCTCTCAAACTTATAGTCGCGTATGAACATCAGGTCGTCCAGCGCCTCGTATATCGCATTCACGCCCTCGTTACGAGCCGCATGACCGCTCTTGCCGTGCGCCGTGGCGTCTATCACCATCAGTCCGCGCTCCGCTATCGCAGGCTGCAGTCCCGTCGGCTCACCCACTATCGCCACATCTATCTTAGGCAAATGGGGCAGCACCGCCCTTATGCCGTTCACTCCGCTCACCTCCTCCTCGCATGATGCCAGGTAGATTAAGTTAGACTCACCCCCTGCCCCTCTCTTGGAGAGAGGGGAGGAATCACCTTCATTAGTTGGTGCACATTGTTCCCCTCTCTTCAAGAGAGGGGGTAGGGGTGAGTCTAATATTCTAAACACCTGCAGCAGGCTCACCAGTCCTCCTCCGCAGTCGTTAGAGCCTAAGCCGTAGAGTCTGTCACCCTCCATCGTGGGTGTGAAGGGGTCTCTCGTCCATGTGCTCACGGGCTTCACCGTGTCTATGTGCGCATTCAGCAGAATGGTAGGTTTGCTGTCGTCCCACTCCGCCGACTTTATCATCAGGTTATTCCCTATGCGTTCAGGAGCAAACCCATAGCCGCGCATCGCCTCCTCCATCACGTCAGCCGCCTTCGTCTCGTCTCTGCTCACCGATGGCGTAGCTATCAGCCTCTTCAGCAGTTCCACTGCCTCCTCAGTATATTTCTCAATCATCGTATTTTATATTAACCTTTTGAACCTTTGAACTCTCTTGAACTTTTTTTGAACCAGCGCTTTAGCGCGTTTGAACTCTCTTGAACTTTTTTTTGAACCAGCGAAGCGCGCTTGAACCTTTGAACTCTTGAACTCTTTAACCTCTGCAAAGTTAATCTTTTATTTTATAAAGAGCAAATTTTTTTTGTCGTTTCAAGAAAAAAGTGTAACTTTTCCGAGCAGGGAGTCACCTTGTTTTTCCACTTTGTCAGCGAAACGGCAATTTTCCTGACAAAGTGAGTTTTTCTGGAGGCGCGAGAGTGAAGAATTTGGAGGCGAGAGGGAAGTTGGCTTCAAATTCTGGAATGTCGTGAATTTTGTAAAAGGCTGGTTGTCAAATGGTTGGGAAACGAGGCGATTTTAGTGCTGTGATATAGGCGTAATAATCTGTAAATAAGGGCTGATTTTTGGTTTGCTGTAGCTTAGTTTCCAGACGCTGTAGCTTAGCAAGGGCGCGCCCTTGCTAAGTAACTCTAGGAAATGACTAAAAAAGGGGTCGTTTTTGTTGCTATTTTGCGTTTTCTGGTTGAATTTTTTTAGTGAGCAGAGTGTCACAAAATGATGATTTTTTCTTTCACTTTGCTTCTGTAAATCACTCCTGCTTCAGTGCCTGAAGGATGTCTTCGAAGAGGTCATCGACATGCTCTAAGCCGATGGAGAGGCGTATGGTGGTGTCGAGCACATCCATAGCACGGCGCTGAGAGCCTGAGAAGGCAGCGAAGATGGTGGAGGCTGGATGGAGGGCGAGCGAACGGCTGTCGAAGAGGTTGGAGGCACGGTGTATCACCTTCAGGCGGTTAAGGAAGCTGATTGCCGTCTGCTTATCCTCAAGGTCGATGGTGAGCATGGCGCCAGCCGTCTTGCCAAACTGCCGTTGGGAGAGTTCGTAGAAGGGATTGTCTGGCAGTCCTGTGTAATTGACCCTCTTTATTTCGGGCACTCCCTGCAAGCGCTTGGCAAGTTCGAGGGCATTGCCTGCCTGCACCCTGTAGCGGGCATCAAGGCTCTCCAAACCCACGGTCTGCATGTAGGCTGCATGGGGAGTCATGTATGAGCCCATGTTGAAGAGCAGCTCAAAGCGCGTCTTGCGGTTGATAACGGGAAAGGTGCCGTAGTCTATCACCAGTCCGCCAAGACTCGTCGCCCCACCAGAGATATACTTAGTGGAACTGACCACCTGAGCGTCGATGCCAAGGCTGTGGGCATCAAACTCGGTGAAGGGGATGAGGGTGGTGTCGGCTATGAGCGGAACGCCCTTCTCGTGGGCTATCTCGGCGATGGCAGAGAGGTCAGCCACCTCCATCTGGGGGTTGGTGATAATCTCAAGGAATACACATGCCGTATTCTCGTCAATAGCCCCTCTGATCGCCTCGAGGTTGAGCAGGTTGGTCTCGCGCGTCTCTATGCCCAAGGGACCGAGCGTGTTGCGCATCAGACTGACCGTATTGCCAAAGAGGTGGTTGCTGGTGACGATATTCTTGCCTGCCTTGACAAAGCACAGCAGCACGTTGGTGATGGCTGCCATGCCAGAGTTGAAGGCAAACACGTTCTGTGCACCCGTGAGCGACTTCACCCTGTTTTCGAAGAACGTCACGGTAGGGTTCATCACGCGTACATATTCAGGATCGCTGACTCTGCCCGTGAAGGCATCGGTCATGTGCTTCGCAGTATCAAACTCAAAGGCGCAGCAGTGATATACAGGCATGCTCAATGCCCCGTAGGCATCAGGCTGCTGGTAGTTAGTCAGTGTAGCTAAAGTCTGTTTCTTCATCGTAGTTTAATTCCATTTTTGAGTGACAAACTTGTTCGCACGAAGCAATCAGTGGGGGTCTGCGCTAAGCAGGCACACGGTGCGAAGCAGATTGCGAGTGCAAAGGTACGGTCTTTGGTGCTTTTGCGCAATCACCATGTTTTGTATCACGTATCACATACCTTTGTTATGCGAAAACCTAATATACGGCGATTGCCCACCTATGAGAAAGTAACTAATTTTGCAGTCGGAAATTAAACTAAAAAACAAGCGGATAACATGATAAGTATTATAGTAAACCTGCATAATAACGAGAAGAGCATTATCGCTGCCCTGCAGTCGATAACTGCACAGTCGGCACAGAAATGGGAAGCCGTAGTGATAGATAACGCCTCAAGCGACGAGAGCGAACATCTGGTGCGCTCGTACCTTATAGATAGACGTATGCGCTACGTGAGGTTAGATAAGGAGGTGAGCCCTGAGGAGGTGCGCCAGAAGGGCGTGGAACTGACTAACGGTGAGTGGATTCTCTTTCTCGATGCCACAGACTATTTAGAGCCGAATGCACTGGAGGCTCTCTATCTCGTAGTAAAGAAATATGGTACGAAGATAGGAACGGGAGGTCAGGTACAAGGTACAAGGGACAAGGTACAAAGTACACAGTTTTTAGCTGAGGGTAAATACACTGGGCGTGAAGACCTTATACCACTGCTCGTGGCTCGCGACATAGCCACCCAGCCAGAGGCGTGGAAGGAACTGCCGATAGCTTATACGGAGCACCCAGTAAGGACCCTCTCTAACTCCCCCTTAAAGGGGGAGGACTCCCGCCCTTTAAGGGAGGGTGAGGGGAGGGTCTTCTCTCCATTAGTTCACTCTGGCATAAAGGTTGACAACCTCAATGTGCATATAGGTGATGCCCACATACTGAAGAACGTGACGGCAGAGATACCGAAGAACAAGATTACGTGTATCATAGGTCCGTCAGGCTGTGGCAAGTCAACGCTGTTGCGCACATTCAACCGCATCATCGACACCACCGAAGGGGTGAAGATGCAGGGCGATATATGGCTGGGAAAATACAACATCACCAAGGTGCACGGAGCAGAGAAGATAGAGTTGCGTCGCCACGTGGGACTGGTGCCCCAGCGTCCTTGTCCGCTGCCTATGTCGATATACGACAATATAGCCTATGGATGTAAGATACACGGCATAAGAGGCAAGGAGAAACTCAATAGGGTGGTGGAGCACTACCTGAGGAGCATCGGACTGTGGGACGAGGTGAAAGACCGACTGAAGCAACCCGCCGCACGTCTGTCTGGAGGACAGCAGCAGCGTCTGTGTCTGGCTCGCTCGCTCGCCGTAGAGCCCACCGTGTTGCTTGCCGACGAAAGCACATCAGCCCTCGACCCTATATCATCAAAGAAGGTGGAACAGCTGTTTGTGGACTTGAAGAAGGACTACACCGTGGTGATGGTTACCCACACCCTGCAACAGGCTCAGCGCGTTGCCGACTACGTAATCTTCATGTACCTGGGCGAGGTGATAGAGGCTGGACCAGCCAAGGAGTTGTTTAACAATCCGCAGAACGAACTCACCAGGAAATACCTGGATGGAGCGTTCTCATAGAATTTCAGGAGTTAAAGGAGTTAAAAGGAGTTATCGCTCGCTTTGCTCGCTTAGAAGTTAAAGACATATGCTATTACTTGCTGTAAAGTTAATGGTGATGTCTAAGTGACTGAAAGTCACGTTTCTTCGAACGAAGCTCTTCAGGCGAGCAGAGCTCGGAGTCCTTCTTTAACTTCTCTAACTTCTTTAACTTCCAATAAAAAGAAACAAATGAATTATAGAATAGCAAAAGATAAAGCAGCAGGAGCACTGATGACAGGCTTCACCATCGTGTCCATGATTCTCGTGGTGGCGATGGCGATAGGACTGTATCTGAAGTCCACCGACATACTGCAGGAGCACTCACTCTGGGAACTGCTCTCGGCATCAGAATGGAAGCCAATGAAGAACCACTTCGGTTTTCTTGCCTTCATCATGGGCACCTTCTACGTTACGGCAGTATCCATAGTGATAGCCCTGCCTATATCGTTGCTCATGGCAGTGTTGCTCACGGAGTATTCGCGCTCGGTGATACGTCGCTTCATCTACCCCCTGCTTGATATTCTCGCCTCGCTGCCAGCCGTGATATACGGTGTATGGGGTACGCTGGTGATAGTGCCACTGGTGAGCGACGTGGTAGGACCAGCCGTTGGCACCTCCACCTCGGGCTACACGCTTCTGTCGGGCGCGGTGGTGCTCAGCGTGATGATACTGCCCCTGCTGGTGAGTCTGTTTATAGAGATATTCGACAATGTGAGTCGCGAACTGCGTGAAGCCTCTCTGGCTGTGGGCGCCACGCGCTGGCAAACCACCAAGCACATAGTGCTCCGCGCAGGACTGCCAGGCATAGTAGCTTCCACGGTGCTCGCCATCTCACGAGCCTTAGGTGAGACAATAGCGGTGCTGATGGTCTGCGGCAACCTCATCATCATACCCCATTCGCTGCTCGACGCCTGCTACCCCATACCAGCGCTCATAGCCAACAACTACGGCGAGATGCTCTCACTGCCCCTGTATGAGTCGGCACTCATGTTTGCCGCCTTCATCCTCTTCTTCGTGATACTCATTTTCAATCTCGGAGCAAGAATATATCTTAATTTAATTCACAGTTCCCGTTAACGTTAACGTTCCCGTTGATATATGAAATATATAGAAGAATACATATTCAAGGCACTGATGTATCTGTCGCTCTTCATCGTGGCAGGCTTCGTGCTGAGCGTGTTGTGGAGCATATTCAGCAAAGGTGTGCCCGTGCTCACCTGGGAGATGGTGACCAGTCTGCCAGGCTCAGGATTCTACGTAGGCAAGGAGGGCGGTTTTCTCAATGCCATAGTGGGTTCGGTGTATATCGTTACGGCATCCACCGTCATCGGACTGATAGTGTCCATCCCCGTGGTGTTCTTCCTCAACGTCTATCTGAAGGAAGACTCTAAGTTTGCCTATGTGGCTCGCCTTGCCTACGATGTCCTCTTTGGCATCCCCAGCATAGTGTATGGCGCTTTTGCCTTCACGCTGATGATAGTAATGGGTGTCAAGGCATCGCTCTTAGGTGGTATCATAGTAGAGACACTCCTCATCATACCCATCCTTATAAGGAGCATGGACGAGGTGGCTCGCACCATACCCAAGGATTTGCTCGAGGCAGCCTATTCGCTCGGTGCCACAAAGATAGAGACCATCGGCGTGGTGGTGCGCCAAATAGCCCCAGCCATAGCAACGGCAACGCTCCTCTCCGTAGGCAGGGCCATGGGCGATGCAGCAGGTGTGATGTTCACAGCTGGATTTACCGACCACATACCTGAGGCGCTTACCGACAAGGCGGCAACCCTGCCCCTGTCAGTCTTCTTCCAGTTGTCGGTGCCACAGGTGGAGGTGCAGAACAGAGCCTACGCCGCCGCCGTGGTACTCACCATCATAGTGCTGATACTCAGTCTGTCGGGCAGACTCATAATGAGATATTTCAGTAAGAACAGAATAGAATGAAGAGTGAAGAATGAAGTTCCGAGCTCTGCTCGCCTGAGCACCTACGGAGCGCAAGAATTAGTAATTAATAATTTGAAATAAGGAATTAAACAATATATTTTTATGAGCACAAAGATTACACACTTAAAGGAATTAGAATCAGAGGCTATCTACGTGATACGCGAGGTAGCAGCACAGTTTGAGAAACCAGCCCTGCTGTTTTCAGGAGGCAAAGACTCCATCGTCCTTGCCTACCTCAGCTATAAGGCGTTCTACCCTTCGCCCATCCCCTTTCCGTTTGTCCACATCGACACGGGTCACAACTTCACCGAGACCATTGACTACCGTGACCAGCTGGTGGATAAACTCGGTGTGAAACTCATCGTGGGCAGCGTGCAGCAGAGTATAGACGAGGGCAGAGTGGTGGAGGAGACAGGCTACAACGCCTCACGCAACAAGTTGCAGACCGTCACCCTGCTCGACACCCTGGAGCACTACAAGTTTGATGCAGCCATAGGCGGAGCACGCCGCGATGAGGAAAAGGCGAGGGCAAAGGAGAGATTTTTCTCTCACAGGGATGAGTTCGGACAGTGGGACCCAAAGAACCAGCGCCCTGAACTGTGGAACATCTTCAACGGCAAGAAGAACCTGGGCGAGCACTTCCGCGTGTTCCCTATATCAAACTGGACGGAGATGGACGTATGGCAGTACATACTGCAAGAGCAGATACCACTGCCGTCACTCTACTACACCCACGAGCGCGAGGTGTTCAACCGCGACGGAGTGTGGCTTGCCAAATACCCCTTCATGCAGCTCAAACCCGACGAGAAGGTGGAGGTGAAGCACGTGCGCTGTCGCACCATCGGAGATATCACCTGTACAGGTCTGACGCTCTCCACTGCCCACAGCATAGAGGATATCATAGACGAGATAGCATCGTCACGAGTGACAGAACGCGGAGGCAGAGCCGACGACAAACGCTCAGAGGCAGCAATGGAAGACCGCAAGAAGGCGGGGTACTTTTGATTAGTTTACAGTTTAGAGTTTAGAGTTTACAGTGCATAGTGCACAGTTAAAAGAGAATTGTCAATTTTCAATTATCAATTATCAATTTATGACAACACGAGGATATTTAGATATGGAACTGCTACGCTTCACTACAGCAGGAAGCGTAGATGACGGTAAGTCAACACTCATAGGCAGGCTGCTATACGACTCAAAGTCTATCTTTGAAGACCAGTTGGAGGCAGTGGAGTCAGCATCAGAACGATTGGGCAATGCCGAACTGAACCTTGCCCTGCTAACCGACGGACTGCGTGCAGAGCGCGAACAGGGCATCACTATAGATGTGGCATATCGCTATTTCGCTACCCCCAAGCGTAAGTTTATCATAGCCGACACTCCAGGCCACATAGAATACACACGCAACATGGTGACGGGTGCGTCAACGGCTGATGCAGCCATAATACTGGTGGATGCACGCAACGGTATCATAGAGCAGACCAAACGCCATTCATACATCGCTTCGCTGCTGAAGATAGACTATGTGGTGGTGGCAATCAACAAGATGGATCTGGTGGACTTCTCTGAAGATGTCTATAATAAGATAAAGGAGGAATATGCCCACATAGCCGAGCTGTTGCACCTGAAGAAGGTGTATTTCATCCCTATATCAGCCTTGAAGGGTGACAATGTGGTGAACGCCTCAGAACACACCCCTTGGTACAAGGGTGAGACCCTGTTGCATCTGCTTGAACAGATACCGCTGAAGGTTTCTGCCCCTCGAGAAACGAGGGGACTGGAGGGGAGTAGCTTGGAGAAACAGTCGTTCCGTTTTCCCGTGCAGTATGTGGTGCGCCCTCAGACTGCTGAGTGGCCAGACTATCGTGCCTATGCAGGCAGAATAGCCTCAGGCACAGTGAAGGTGGGCGATGAGGTGACCATACTGCCGTCATTCACTAAGTCTAAGATTAGTCGCATAGACGAGGGCACTAAGCAGCTCACTGAGGCACAGGCTCCGCAGAGCGTAAACCTCTCGTTGGAGGACGATGTTGACGTGAGTCGTGGTTCGCAGATAGTGAAGAGCAACGATGTGCCACTCACTGGTCAGCAGGTGGAGGTACTTGTTTGCTGGCTCAATCACCGTCCGTTGCAGGTAAGGCAGAAGTACATCATTCGCCACACCACCGACGAGCTGCAGGGCTTCATAACGGCAATAGACTACAAGGTGAATATCAACACTCTGGAGAATAATTTTGACGACAAGGCTGTGGGCATGAATGACATAGCCAAGGTGACACTGAAGGTGTCGAAGCCCCTTGCCTACGACCTATATGAGAATAACCGCACTACGGGTTCGCTCATCTTCATAGCCGAAGGTACCAACGAAACAGTAGGAGCAGGAATGATAGTAGAATAGTTTACAGTTTAGAGTTTACAGTTATGGTTAAAGTTCCAGTTCCCGTTCCCGTTAACGTTGACATAGCATCACTTAACAATCGTTTTAAGGACAGCACCCCTGAGGAGGTGCTTGCCTACTTTCTGCCTCAGTATGGCAAGAGGATAGCCCTCGCATCCAGTTTGGGAGTGGAGGACCAGGTGCTCACCGCCATAATAGCCAAGGTGGCAAAGCAGACCCTGCCTGATGGTGTGGCAGGGGCAAGAGTCTTCACTATCGACACAGGCAGACTCTTTCCTGAGTGTTATAACCTCATAGACCGCACCAACGATAAGTATGACATAAGCATAGAGGTCTTTTCGCCCGACCACACTGGTGTGGAGGCATACGTAAAGGAACATGGCGTAAATGCTTTCTATCAGTCGGTGGAATTGCGCAAGGCTTGCTGTCAGTGTCGCAAACTTGAACCGCTCCGCAGAGCCCTTTCCACCGTTGATGTGTGGATTTGCGGACTGCGCGCCTCGCAGGCTGTCACTCGTAAGGGTGTGCAGGTGGTGGAGTGGGATGCCAACAACAACCTCATTAAGGTTAACCCTCTGGCGCGATGGAGCGAAGACGAAGTGTGGCAATATGTAAAGGCAAACAAAGTGCCTTACAACAAACTCCACGATCAGGGATTCCCCTCCATAGGATGTCAGCCGTGTACTCGTGCCATAGAGGCTGGCGAGGATATTCGTGCAGGTCGCTGGTGGTGGGAAGCACCTGAGCATAAGGAGTGCGGATTGCACAAGAGATAGTTTAATGGTTTAATGGTTCAAAAAAATCAATAGTATGGTTAAAGTTCCCGTTAACGTCAACGTTAATAACGACATAGAGAAATTTGCAAGACTGGCAAACGGATATCAGCAGCAGACCGTCAGCACTACGGAGTTTAAGGCATTCCGCGTGCCGATGGGTGTTTATGAACAGCGCAAGAACGAGGTGTATATGGCTCGCATACGCGCCACAGGCGGTGTGATAAAACCAGAGCAGCTGCTAAGGGTTATAGACATAGCTAAGGAGAATGGTTCCAACCTGCTGCATATCACCACCCGTGCCGAGGTGCAGATACTCAATCTGCAGTTGGACAAGATGGAGAATGTGCTGAGGCAGTTGCAGGAGGCAGGACTCTCAACCAAGGGAGGTGGTGGCAATACGGTGCGCAACATCATAGTGAGCGAGTTTTCAGGCATAGACAAGGACGAAGTGTTTGACACAACTCCCTATGCCATAGCCCTCGCCAATGCCGTAGTGCCAGAGCCTGATTCCTACCTCATGCCTCGCAAGATGAAGATAGCCTTCTCCAGCAACGATAAGTTTATAGACTATGCTGGCATCAACGACATAGGTTTTGTGGCACAGATAAAGGACGGCAAGCGAGGTTTCAAAGTTTATATCGGTGGTGGCGCTGGCAGCAAGCCCTCCGTGGGTTGGCTGTGGCGAGAGTTCCTGCCTGCCGAAGACCTCTATGCCTTGGTCAAGGCGATGAAGAAATTCTTCATTGACCACGGCAACCGCAAGGATAAGTACAAGGCTCGCATACGCTTCATATTCTATAAACTCGGTAAGGAAGAGACTTTCCGCCTTATTGATGAGTATTTTGAGAAGGAGAAGAAAGACTCACCCCTAACCCCTCTCTTGGAGAGAGGGGGACAGAATGCGTCCACTAACGGCAATAATAGCGGCAACTCTTCGCAGACAGATAGTGCATATTCCTCCCCTCTCTCCAAGAGAGGGGGTGGGGGAGAGTCCGTCGTTGTCCCCATCACGCTTGGCAATATCCGTCTTGACGACGAGGAGAAGGTTGAGGCACTCAAGGCACTCATAAGGTTTGTGGCACAGTTTGGTGACGACACCCTGCGCTTCACCACCCGTCAGAACATACGTTTGAGGAATATCCCTGCTGAGGCTCAGGATGAGCTGTCTAAGTATATAAAGAGGTATGTGCCTGAGAATTTCAGCAAACCAGCAGTCATCAACAATATAGTGTCATGTACTGGTGCCGATACCTGCCGACTGGGTATCTGTCTGTCTAAGGGACTCACCAATGCTATCATCAGGGCACTCGAAAAGAGTGGACTGGATCTCAACCTGTTGCAAGATGCCCGTATCAACGTTTCTGGCTGTCCTAACCTCTGCGGTCAGCCACTGTGGAGCGACCTCGGTTTTGTGGGCAAGGTGCTGCATACCGACCATGTTTATCCTGCCTATCAGGTTTATGTGGGAGCCAACTACACCGACTCACCTGCACTGGCCGAGAGCATCGGAACGATTAATGCCTATGACACACCTAAGTTCGTTGTCGATTTGGTAAGGAAGTTCAGCGAGGCAAAACCTCAAACATTCAACTCCTGGCTTCGCTCTGCTGAGGGTAGGGCTACAGCCGAGGAACTCATTGCGAAATATAAGGATATACCTCCTTTCGCTGAGGATAAGAACTACTATTTCGACTGGGGTAGCGACGAGGTGTTTAATGTTACCAAACGTGGCAAACCAGAGTGCTCAGCAGGTTTGTTTGATATGATACAGGTAGATCAGGATGCCATTAAGGAGGCTCGCGACAAGTCAGCCTATGATGTTATCTTCCATGCCTCACGCATGTTGCTCGTCACTCGTGGTCTCGACCCTCAGGATGCTGCTGGTGTCTTCGATGCCTTCATAGAGCATTTCATTAACACGGGTTATGTGGACAGCGCCTTCAAGGCTCTTATCTCCCAAGCTAAGGCTGAGGGCAAGCAGGGCTCTTATGACAATGCCAAGGCTAATGCCCTTGCCGATGCAGTCATCACTCTCTATGAGGGTATGGATGATAGCTTAAACTTTAAGAATAACCCTCTAACTCCCCCGAATGGGGAAGAACTCTCCTCATCCTCTAAGAGGGTTGCTCTCCCCCGCGAAACGGGGGAGCCTGGAGGGGGTGTAAAGACCATTGAGATAGAGAGGCTCAAGGACCTCCGCGGCGTTCTCTGTCCTATGAACTTTGTCAAGACCAAACTGGAGCTCGCCACCATGCAGAGTGGCGATGTGCTCGAGATATGGCTCGACGATGGCAAACCCATAGAGAATGTGCCTGGCTCAGTAAAACTCGAGGGTCACGAGATACTCTCCCAAACCCAGCATACTGATGGTTACTGGCAGGTTATTATAAAGAAAAAATAGGTAAGGTTACATCCATATCACATACTATAGTTATGCATTTACCCTCTCACGGCGATTGTCCACTCTGGGTAAATGCATTAATTTTGCACTCGGAAATTCAAATAGCACATCAACACAAACAAAATTTAAATTAATTAGGTATTAACTAACACAACACAAAAAGGTAAAAGATTATGCAGAAAATTATTCAGGAAAGCATCGCAGCCGCAGCACTGCTACTTGCAGCAAGCACGGTGAGCGCACAATCGAACGCTGAGCAGTCCACCTTCCTGGGTGACAGCGCAAAAGTGAAGGTGAACCTCAGCCAGTTCAAACCATCCATACCCAAGGTGGGAGGTCTCATCAACGGTCGCTACACCTATGACACAGGTACTAAGGATAGCAACGGCGACAGCTATAATGGTTTCGACATACGTCGAGCACGTCTCAGTGTGACAGGCGATTTCGGCAAACACATAGACTATCGCGTGCAGGCAGACTTCGCCGGTTCTAACGTGAAACTGATTGATGCTTACGCTCGTTTTAAGTTTGCCAAGGAGCTGAACCTGCAGGTGGGTGAGTATAAGGTGGCTTACTCTCAGGAGACGCTTGACGGTCCTACCAGTTGGCTGACCATAGAGAACCCCACAGTGGTGGCAAAACTCAACGGCTACAGCGACATCAGCGGCATCAGTGCCAACGGTCGTGACGTGGGTCTGCGCCTATATGGTAGCTTCATCCACAAGGATGGCTACAGCGTCATAGGCTATAAGGTGGGCATTTACAACGGTCAGGGCATCAACGTAAAGGATAAGGATAAGTACAAAGACATAGAGACCTACGTTACCATTAATCCTCTCAAAGAGCTTACCCTCTCATTCGGCAACTACGCCGGTCGCTACTATAACGGCACCGAGAGCATTACGCGCAACCGTCTCTCGGCAGGTTTTACCTACAAGCCCGGCAAACTCTTCGTGCGCTCGGAATACCTGCACGGCAAGACTGGCGCTACCAACCAGCAGGGTTTCTATGCTACGGCGGGCTACCGTCTGCCTTACGGCTTGCAGCCAGTGCTCAGCTACGGCTACTACCAGAAGGATACCGAGCTGAAGGCGGATAACCAGAGCGACTACACCGTGGGCGTAAACTGGTCGGTGAACAAGTGGATACGCGTGCAGCTCGACTATACCCACACCGACTATACCAATAGCGACAAGAAGAACAGCAACCTGCTCGAGTCACAACTCTTGGTAGCATTTTAATAGTTTACAGTTTAGAGTTATCGTAGGCGCTTGCGCCGTATCGTAGCCCTTTAGGGCGTATCGTAGCGAGCCTTGCTCGCGTTTCGTACGAAGTTTAACAACGTTAAAATAATTTTTTTTATGAACAAGACATTCCATTCCATTCTCAGCATAGCAGTGATAGTGTCACTGGCTATAGCAACAGTTTCTTGCGGAGGCAAGAAGAGTGGTCAACAGGCGGCAGCCGACGGCGAGCTCAGCGGCAACATCTCCATTTCAGGAGCCTTTGCCCTCTATCCACTTGCTGTAAAGTGGGCAGAAGAGTTTCAGAAACTCCATCCCGAGGTGAAGATCGAGGTTGACGGCGGTGGTGCTGGTAAGGGCATGACCGATGTTCTTGCCGACCAGGTTGACATCGCAATGGTATCACGCGAGGTGAGCGACGAAGAGGCTAAGAAGGGTGCCATAGGTTTCCCAACGGCTAAAGACGCAGTAGTACC
>JAEEVS010000001.1:0-45202 GCA_016290975.1 Prevotella sp. | reverse complement strand
CAGTTGACACAGCTGCAGTTGACACAGTTGCTGCTGACACAGTTGCTGCTGACACAGTTGCTTAATAGCACAAACCTAGTTCACAGAACTAAACAGGTTAACACCGCTGGTTTGACGAGAGTCATCCCAGCGGATTTTTTTGTGCCATGATTTAGAGTAACTACAGCAATCATGGCAATCATGGTAACCGTAGCTGCTACATGTATTATACAAAATAAGAGCCTTAACCAGTTGGCTAAGGCTCTCACTGTTATTAAGAGAGTTTTGTTGACTCTAAGTTTAGCAGTCTGATTCTCTTTAGAGTCAGAGAGACTTCACCTTTAGAGTCCGAGTGACTTCTTTATTTCAGCTATGCGAGCGTCAGCCTTAGCTGTAGCAGCAGCGTAGTCACCGTCAAACTTACCAGCAACAGGAACCTCGCAATAGAACTTAATCTTAGGTTCTGTACCTGAAGGACGAACAGAAATCTTCATGCCGTCCTCAGTAAACCACTGCAGCACGTTAGCTGTTTCAGGCATATTGATATCTGTAACCTTACCCTCGGCATTCTGCTTAAGAGTCTTGTAGTCCTTCACGCAAACCACCTTAGAGCCAGCGATTTCTGCTGGAGGGGTAGCACGGAAGTCTTCCATCATCTTCTTTATCTCGTCAGCACCGCTCTTGCCAGGCTTTGTCACGCTGATAGCAGCCTCCTTCTGGAAACCGTACTCCTTATAGATGTCGAGCAGCAGGTCGTAGAGGGTCTTGCCCTGGTCCTTAGCCCATGCGGCAATCTCGCAGATGAGGCAGATAGAGGCAGGAGCGTCCTTGTCGCGTACCTTATCATAAGGCAGGTAGCCGAATGACTCCTCGCCGCCGCCGATGTACTTGCGCTTGCCCTCATTGACGCGGATGCGGTAAGCAATCCACTTGAAGCCCGTGTACTCGTCGAAGCACTCCACACCATTAGCGCGAGCAATCTTGGCAATGAGTTCAGATGTCACGATGGTCTTAACCATGAAGTCTGATGGGTTGAGCTGTCCCAGAGCCTTCTTGTTCTTGATGGTGTACCAGTAGAACATGCAAGCGGTCTGGTTGCCGTTCAGTATCTGCCATTCGCCCTTGTCGTTGCGACAAACGATGGCAAGACGGTCAGCGTCAGGGTCGGTAGCCACTACAAGGTCGGCATTGAGTTTTGTACCAAGCTTCATGCCCAGTGTCATAGCCTCTGCATTCTCTGGGTTAGGTGATACAACGGTTGGGAAGTTTCCGTCAACTACCATCTGCTCTGGCACCACGTTGATATTCTGGAATCCCCATGAGCGCAGACACATAGGAACGATGTGACGACCAGTGCCGTGCATAGCTGAGTAAACGATGTTGAGGTCTTTGTTGCGGAGGATAACATCCTGGTCAACCATACCTTCCTTAACGGCACACATGTAGTTGTAGTCCATCTCGCCGCCGATAATCTGGAGCAGGTCAGGGTTGAGAGTCCATTTCACGTCCTCAATCTTCACCTTGTTCACCTCGTCAATGATGCCCTTATCGTGTGGAGCCAGCACCTGAGCGCCATCCTCCCAGTAAGCCTTATAGCCGTTATACTCCTTAGGGTTGTGTGATGCAGTAACATTTACACCAGCCTGAGCACCCAACTCGCGAATGGCGAATGAAATCTCTGGGGTAGGGCGCAGACTCTCAAAGAGGTAAGCCTTGATGCCGTTAGCTGTAAAGATAGCAGCTACGGTCTCAGCATACATACGTCCGTTGTTACGGCAGTCGTGACCCACTACTACAGAGCACTGCTTACCTGGGAATGCCTTCAGTATATAGTTGGCAAAGCCCTGTGTAGCCATGCCCACGATGTACTTGTTCATACGGTTTGTGCCTGCTCCCATGATGCCACGCAGTCCGCCAGTACCAAATTCCAGGTTCTGGTAGAAGGCATCAATAAGTGCTGTCTTGTCAGGATTGTCAAGCATAGCCTGAACTTCCTTACGTGTCTCTTCGTCAAACGAAGGTGATAACCACTGCTTAGCAACGGCTTCGCATTGAGCAATTAACTGTTCGTTGTTTTCCATTGTTTAAAGTTTTTATTAATGAATTCAGATAAGTTTTAGTCATGTTAACTTCGTAGCAAAGGTAAGAAAAAAAATCTTGTGCTACAAATTTTTCTACGTTTTTTATCAAAAAACACCTTATTTACTTGTGCATACGCGTGAAAAAGCGTACTTTTGCCCTTGATGAAGACAGAATTGATACTCGTTGGCAAGACAAATAACAAACATTTTCAGGCAGGCATAGACGATTATGTTGGCAGGATAACGCATTACATGCCGTTCTCCATCACCGTCATTCCTGAACTCAAGAATACCAAGTCGCTCTCTGAACAGCAGCAGAAGGAGCGCGAGGGCGAACAGATTCTCAAACTCCTCCAGCCCTCTGACCACCTCGTTTTGCTCGATGAGCGAGGCAAGGAATTCCGCTCTGTTGAGTTTGCCGACTGGCTGGTACACAAACAGCTGACCGCCACCCGTCGTCTGGTCTTCTGCATAGGTGGACCTTACGGTTTCTCCTCGGCTGTCTATCAGCGTGCTAATGAGCGCATTAGCCTGTCTCCCATGACCTTCTCCCACCAGATGGTCAGACTCGTTTTCGCTGAGCAGGTTTACCGTGCCTGCACTATTATAAAAGGTGAACCTTACCACCACGAATAATCTGTGCGGTTACTTAGTCTCTGTGCGTGGTTACTAAGTAACCGCACGTGGTTGCTTAGTATCCGCATCTGCTTGCTAAGTAACCGCAAGAAGTGGTAAAAATCGGACTAATTATATAAAAAGCCTTAAAAAGCGTTATTTTCGCCTTTTGGGGCTCGTTATTATGGATAATTTTTAGTATCTTTGTAACCAATATGAAATGTTAAAAATGCGTCAGAGAGCCTGTAAAGTGGCAAAAACGGCATTTTCACGTTTTTCAATTAAGGTAAAAAGTAAAACTAAAAAATAAATCACCAAATAACAAGAAATGGAAGAAACGCAAACTTACGACTATGACAGAATCCGCAAGATAAACATTGAGGATGAGATGAAGTCAAGCTATATTGACTACTCCATGTCTGTCATCGTGGCTCGCGCACTGCCTGATGTGCGTGATGGTTTTAAACCCGTTCATCGCCGCATACTCTATGGTATGCTTGGCATTGGCAACACCAGCAACCAGCCTTACAAGAAATGTGCCCGTGTGGTAGGTGAGGTACTTGGTAAGTATCACCCACACGGCGACTCATCAGTCTATGGAGCCCTCGTTCGTCTGGCTCAGGACTGGAATATGCGCTACACCCTCGTTGACGGTCAGGGTAACTTCGGTAGTGTAGATGGCGACTCAGCAGCTGCCATGCGTTATACCGAGTGCCGACTGAGCAAGATGGGTGAGCACATCATGGACGACCTGGAGAAGGATACCGTCGATATGGCTAACAACTTCGACGACACCCTTCAGGAGCCTACCGTTATGCCTACCCGCATACCTAACCTCCTTGTCAATGGCGGCAACGGTATCGCCGTTGGTATGGCTACCAACATACCTACCCACAACCTGGGTGAGGTAATCGACGGTTGCTGTGCCTATATCGACAATCCTGACATTGACACTGACGGACTGATGGAGTACATCAAGGCTCCAGACTTCCCTACAGGTGCATATATATATGGTATTCAGGGCGTGAAGGATGCCTACGAGACTGGTCGCGGACGCATCATCCTGCGTGCTAAGGCTGAGATAGAGTCTGAGGACACTCACGACCGCATCGTGGTTACAGAGATTCCTTATGGCGTAAACAAGGCTCAGCTCATTGAGAATATTGCCGACCTCGTGAAGGAGGGCAAGCTTGAGGGCATTTCTAACGTCAACGATGAGACAGGCCGTCAGGGCATGCGTATCGTGGTAGATGTAAAGCGTGATGCTAATGCCAACGTCATTCTCAACAAACTCTTCAAGATGACAGCCCTGCAGAGTTCATTCTCTGTCAACTGCATCGCACTGGTTAAGGGGCGTCCACGTCTGCTCTCGCTGAAGGAGTGCGTCAAGTACTTCGTGGAGCATCGTCATGATGTCACCATTCGTCGCACCAAGTTTGAGAAGGCTAAGGCTGAGGCTCGTGCCCACATTCTCGAGGGCTTGATTATCGCTGTCGATAATATCGATGAGGTAGTAAAGATTATCCGTGCTTCTAAGGCTCCAAGCGATGCCCAGCGTGCTTTGGAGGAGCGTTTCGCTATCGACGAACTGCAGTCTAAGGCTATCGTTGATATGCGTCTTGGTCAGCTCACAGGTCTGCGTGTCGATGAACTGCGTAAGGAGTATGCCGACCTCGAAGAACTCATAGCTTACTTGCAGCGCATACTCGACGAGCCAGAACTCTGTAAGAAGGTGATGAAGGATGAGCTGCAGGATGTGAAAGAGAAGTATGGCGACGAGCGTCGCACTGAGATTAAGCTCTCTAACGCCGAGTTCAATCCTGAGCAGTTCTATGCCAACGACCCAGTGGTTATCACTATGTCTCATCTGGGCTATATCAAGCGCACCCTGCAGTCTGACTTCCGTGCTCAGGGCAGGGGTGGAGTAGGCGTTCGTGGTGCCCGTACCCGTGAGCAGGACTTCACCGAATACGTTTATGCAGCCGATGCCCACGATATGATACTCTTCTTCACCCGTCAGGGTAGGGTATATTGGCAGCGTTGCTTCGAGATACCTGAGGGAGCCAAGGATTCTAAAGGCCGTGCCATCCAGAATATGCTCCAGCTCGAGCCAGGCGACGGCGTCAATGCCTTCCTTGGCATCCAGAGCCATAAGTTCATTGACGAGGAATTCCTCAAGAGCCACTATGTAGTCTTTGCTACCAAGAACGGTACCGTAAAGCGTACCTCACTCTTCGACTACTCCCGTCCACGTGGCAAGGGTGTTCGTGCTATCAACATTGCTGAGGGCGATGAGGTAGTAAACGTAATGCTCACCAACGGCGAGAACGAGCTCATCCTCGCTTCACGCAATGGTAAGGCAGTACGCTTCAACGAGAACGACATCCGCGTTATGGGTCGTACCGCAACAGGTGTTCGTGGTATGGAACTCAGTGGCGACGACGATGCTGTAATCGAGATGGTAGTGGCTTACGACCCAGAGCAGTCGCTCATGGTAATCTCTGAGAAGGGCTTCGGCAAACGCTCTAAGATTGGTGTGCTCACTGAGGTAACACGCGAAGACGGCACCACCTACATGAAGGTAGAAGACGGTGGCTATCGTCTCACCCGTCGTGGCTCTAAGGGTGTCACCACGCTCAATATCACCGAGAAGACTGGCAAGGTAATTGCCGTTAAGTGTGTCAAGGGTGATGAAGACCTCATGATTATCAACAAGAGTGGCATCGCCATCCGCTTCGCTATCGCTGATGCAGGCGACGAGAAGGGACGCAACACTCAGGGTGTCAAGCTCATCGAGCTCAAGAAGCGCAACGAGACTATCGCCTCTGTCTGCGTAGTGCCTCATGAGGATGAGGACGAAGAACTCGCTGATGCAGAGCCAGTTGACGGCGAGCAGAACGCTGATGAGCAGAATGCAGAACCAACAAACGAATAAACCAAAATACTAACTATTCAACAATTTTTCAATTATGAAGAAAATCATTCTTACGATGCTCGCAGTTGTAGCAACTTCAGCATCATTTGCACAGAATCCTGACGCTCTCAAGGCAGTGCTCAAGGCTGAGAAGAGAAGCGAGGCTAACAACATCATGAAGGAGCAGGCTGCTACCATGAGTGGTGAAGAGCGCGCTAAGGCTTACAACCACCTCGTGGGTATGTCTATCGAAGACAACTCTAAGGAGCAGGCTAAGGCTCTCACAGCTAAGACTCCAGAGGATAAGGACAATCGCACCACCAAGCAGTATAAGGCTGCCTACGATGCAGTGAAGAACGCTCAGCTCTGTAACGAGGCTGACAACGAGCCTAACGAGAAGGGACAGGTAAAGCCACAGTTCAAGAAGAAGAATGCTTCACGCGTTCAGGCTATGCGTAACGACCTCGTAAACGGTGGTCTCTGGGCTTATAATAAGAAGGACTTCGCTAATGCCGAGAAGTGGTTTGGCATGTATGCTGAGTCACACTCTAACGACCTCTTCTCTGACACTAAGGAGGTTACTGAGGAGAAGAACTTTGGTCAGGTGGCTTACTATGCAGCCCTCGCAGCTTTCATGAACAAGAGTTATAAGAAGGCTGACAAGTATGCTAACTATGCCATCGAGTCTGGCGATGCTGAGGTAAAGCCTGAGGCTATCAAGATTCAGCTCAACTCTTACCAGGCACGCAAGGATTCTGGCGAGATTGACGGCGAATACCTCATCAAGAAGGTAAAGCAGGTTTACAAGGCTAACCCTGACAACGACCTCGTATTCGGCAAGTACATCGGTGTGCTCACTGATAACGGCAAGAAGGAAGAGGCTGACAAGGTGCTCTCTAAGCGCCTGCAGGAGAATCCTAACGACGTGATGGCTAACGCTTACGTAGCTCAGAACGCTCAGGAGGCTGGCGAATATGACAAGGCGATCGACGCTTACTCTAAGGTACTCGTGGCTCAGCCTGACTTCACAGCCGTTAAGTTCAACCTCGCTACATGCTATCGCAACAAGGCTCTTGACCTCAAGAACAACAACCAGCCTTACAAGGAGCTTCTGCAGAAGGCTAAGGCTATCTTCCAGGAGGTGCAGACCGCTGACCCTGACGAGCAGAACTTCAAGACTAAGTACATCCTTAGCACTATTGATGAACTCTAATTCAGTTCTTAAAAAACATTGAGAAACGGATTCATATCCATATTGTTTTTAATCACTATAATAGCGTTGGCTGCTCCCACAAGGAAGCAGCTGACGCTGTTTAAGAATGATGTCGCTACGGTGCGCCAGACACTCAAGTCGGGCAAGAACCTCGAGAAGAGTGAGGCTACCGTGCGCCGATACCTTGCCGACACTCTCTTCCAGTATGATAGTGTGCGCCTCCAGCACCTGTTGTGCGATGTGCTCAAGCGAGCCTATGAGGTGGGCAACGAGAAAATGTATCTTAAGCAGAAGGCTGACACCGTATGCTTGATAAAGACGGGCAAGCGCATGTTCCTTGCCTATGAACGCTTAGATTCTCTCGATGCCACATCACGCAAGCGGAACTCCGAGTACCTCTTGCCTTATCGCACCAACATCTTTATGGGTGGCATATTCTTCATGCGTAAGAAGTCGTGGACTGAGGCGTGGGAGTGCTTCGACATCTATCTGCAGTGCCCTGACAAATCACTCTTCTCTCAGCAACATCTATCAGTTAACGACTCCACCACCTATCGTGTGGCATTTCTCTCACTCGTTACGGCGCATCATCTTGACAGTCTGCCACTTGCGTTGAAGTATGCTGACAAGGCAGTACGCTCGCGCCAGAGTGAGAAGGCATACGAGCTGCTTTCAGAGATGTCACTCGCACGAGGCGATTCGCTTCACGCCCACAAATATCTGCGCGAAGGGTTTATGGCATTCCGTCGCTCACCTTATTTCTATCCTCATCTGCTCAATCTGCTCTGCTCAGAGCGTAAGTTCGATGAGGCTCTCGAGGTTAGCGATACGGCAATAGCAGCCGATTCACTCAACGCTGTTTTCCTTCAGGGCAAGCACCTTGTGCTCATGAATCTTCAGCGTTATAACGAGGCGATAGAGTGGGGCAACAAGGCTGTCGCAGCCAATGACATGCTCGACACACCTTATTATAATATAGGTTACATCTACTATCAGCGTTCCCAGCGTGCGCTTAGCAAACTCAGCCGTCCCTATCGTCAGCGACTGCGCGATGCCCAGAAGCAGTTCCGTCTCCTTCTGCCCTATATGGAGCGCTATCGCCAGTTGCGTCCTGACGATACAAAGCGTTGGAAGCCAATCCTCTACGATGCCTACCTAAACCTCAATATGGGCAAGGAATTCAGTGAAATCAATAACTAAAATATGGTTAGTATTAACGTTCCCGTTAGCGTTAACGTTCCCGTTATTACTCTCTTGCCAGAAGCAGGCAAAGAATAATATCGTCGAGACCCCTTGGGGTGGCACCGTAAGCATCGATGGTGAAACCCCTGTCTCTCAGTCCGCTGACAGCATTGGGCTGGGCGAGGAGATAATCATGCTCACCCTCTACGGTCCTGAGACCTATTACGAATATCACGGCAAGGATATGGGCACCAACTACCTGTTGTGCGAACAGCTTGCCGAACACCTGCGCAAGAGCGTGCGCATCGACGTTTGTCGCGACACCACTGATATGCTCCAGCGCCTGTGCGATGGCGAGGGCGACATCATCGCCGTGCCTCTCAGCCGTAAGCATCAGGAGGGCTTCATCACAGTGGCAAACAACTGGGTGGTGGGTCATAATGCCCAAGAGTTTGCCGATCTCATCCGCTCGTGGTATAAGCCACAGATGCTTGCACAAGTCAAGGAGCAGGAGCAGTATCAGCTCAGCGTCGCCAGCGTTACCCGTCGCATCTTCCCCGTCATGCTCTCGGCCAGTAAGGGCACCATATCTCACTACGACCACCTCTTCCGCAAATATGCCACCACAGCACTTGTCGATTGGACCCTGCTCGCTGCCCAATGCTATCAGGAGTCATGCTTCGACCCTCAGGCGCACTCCTGGGCTGGCGCTTGCGGACTCATGCAGATTATGCCCTCCACAGCTGATCATCTCTCACTGCCTCGCCAGCAGATATACGAACCAGAACCTAATGTAGCAGCCGCCGCCCGTTATATGCGCGAACTGCAAACCCTTTTCCTCGATATTCACAATCCAGCCGAGCGCATCCGCTTCGCCCTCGCTGCCTATAACGGTGGTGCCAACCACGTTCGCGATGCTATGGCACTGGCAAAAAAATACGGCGCCATCCCCCAGCGTTGGAGCGATGTGCGCCGTTATATCCTTCTTCTTCAAGACCCTCGATACTACAACGATCCAGTAGTCCGCAGTGGCTATATGCGAGGTTCCGAAACAGCCCAGTATGTTGATAACATCATGCAGCGCCACTCCCAGTACCGCGTGGCATTAGCAACGGGAGCAAAGGTAAAAGTTCCTGTTAACGTTCTTCGCCAAGGCTCAGGCGAGCAGAGCTCGGAACCCGTTCCCGTTGATGCCTCCACCGCCTCACCTCATCGTGCAGCCAAGAAAAACAAATGGAGGAAAGATTGACACCTTGTCACTTGTCCTTAGTCACTTTGTCCCTTATTTCAGTATCAGTCTCAGGCTCTGTCTGTAGTTCACGTAGTTCCATATCCAGTTGAGGAATACGAATATTCTGTTTCTCACACCTAAGATTGACCTCAGGTGAATCACCAGCCACAGCATCCATGCCACGAAACCTCCGAATTTCAGACCGCCAATCTCAGCAACAGCCTTCTTTCTGCCTATGGTTGCCATAGTACCAAGGTTTATGTAGCGGAAGGGCTTCGCCTTGTCTGGCTGTCTGTTATGTTTCAGAGTGTCAACCACATAGTCGGCTTGTTGCATAGCCACCTGAGCCAGTTGCGGATGACCCTTAGGATATTTCTCGTCACCCTCCACTATGCTCACATCGCCAATGGCAAACACATCGTCCAACCCCTTCACCCTCAGGTGAGTGTCAGTCACAATTCTTCCTCCAGCTCCCTTCGTCATCTCAGGTGTTGAGGCTATCTCGCAAGCCCTGATGCCGCTCACCCAAATCACTGTGGCAGCAGGTATGGTCGAACCGTCATTCATATATATCACATTGTCGCGATAGTCCGTGACCCTCTTGCCCAGCATCACGTTTACGCCCATGCCGCGCAAGTCGCGCTCCGCCCTTGCTGACGATGCCTCGTCCATGCTCTTCAGCAGTCGGTCGCCAGAGTTCACCAGTATTATCTGTATCTTTTTGCTGTCCAGGTCGGGATAGTCATGTGGCACTACCACGCGCTTCATCTCAGCCATGGCACCAGCAATCTCCACACCCGACGGACCGCCGCCAACCACCACCACGGTCATCAGCTCCTGCAGTTCCATCTCGTCTGTCGTCACCTCTGCCTTCTCCAGATTCTCCAGCAGTGTGTTGCGCAGCTTCATCGCCTCCGTCACCGTCTTCATCGGCAGGGCATTCTTCTCTATATTCTCATTACCAAAGAAGTTAGTCGTGGCACCAGCAGCTATCACCAGATAGTCGTAGTGCACCGTGCCGAAAGTGGTTTGCAGTGCTTTCTCCTTACCGTCTATGCTGAGCACCTCACCCATACGGAAGAAGAAATCCTCCCTGTCCTGCAGCGAGCGACGGAAGGGAAATGAAATGTTGCTTGGTTCCAGACCAGCCGACGACACCTGGTATATCAGCGGTGGAAACTGGTGGTAGTTATTCTTATCAATCAGCACCACCTGAAACTCACTCTTCCTCAGAGCCTTCACCACTCGCAGACCGCCCAGTCCGCCACCTATCACTACTACTCTCTTTCTCTCTCCACGTTTAATTTTTGCTCTCATGTTCTTTTCAATAGTATTCTCGTATAAACATTTATTACGGCAAATTTACAAATAATTTCTGAACCATCAAAATAAGCGATAATAAATGTTGAATCTTCCCACTTTTATTTTCCCCTTAAAATTTGGAGGAAAGGAAAAAAGTATGTAATTTTGTCAGCGGAAAGGTAGCTAATAATGAAACGTAAAATGAGAACACAAATACTATTATTCGCTCTGCTGGCAATGATACAGGGAGCATGGGCACAGAGTCCAGAGCCTTCTACCGAACTGACCAAGCTGTCGCAGTTCATGTACGGCACCACCTATTCCTTCAACTACCCCAGCGTCAATGCCGCTGGCGACCCTGTCGTGCTCTCCTCAGCCCTCATAGCCTGGACACCCTCCGACCGTGTGGAGACTGACAGCATCGAGACCATACACATCTACAGCCATACCACCATCTGCGCCAATAGTGAATGTCCCTCAGCCGATCAGGGTACAGAAGAGATGACCGTAGTCAAGGCACTGCCACGACGTGATTATAAGGATGCCAACTATTTAGGCAAGTGCATCATCATCGCTCCCGACTATGAAGGCTATGGTGCGTCGAAAGATGATATACACCCTTACCTCGCTCAGCGACTCACGGCGCGTCAGGTGCTCGATGCCTACAACTACGGCATGCAGCTCTATAACAAACAGGCAGAAGAGAAGTCGGCTGACAATCCCCTCTTGCCCGTCAAGAAAGTATGGCGCACTTTCACCTTCGGCTATTCGCAGGGTGGGGCAGTAAGCCTCGCCGTTCAGCGGCTCATTGAGGAAGAAGAACTTTCTGACCAGATGCACTACTACGGCAGTTTCGTGGGCGACGGTCCATACGACCCTGTTTCCACCCTCCGCTATTATTTCTTTGACAATGGTGAGAGCTACGGTGCCCAGACCGTTCATCGCAAGGGCATCAGCACCTATCCCGTTGTCATACCCCTCATTCTCAAGGGTATGTGCGACACCTATCCCGAACTGGCACCCTACAGCATCAGCGACCTCCTTTCCCAGCAGTTCCTCGACACTGGCGTGATCGACTGGATATCAAGCAAGCAATACAGCACTGCCAATATAGGCGAAAAGTGGGCACAGCAACTCAAGGACGGTGTAGATGTGCCTGGTCGCCATTATACCCCCGAGCAGATGGCAGAGATGTTTTTCGTAGGCGCTGACGGCAAAATCTACGCCTATCTCGAGAAACTCTTCACCCCCGATACTTATGCCTACCTCAGCGACCCCGCTAAGACTACCTCCGTGCCAGCCTCTGCCACCAATGCTCAGGAGGCAGCTCATCGAGCCCTCGCCTACAATACCGTAGCAAGCGGGTGGCAACCCCAGCACCGCATAAAGTTTTTCCATTCACTCTACGATATGATAGTGCCCTACGGCAATTTCCTTGCCTTTAGCGATGCCCACCCTGGCGACGATGGCAACATTTATCAGATTAACAACACCTTCGCCGAGAAAGACCATCTGGATTCCGCCACCATGTTCTTCGGAAATTTAGTAGGAGGCGTTTACGGTCCTCAGTTCAACTGGATATGCGAGGGAATGACACCATCGGGCATAAAGAATGTAGGTGCAACCAGTGAGTGGCACCCTATGCTTAACGGCAGATGGTACAGCCTTGACGGTAGTCCTCTCAGCGGCAAACCATCGAGAAAGGGCATATACCTTTATAACAACCAAAAAGTTGTGATAGGCATTAACGGCACAAAATAAAGAAATCTAAAAATCGAAGGAAACGCGAGCGTTTATCTGACGGCCAGTGAGGTAGTTAGGCACTGCATACTGGTGGTTGGTAACGTCGGTTATCCAATAGTAGGAGTTGACGTTGTTGTGGTCGAAAAGGTTGAGACAGTCAACTCCTAACCAGATATTCTTGAGGCAGAACTGCTTGGTCTGCTGGTTCTCACGTTTGTAGGCACGGAAACTCATGCCGATGTCGATGCGCTGATAGGCTGGGGCACGAAAACTCTGACGCTTGTTGTCGGAGTGTGGAGGTCCGAATGGCAAGCCGTCGGCATAGGCAAGTTTGAGTGCCATGCGCCAGCGGTCGGTGCCTGGGAAATAGTCGGTGAAGAAGAGGTTGATGGCATAGCGCTGGTCGGTAGGCAGAGGAATGCTCTCACCACGATATTTCATCTTGGCACTCATGAGTGAGAAGGTGATCCATGAGTCAGTGCCTGGCACAAACTCGCCATAGAGCTTGAGGTCGAGACCTGCTATGTGACCTGATGCCTCGTTGGTGCCGTTATAGGTCACTTTGACGTTGTTGACACTATAAGGTATGAGGTTGTTGAGCAGCTTGTAGTATGCCTCGGCTGTGAACTTAAACGGACGATCGTTGCTCTTGAAACGATAGTCGAAGCCTGCTATGAAGTGTATGCTCTGTTGTGACTTAATCTTGCGGTTGAGTGTAGCCTTGGTGACACCAGCCACGGTGGTGGTGTCTTTGAGTTCCTTGAAGAATGGTGCCTGATAATAGAGACCAGTGGCAAAGCGGAAGGTGATATTATTGTTGAAGGCTGGCACTATGGCAAGGCTGGCGCGTGGAGAGAGGATGCTCTCCTTATTGAACGTCCAGTGAGAGAAACGCAGTCCGTAGTTGAGGGTGAAGTGGGTGAGACTGCTCTCATCGACTGTGCCATCCTCGAGCAGACGACCTCGAGAGGTGAAGCGCCATGAGTCCTGGGCATAGAGTTCGGTGCGACGAGCACTGAGCTCGTTGTCGGCTCTGAGGGTGTAAATCATTTTGAGGTCCTGACCAGTATGAGGGATGATATAGCCAGCAGAGTCGCGCATCTCGTATTCGTGGTTCTTCTCAGTTATCTTCTCCCACTTGCTGGTGAAGGCAGCCTGCACGGTGTGGTGGCGAGTCTTGTGGTCGAGCATCAACTTGACGCTACCCACATTGGCCTCGAGGTAGTTACGGGCATACTCTATGTATTTACCCACACCAAGGCTGGACTGTGTCTCGGTCTGGGTGAGCCAGTATTCGCCGCTGATGTCGTAGGTCTCGCTCTCCTTGGTGTGGAAGGCTGAGCCGATGAGCGACACGGAGGTGCGGTCGGTAAGGTTGCGCTTGAGGGTGAGGGCACCAAAGTAGGTGCGGAAGAGGTCTTTCTCCTGTCCGTCAAAATACACCTTGAAGGACTTTACATCCTCCTGAGTGCCAAAGGTGGTCTCACGGTCTGTGGGGTAGAAGTTGTACTTAGACTGCGAGATGTTGCCTATGAAATCTACCTGCCAACGCTTGTTGGGGGTGTAAGACAGGTAGGTTTGGTAGTCGATGAACTGTGGGTCGTATTCGCCAGTGGTGTCGAATGACTTGAGCAGTGCCTTGGTCTGCTTGTAGCGCACACTGTTAGCCCAAGAGAACTTCTTATTGCCAAAGCCGAAGTATATGCCACCACCCAGGAAACTGGCATCGAGTTTGAGCTCAGTCTTCTGAGGACGATGGTACTGGATGGCGAGGGCAGAGGACATCTTGTCGCCATATTTAGCCTCATAGCCGCCAGTGGAGAACTGTATGCTCTCAACCATATATGGATTGATGATAGAGAGACCCTCCTGCTGACCAGAGCGAACGAGGAAAGGACGATAGACCTCTATGTCGTTGATATACACGGAGTTCTCATCAAACGAACCACCTCGCACATTATACTGTGAAGAGAGTTCGCTATGGGTGGAAACGCCAGCCTGCTGCTGAATGAGTTCCTCAACGGCATTGCCAGAGGCAGAGGGTGCCTGGGCTATATCCTTGATGTCGAGTTCCTGGGTGGAGCCCGTCTGACGACGTTTCTCAGTTACTGTTACCTCATCGAGCAGGGTGTTGTCTTCATAGAGCGTAACCTGCAGATTCTGTCTGCCACGAGGACGACGCAAGACTCGCGTCTTGGTCTTATAGCCAATCATGGAGAAACGCACAACCACAGAGTCGGCACTGGAGAGGGAGAGCGAGAACTCGCCTCGCAGGTTGGTCATGGCAACCTTGCCCTGAGACACACAGCTGACAGCAGCCAGCTCAACAGGGTTGTCCTGTTGGTCCATCACCCTGCCAGTGAGCACGAAATCCTGCGCCAGAGCGGTAGTGGCGTGTATATTGAAGAATAGCAGCATGAGGACTGCCACGAGAGAGTATATGATGTCTGGATTCTTTTTCATACCTTTAATAAAACGTGCGCGAGGGAGAATTATTGCTTAGCGTTTGGTGAAATGGATTTTTTTACGTAATTTTGCCCGTGCTATGATTAAGGAATTACAGGTAAGGGTGGTGCCACAGGTGGCATGCTCGGAACAGAACATAGCGGACTATGTGAGCAGGGAACTGGCTATAGACCGCAGAACGATAAAGCATGTGAGGGTGCTCAAAAGGAGCATCGATGCCAGACAGCGACAGGTGATGGTAAACCTGACGCTGAGGGTGTATGTGAACGAGGAGCCGACTGACGAGGCATACCAGCGGACTGAATATCCCGACGTGACGAAAGGCAAGAAAGTGATAGTGGTGGGAGAGGGACCTTGCGGACTCTTTGCTGCCCTCAGGCTGATAGAGCGAGGCATAAAACCCATAGTGATTGAGAGGGGCAAAAACGTAAGGGAGAGAAAGGTCGATTTAGCTCAGATTAAGTCAGCACAACGTGTTGATAGCGAGAGCAATTACAGTTTTGGTGAAGGTGGTGCTGGAGCATACTCTGATGGAAAACTCTACACCAGAAGCAAGAAGCGCGGAAGCGTGGAAAAGATACTCAATGTGTTCTGTCAGTTTGGTGCCTCGACAAGCATCTTGGCTGATGCCCATCCGCACATAGGAACAGACAAACTGCCCAGGGTGATAGAGGCGATGAGAAACCAGATACTGGAGTGTGGCGGAGAGGTGCACTTCCAGACCAAGATGACGGAGCTGATAATAAGGAATAACAAGGTGGTGGGAGTGATAGCATCCCAGCCCCAAGGACAAACTCTGACCTTAGAGGCTGAGGCTGTGATATTAGCCACAGGACACTCGGCAAGAGATGTGTATCGCTATCTGGCTCAGGCAGGCATAGACATCGAGGCAAAAGGCATAGCAGTGGGAGTGAGACTGGAGCACCCAGCCGAACTGATAGACCAGATACAATACCACAACAAACAGGGTAGGGGTAAGTATCTGCCAGCAGCCGAGTATTCGTTTGTTACTCAGGTAGATGGTAGAGGTGTGTACTCTTTCTGCATGTGTCCAGGAGGATTCATAGTGCCAGCCGCCACAGACAAGGAACAGATAGTGGTAAACGGTATGTCGCCCAGCAACCGCGGAGGCAGATGGAGCAACTCAGGCATGGTGGTGGAGGTGAGAGCGGAGGATGTTAACGGGAACGGGAACGTTAACGGGAACACTTTGAACCCTTTGAACCAAGCCCTTGTGGTGATGGAATATCAGGAGGCACTGGAGAGGATGTGCTGGCAGCAGGGCCTGCAGAACGGTGGCAAGGGACAGACAGCACCAGCGCAGAGGATGGCAGACTTTGTGAAGGGCAGACTGAGCTATGACCTGCCACAGACCAGCTATACGCCTGGGGTGGTGGCATCGCCGCTGCACTTCTGGATGCCAAAAGAGATAGCCAGCAGACTGCAAAAGGGTTTTGAATTCTTTGGCAAGCAGAGAAAGGGATTCCTGACCAACGAGGCACTGATGATAGGTGTGGAGACAAGAACATCGGCACCAGTGCGAATACTTCGCGACAACGAGACCCTGCAGCATGTGACCATCGAAGGACTCTTCCCTGCTGGTGAGGGAGCAGGATATGCTGGCGGAATAGTGTCAGCTGGAGTGGATGGCGAGAGAGTTGCCGATATGGTGGCAGAAAAAATAAACGGATGATAATGAAGCTGTTACATACAATAATAATGATGATGCTTGTGGCTGTGAGTGTGCAGGCACAGGAGGAGGACGACGACATAGCCGTGACGATGGACCTGCCTGAGACGGTGGTGCTTGCCAACGGAATGACATTTGAGGAGTATCTGCTGAAGCAGGTGCTTGCCAATGCCAAACCCCTAAAGGCAAGGGTGAAGACGCTGAAATACACGGTGACCTGTCAGTTGGAGAAGGATATGGACCTGCAGAAGTTTCCGCACAGACGAACCATAACATTCGCAGCGAGACTGGCTGGCTATGGTCCTATAATAGATGCACTGAGAGAGCACAAGCACTTTGGCATCACGATGGCAGAGGAGGTGACCTACAACAACGGAAAGATAAAGACCTCAGACGCTAGGATGGTGGAGATGAAACAGCAACTGACGGAGAAACAGATAAAGTCATTTCTGAAGCACGACGGTATGATGAGTGCCAATGTGTATGACAAATTCTATGAGAAGGTGAGAGACAAGGTGAAGGAGCTGCAGAAGAAACGTAAGAAGAAGCAGGAGACGAACCTGAGATACAGAGGCAGCTACACCCAGGGCAAAAGAACCTACTACATAGTGACGCTTGACAATATGAAGGTGCACATAGCCGAGGGCTGTTGGCAGATAGCCCGCATAAGCTATGAGGAGGGGCAGAACACGATGTATTACGAGTTTAAGGAGATAAAGCCCGACCTCTTTCTGCTGACTAACGGCAGAGCCAAACTGTTTCTGGACAAGGCAAAGTGGCCTAAGGGGTATATCTCGATGAAAATGGGATATTCTTACCACTAAATTGTGCAATTATACGCATGAATGCTAAAAAAATGTTATATAAATAAGGTATAACGATGCTATTTGGGAAAAAATGAGTACCTTTGTGTCCAAATTTGAAAAATCATAAAAACATAGGATAATGAATTTTCTTGACAGAAACGAATTTAACTTCAAACCATCGCAGAAAGTTATTGATGCGATAAAGAATTTTGACCCTGAGACACTGTGCTTCTACACCAGAATATATGATCAGGGCAAGAAGAGTGTTGTCTCAGTTCGCCTGAGCGAAATATACGGAGTGCCTGAGGAGCAGGTGCTCTTAGGATATGGCGGCGAGGAGATACTGAAGAACGCTATACACTACTACCTGATGGAGGGCGACAATAAAAAGATTCTCATACCAGAGTTCTCTTGGTGGTACTACAACCGTGTGGCTGGCGAGTGTGGTGGCACATTCGAGATGTACCCCCTGCACGAGGTGGGCGACACATTCGCTTACGACGTGAAGGAGGTGATAGAATATGCCAACCGTGTAAAGCCTCGTATGCTGCTGCTGGCTTCGCCTAACAACCCAACGGGCAACTGCCTGACATCAGAGGAGATAGGCGAGATAATGGAGAATATACCAGCAGAGACTATGGTGCTGGTGGACGAGGCTTATGCTTCATTCATCACTTCAGACGTGGACTATATCGCTCCATTGGTAAACAAATACAAGAACCTCATCATATCACGTACGCTGAGTAAGTTTTACGGTCTGCCAGGACTGCGTTGCGGCTTCGGCTTCATTGGTGCTGGTCACGACCAGTTCCTCAGCTACTCAAACAAGTATCTGGGTTACAACCGTTTCTCTGAGACTGTGGCACTCGCTGCATTGGAGAGCGACGAGCACTATCGCAAGGTGGCTGACGATATGGCATGGGGCAGAGACCTATTTAAGAAGGAACTGGGCGACAAGCCTGGCTTCAAGGTGTATAAGAGTGTGGCAAACTTCATACTCATCAAATACCCAACACAGATAAAGGATGCCCTGCAGGAGGCTCTGGCTGCGAAGGACTACAAGATTAAGTTCATGACAGACAAGGGACTGGAAGACTGCCTGCGCATAACACTGGGCAGACGCGAGCAGGTACAGACAGTGGTGGATACTATCAAGCTCTGCTTTGCAGAAAGTAAAAAGTAATAATTAAGAAGTAAAAGGTTTGAAGGCTATAATATTGGCGGCTGGTACGGCATCAAGACTTCGTCCGCTGACAGAACATACCCCGAAGAGTCTGCTCAACATAGGCGAGAGACCACTGTTGCAACGCTCCATGGACGCCCTGATAGAGAATGGGGTGAGGGAGTTTGTGATAGTGACAGGTTACCTGCACGAGCAGATAGAGGAGTTTGTGAAGAAGACCTATGGTGCGAGCATCAGTGTGAGGTTTATACACAACGAGGTGTATGACTCAACCAACAATATCTACTCGCTGTGGCTGGCTCGTCCAGAGGCAGAGAATGAGGATTTCCTGCTTTTGGACAGCGACCTGCTCTACGACCCGAAGATAGTGGGCGAGGTGCTGAAGAGTGACGCGCCGAATGTGCTCACCCTCATACAGCACGAACTGGGCGAGGAAGAGATGAAGGTGGTGACAGAGGCTGACGGCTCAATCAAGGAGATAAGCAAGACCTGTAACCCTGCCGATGCAGCAGGTGAGAGTCTGGGAATAGAGAAGATAGGTAAGGCTTACTCCGTTGCCCTGTACAAGGAACTGGACCAGATGATGAATAAGGAGCATCTGGAGAATAAGTTCTATGAGCTTGCCTTCGAGAGACTGATTCCACAGGGACATACATATAAGGTGATTGACGTGACACAGTATTTTTCTTGCGAACTGGATACTGTGGAGGATTTTGAAAACGCCAAGCAGAAAATACCAGCAGAACTGTATTAAAGGGTTCAAAGGTTCAAAAAGTTATAATGAATAAACTGAGACAAAAAATGATGTCAACGCTGAAGTCTTCTGAAACAGAGGACTGGCTTGACTATAGAGTAGTGCGCCCATTGAGTTATCTGTGGGCTTTGTTGTTTGAGAAACTCGACATACATCCTAACACCGTTACGATAATGTCGATGATAATAGGTGCAGGAAGTACCTATTTCTATGCACAGCCAAGTTTCTATTACGGAGGACTGTATGGTCTGATGCTCAACCTGATAGGTGTGGTGCTGCTGCTGTGGGCAGACATATTCGACTGCTGCGACGGACAGCTGGCACGCATGACGGGCAAGAAGAGCCAGATGGGCAGAATACTCGACGGTATGGCTGGATTTGTATGGTTCGTACCCATATACCTCGGCATAGTATATCGTTTCTATTACCACCACGACATAGAATTCGGATGGTTTGGTATAGAGAATACAGAGCAGAACACACTGATAGCAACTGCCGTGGTGCTTGTGCTGGCGCTTATCTCGGGCTTTACGGGCATGGGCGGTCAGCAGCGTCTTGCTGACTATTATATACAGGTGCACCTGTACTTTCTGAAGGGTGATAAGGGTAGCGAACTGGACAACTCGTTCACTCAGCAGAAGATATACGACGAGACCCCATGGAAGGGTAACCTGCTATGGAAGAACTTCCTCAAGAGCTATATTGACTACACAAAGAAGCAGGAGGCTGCAACACCAGAGTTTCAGCGACTGATGAAGACGCTGAAGGAGAAGTATGGCGATGTGTCAGACATTCCAATGAAAGTGCGTGAGGAGATACTTTATAACTCGCGCAAGGTGATGCCTTGGAATGCTGCCTTGACCTTTAACTTCAGAACGGCATTCTTCTGGATGTTCTGTCTGTGTGATATACCAGCCTGGAACTTCGTGTGGGAGATATTGGGCATGGGAATGCTGTGGGCTTACACACGCTATCGCCACGAATCATTCTGTAAGAAAATTGCTGACAGCTTGCTCCGAGCTCCGCTCGCCTGAGCACCTACTGGAGCGCAAGAACTCTTGAACCCTTTGAACCAGCGAAGCGACTTGAACCCTTTGAACTCAAAACTATGACTTGGACAAAACAACGACTGAATAACCTGTTTTTTATTGTGGGTGTGATAGCATGCGTAGTGATGCTATTCACCTTCGATGTGAGTTTTGTCGAGTTGTGGCAACATCTTTGTACAGCAGGCTACTGGCTGATACCTATAATAGGTGTGTGGGTGCTGATATACGGCATCAACGCAGCCTCATGGTGGAGAGTGATAAAGGGTGTTGACCCAGAGGCAAAGGTGAGTCCGTGGGTGGTGTTCAAACTGACCATTTCAGGCTATGCACTGAATTATGCCACACCAGTGGGAGGACTCGGAGGTGAGCCTTACCGTATAATGGAACTTTCGAAGTACGTGGACAAGCGAAAGGCTACCTCGTCAGTCATACTCTATGCCATGATGCACATCTTTGCGCATTTCTGGTTCTGGTTTTCCTCTATATTCCTGTATCTCGCTTTAGCAGTAGTAGGCGATTTGCCCCTAAATGTACCGATAAGTTGTGTATTGGGCTTTATAGCCCTGCTGTTCTTTGGCGCCTTTTATGTATTCTCTAAAGGCTATAAGAATGGTGTGGTACTGAAAGTGCTGGGATGGATAGGCATGATTCCAGGTTTGAAGGGATGGAGCAAGCGTTTTGCTGAAAGACACAACGATGCCTTGCAGAACGTAGATAAACAGATAGCAGCACTTTTCTCGCAGGATAAGAAAGCATTCTACAGCAGTCTGCTGCTGGAATATCTCTCACGTTGGGCGCAGAGTCTTGAGGTGCTCTTTATGCTGCTGCTCTTCGGCGTTGATAATGGTGGAGGCATAGACGGCATAATGCTTACATACCTACATTCTGTACTTATTGTTGGTCTGACCACATTCTTTGCCAACCTCATAGGTTTCCTGCCTATGCAGATAGGTGTGCAGGAAGGTGGTTTCGTACTCTCCATCGCAGCCCTCGGTCTCTCTGCCGCCTTAGGCATCTTTGTCAGCATCATCTGTCGAGTACGCGAGATAGTATGGATTTTCATCGGTATCATGCTGATGAAACTGCCCGAGAAGGAATAATACACTTTTATCAGAGTCTCGCGACAAGATATTTCGTCTAATCGTCTAATCCACCTATATATAGAGTGGATTAGACGATTAGACGTATTAGTCGCCAGAATATACCGCGTTGGTAGTTTATTATGTGCGTGTGTGCATGTACTATATATATATGTACATTCACACACGCACAAAGAAACACGCAAATATTCCCCTGCAGATGCTTAGCACCCGCACGCGGAAACTAAGCACCCACATGCAGTTACTTAGCATCCGCATCTGCTTGCTAAGCAACCATAACAATTATTTTATTCATAAATTTCAGCGGATTCTCGTTTGTTGTTGGAGCCACTATATATATAGGTGGCTCCAACAACAAACAAAAATCTTTCCGCCGGCGTTGATGGAAAACGAAGAAGTTTTTACAAAAAAACATATTTTTTCTCCGAATTGTTTGGCGATTCGGATTTTTTCTCCTATCTTTGCAACATCTTCCATGCCGAAGATGCCCTCAGTGGCATCGGGAAAAGGTCTTTTCTTTGTGAAGGAACGACTGCCAAGGGAGATACATATATGTAAGAAGGCGTTTATCACGCGCTTTGTTCTCTGACTGCTGAAAGCGTAGGAAACTTTTAATCTTGTCAAGGAGCATAGCAACGGTAGATGCCCATGGGTATGATATTATGCAAGGCCTTATTACAAATAAGGTGTATTCATATCGGCGTGGGGGTCTTAGGTTGCTCGTTCTGACAAGATGGGCAATTCCTACGGGCCTCAGCAGTGGAGCGAGTAACGGATGCAGTCTCCACGTCTTTTTTGTATGTGTCCTTAAACCTAAACAATCTTATTAAACAAGCCGAATTAGGGAGTCTATAGGCGATAAAAACCTATAACAGACTATGAGAAGAAACTTTCTACGACTATTCTTGTTGGGTATTATGATTATAAATAGTACCTGGACGAGTGCAGCGGAGTACAGTCTTGTTGTGAATAGGGTAAGTGGAGGTCAAAACATTTTTGCCCTGTCGCAAGAACCTGTTATTGCTTTTTTTGGTAACAAGATGCGTGTTACAACATCAGCAGGCACAGTACACATCCCTCTGGTAGATGTGACCAACTATGTCTTCAAGGATGCTACGGGGATAGAGGGTGTAAAGGCTGATGAAGGCTCCGCTATTCTTGAAGACGGCCAGGTGGTGTTTACCCAGATTGGTGCAGGTCAAAACGTCAGTGTTGTTACACCTAATGGTGTCAGCGTATTGACTACCTCAGCTGATGCACAGGGAAAAGCCACAGTCAACTTGAAGGCTTTACCTAAGGGCATCTACATCGTAAAGTCACCAAAAAACTCAATCAAAGTTATTAACCAGTAAAAAAACAGGAATCGATATGAAAAAGAATATAATACTTACAGGCATGATGCTTCTCGCTTCAGTTGCAATATCAGCTCAAGGTTACAACATGGTAGTGGATAAGACAGACGGAACTAAGGTTACCATTCCCACCTCAAGCATCAGTCAGGTAACATTCCAGCAAGACGGAGGCAATACGCCATCAGGCACTGGAACCTTTCAAGGAGCTAAGAGGGTGTTTGGCGATAATCTGATGAAGAAGTACGCATACCAATCCTCATCATCTTCTAATGGCAAGAGTTGGGATTACACGTATGATAGTAACGGTTACATAACGCGGACAGACTATGCTGATGGATACAGTTCCTCTTACGCCACGATAGACTACAGTGGTGGCAGTGTAGTCGTCTTCAAGAGCTTCGATAAAGCCGATGGTTCACTAATAAGCCAAGCTGTAATAAACATAGGCAGCAATGGTTATGCAAGTTCTTATAGTTACACTGACGATAAAGGCAGAGCAAACAAAATCGACCTTACCTATAATTCTGATGAACAGATAACGAATATCGTATGCTACAGGAATGGTGCGAAGGACTGGGGCTATGACTTTGAATACTCTGACGGAGACCTTGTGAAAGCTACGGAACTTGGTTGGGAAGATGATGTTCTGACGCACAATGAAGTGTGTGCTAATATATTATACGAAACAAGCACGCAAAGCAAGATTGACAATGTAGGTGGTGTAATGGAATATGACCACATGATGCACATTGACTGTGGACTGAACGAGATCTTCCCATTTGGTGCTTTAGGCAAGCCTTCCAAACACCTTCCTCTGCTCGTTACATTTGGTGGTTCTACCATTAACAATTCATACACGCTCGATAATGCTGGCAGACCTACCTCTGCTACCAGTGCTCGTACAAGCAGCAGTGGTTCTACATCAACCTACAACATTACTTGGGCGTGGTAATACAATAATTTTAAAAAAAACAATTCTGATATGAGGATAATAAAAAGATGGTTTGGCGCACTGGCTATGGTTGCTTTGTGCGCCACCATCTCCCTCTTTTTCACTGCCTGCGGTGATGACGGCGGAAGTGGAAATAGCGGTGGAGGTGGAAACAGTAGTTCACCCACAGATTACAATGCCCAACTTGTGGGTTATTGGAAAGGAAAAGGAATAAATCTTGATGGTGAGTCTCTTTCAATCACTGTAAGATTTGATTCTGATAGAAATGGTAGGGTGATTATGTCAACTCCGCATAGCATGGTTGGGGCAGATGTGAAAGGATGGTATGCTACAGAAAATGAAATAAGAGTGCCATCATCAAAATTCGACTATGCACTTGTCTGGAAAATAATGTCTGGCTCTATAGCTAGTGGCAAGATGACTATAGAAACGCAAGGATATGACGGGCAATACTGGGGTACAGTGGCATTGGAAAAAGACAGTGAAGGAGGTGGTGGCTCTTCAGACGTAGGCACCACTCCGACGCCAGTAACCTGCTACATCGTGAAATACAATAACTCAACAGGCAAGTATTCCACCAGCAGAGGTACATATTACAAAGCACTGTCTGCTTCTGGCAGAGTGGCACTCTATTATTCCGCTAATGGCAGCATGATGGGGTATGCAAGTTCCAACAGTGATTCCTCTATGGGAGGATATTCTGTTTCATCCTACTCATACGTATATCGAGACGTGAGCACCAGCAGCAGAACCTACTACTACTTTAACTAATAACTTATAAAACTCTTCTAAGAACAACATAAAGCAAAGCTACTCTTTATCACGAAAAAAGAAGAGAAAGACAAAGCTCCAAGCCTGAATGGACTTGGAGCTTTTCTTTTTGTTCCAGTGGTCATGTGGACTATGCTCTCAGCATTTACACACTGCCTGCCTTATGAGATGAGTATAAGGGTATTAAAATTTAGTGAATAACTTTTGCTATTTATTAAACTCTCGTTAAGAACTGTATTTGAAGGATTAAAAAAAACAAAAGTGTTAATCAAAAATGCTTGATTAACAAAAAAAGCCATTATCTTTGCATTGAAATAACGATAAAGAGTGTAGAAACAAGAAAGATAACAAAACTAAAATAAGGTAATAATAATGACAATGATGAAACAGACAATTCTATCGACATTTATTGCAGTGTCACTGTCTATTGCTGCTACACAGGTGTATAATACTTGTTCAGCGGCTCCTGTTGCTGCAGCAGGACAGGCAGTTGACCTTAGTGTGGCAGCTGAAAAGGCTTTGCCTTGTGTGGTACATATTAAGTATTTGCAGAACTCCAAGATACAGGAGGTGGAAATGCAGGCTGATCCGTTCGGAGATATGTTTGATCCGTTCGGCTTCTTCGGACAGAGACAGCAAGGTCCTGGTCAGAAGCGTAAGGTGCAGACTCCAAAGAAGGAAGGTGCTGGCTCAGGTGTCATCATTTCATCAGACGGATATATCGTGACGAATAACCACGTGGTGGATGGTGCTGACGAACTGACTGTAACACTGAATGACAATCGTGAGTTCTCTGCACGCATAATAGGCACAGACAAGAATACCGACCTTGCGCTGATAAAGGTAAATGCAACAGGTTTGCCAGCTATCAAGGTGATATCAAGTGATGATATAAAGGTAGGAGAGTGGGTGCTCGCAATCGGTCATCCGCTGAATCTGCGTGCTACGGTAACAGCTGGTATAGTATCAGCAAAGGCTCGTTCGCTGGGTGCTAACGGTGTTGAGGCATTCATACAGACCGATGCAGCCATCAACCAGGGAAACTCAGGTGGTGCACTCGTTAACGCAAGAGGTGAGCTGATAGGCATTAACGCTATGTTGACCTCGCCTACAGGCTCAAATATAGGTTATGGTTTCGCCATTCCTACAACTATTATGAATAAGGTAGTGGCTGACTTGAAGCAGTATGGCAGCGTACAGCGTGGACTGATAGGCATACAGGGACAGGATGCCCGCCTGTATATCGACGCCCAGAAGGAGCAGAATAAGGAGGTTGATCTCGGCACAAACGATGGTATATATGTAGCTAAGGTGCTGGACGATGGAGCTGCTGCTGACGCAGGACTGGAGGAAGGCGATGTTATAACAGCCGTGGATGGACAGAAGGTAACAAAGATGGCAGAGCTGCAGGAGATACTTGCTACGAAGCGTCCTGGTGACAAGGTGGTGCTGACCTATCTGCATAAGAAGTCAAAGAAGACTGCAACGGTAATACTGAAGAACGAGCAGGGCAACACTAAAGTGGTGAAGGATGCCGACCTTGATGTGCTTGGCGCAGTAATCAGAGAGGTAAACGAGAAAGAGAAGGCAGACCTCGACATAAAGTACGGACTGAAGATTACGAAGGTGAACGCTGGTAAGTTCCGCGAGCGTGGTGTTCCAGCTGGTTTCGTTATCCAGACCGTGAACGAGGCTTCGATGAAGACTCTCTCCGACCTTGCTGATGCAGTGAAGGCAGCCAATAAGAGCAAAGACCCAGTGCTCATTATCAAGGGCGTCTATCCATCAGGAAAGAAGGAATACTTCACCGTTCCGCTGGAGGATAACAAGTAAGGGTAGTATCACCTTATTATATATAGAATGTACGCGCGTGAGAAAACCATCTTACGCGCGTATTTTTATGAATTGTAATTTCGGAGTTTACAATTTACATGTATTTTGAAATAATATAAGGTCATGAAAACTTTATGCTAAAATTGTAATAGGCTGAAAATGCGTTTGCTATATCGCTTTAAGGGTGGGTTAAACCAATAAAAAATGAAAAGTTTTCGACAAAAAAGTTTGTATGATAAGAGAAAATGTATTACCTTTGTATTCGTAATTTTAAATAATTAACTAACCAACACTCTTTGCCAAAGTTTTCCTTTTTGGACAACTTTTGAAAAAGAAAAAAGAAAAAAGTTTTCTGTTTTGACCTATGATGGAAATTAAAAAGTTTACCATTACCAAGCGTGATGGCTCAAAAGATGATTTCTCACTTGACAAGATTATGAGTGCTATTGTGAGAGCATTTGAAGCAGTTGAAGAACCATTTGATGTAGCTAACATCTCTAAGATTATCAGCCACTTAGATATTAAGAACAATATCACGGTGGAGGATATCCAGAACCAGGTGGAGATGGCTCTCATGAAGGAGGGACACTACAAGGTTGCAAAGTGCTACATGCTGTATCGTCAGTCGCACACTGAAGACCGTGAGACACTGGAGAAGTTGTCTTTTGTGACAGACTACATGGAAGCAGCAAACGCAGCAACTGGTTCAAAGTTTGACGCAAACGCAAATGTGGAACATAAGAATATTGCAACACTTATAGGTGAGTTGCCAAAGTCAAACTTCATCCGTTTGAACCGTCGTCTGCTTACTGATCGTATCAAGAAGATGTATGACAAGCAGACAGCCGATATGTATATTGACTTGCTGAACCATCACTTCATCTATAAGAATGATGAGACATCTATTGCTCCATATTGTGCTTCTATCACAATGTATCCTTGGTTGATAAATGGTACTACAGCGATAGGTGGTAACTCAACAGCTCCTACAAATCTGAAGAGCTTCTGTGGTGGCTTCGTAAACATGGTGTTCATCGTAAGTTCTATGCTGTCTGGCGCTTGTGCTACACCAGAGTTCCTCATGTACCTTAATTATTTTATAGGTAGGGAGTATGGTACAGACTACTACAAAGATCCAGAGAAGATTGTAGATATGTCACTGCGTCAGCGTTCCATCGATAAGGTCATCACAGACTGCTTTGAGCAGATAGTATATTCTATAAACCAGCCTACAGGTGCTCGTAACTTCCAGGCAGTATTCTGGAATATTGCTTACTACGATAAGTATTATTTCGAGTCACTCTTCGGCAACTTCTACTTCCCAGACGGAACACAGCCTGACTGGAACGGCCTGTCATGGTTGCAGAAGAGATTCATGAAGTGGTTCAATAAGGAGCGTGAAAAGACTGTCCTCACTTTCCCTGTAGAGACAATGGCACTGTTGGCTGACAACGGCGAGTGTCGCGATAAGGAGTGGGGTGACTTCACAGCAGAGATGTATTCTGAGGGACACAGCTTCTTCACCTACATGAGTGACAATGCAGACTCTCTGTCTTCATGTTGCCGTCTGCGTAACGAGATTCAGGACAATGGCTTCTCTTACACCCTCGGTGCTGGTGGTGTGTCAACAGGTTCTAAGTCTGTGCTCACAGTAAACCTCAACCGTTGCATACAGTATGCAGTAAACAACGGACGCGACTATAAGGAGTATCTTGAAGAGGTTATAGACCTTTGTCACAAGGTGCAGTTGGCTTACAACGAGAACCTTAAGAACCTTCAGGCTCATGGTATGTTGCCACTGTTTGATGCTGGCTATATCAATATGTCACGTCAGTATCTCACAATCGGTGTAAACGGACTGGTTGAGGCTGCTGAGTTTATGGGACTCAAGATTACTGCTAACGAGAAGTATAAGGAGTTCGTTCAGGGTGTTCTCTCTATCGTTGAGAAACTGAACAAGCAGTATCGTACTAAGGAGGTTCTCTTCAACTGTGAGATGATTCCTGCTGAGAACGTAGGTGTGAAGCATGCTAAGTGGGACCGTGAGGATGGTTACTTCGTGCCTCGCGACTGCTACAACTCTTACTTCTATGTGGTTGAGGACCAGTCACTGAACATCATCGATAAGTTCAAGTTGCATGGTGCACCATACATTGAGCATCTCACAGGTGGTTCGGCTCTCCACATGAACCTTGAGGAGCACCTCTCTAAGATGCAGTACAAGCAGCTCTTGAAGGTGGCAGCTAAGGAGGGATGTAACTACTTTACATTCAACATTCCTAACACGATATGTAACAACTGCGGTCACATCGACAAGCGTTACCTGCACGAGTGTCCTCACTGCCACTCAAGCAACGTGGACTACATGACACGTATCATTGGCTACCTGAAGAGAGTAAGTAACTTCTCAGCAGCACGTCAGAAGGAGGCTGCACGCCGTTACTATGCTGGCTCAGACAAGATGGGCAAGGAAGAAGAAACGGCTGCGCCACAGGTACAGAAAGTTGGATAATCTTTTATGAAGTATGTTAACACGAGCGTGGTCTTTCAGGAGATTCCTGATGAGGTCACGCTCTCTATAAATATATCAAACTGTCCTTGCCATTGCTTAGGATGTCACAGTGACTATCTGTGGGAGGATATCGGTGAGCCTTTTAATGCTATGTCTCTGGATGTGATGCTGAAAGAGTATGGTGATGATATCACCTGCGTAGCATTCATGGGAGGCGATGCCGAGCCACAGGAGGTGGATGCCTTGGCGGCGTGGACAAAGAAACATTATCCTCACTTGAAGGTGGCATGGTATAGCGGTAGGGTGGAGTGTAGCAAGGCGATACATGTCAAGAACTTTGACTTTATAAAGTTAGGTCCGTATGTGGCAACGATGGGACCGCTCAACAAACCTACTACTAACCAACGTCTGTATAAAGTGGAGAAAGACCTTTCGCTTACTGATATTACAAAAAAATTCTGGAAGAAATAACCCTAAACCTTTTATAAAACTTTGAACAATTTGAAACCAATATTCATAGCTGGACCTTGTGTCATAGAAAGTGCAGAACTGCTTGATACAGTGGCACGTGAGATAGTATCTATAAATGAGGCATTAGGTACGGAAATAATATTCAAGGCTTCATTTGATAAGGCTAACCGTACATCGTTGAAGTCTTTTCGTGGTCCAGGAATGGATAAGGGCTTGCAGATGCTGGCTGATGTGAAGTCTAAGTACGGACTTCGTCTGCTTACCGATATACACGAATCATCTCAGGCTGAGCCTGTAGGCGAGGTGGTGGATGTTATTCAGATACCAGCATTCCTTTGCCGTCAGACCGATTTGCTTGTAGCAGCAGCAAAGACAGGCAAGACGGTAAACATCAAGAAGGCACAGTTCCTCAGCGGTGTTGATATGAAATATCCTGTCAACAAGGTGCTTGACAGCGGTGGTAAGGAGGTGTGGCTGACAGAAAGAGGCAATAGTTTCGGCTATAATAACCTTGTGGTTGATTTCCGCAACATACCAGACATGCTTGACATTACACCACGTGTGATAATGGATTGCACCCATAGCGTGCAGCGTCCTGGTGGTGGCAACGGTTCCACATCAGGTGACCGTAAGTTTGTTCCTTCTATGGCACTGGCTGCTAAGGCATTTGGTGCTAATGGTTATTTCTTCGAGGTGCATCCTAATCCTGATGAGGGACTGAGCGATGGACCTAACATGCTGAAACTGCAAGACCTGAAACCTCTGATAGAAAAACTCTTGAAAGAATAAAACGATGAAATCAATACGCGAAATAGCAACCCAAGCATTGCAAGACGAGGCGCAGGCTTTGTCTGATCTTATTCCTCTTCTGGATGAACAGTTTGACAAGTCTGTTGACCTTATGCTTCATTGCAAGGGTAAGGTGATAGTGACTGGAGTGGGAAAGAGTGGACATGTTGGTGCCAAGATAGCTGCCACGCTCAGTTCTACGGGCACTCCAGCCGTGTTTGTGAATCCGCTCGATGCCTATCATGGCGATTTGGGCGTTATAACCAAAGACGATGTGGTGCTTGCACTGAGCAACAGCGGACAGACAGACGAACTGTTGCGTTTCGTTCCTATCATTCTGCACATGGATGTGCCAATTATTGGCATGAGTGGTAACCCAGAATCTTTGCTTGCCAAGTATTCCACTTATCACATTAATGTAAAGGTGGAGAAAGAGGCTTGTCCTCTTAACCTTGCGCCAACAAGTAGCACCACAGCGGCGCTCGCTATGGGTGATGCTCTGGCTATCTGCCTCATGGAGTTGCGTGATTTCAAACCAAGAGACTTTGCACAATTCCATCCTGGCGGTGAATTGGGTAAGCGACTGCTTACTACGGCAGGCGATGTTATGCTTACTGAAAATCTGCCATTCCTTTCTCCTGCGATGCACCTTGGCGAGGCTATCATTAAGGTTAGTGCAGGCAAACTGGGCTTAGGAATAGCACTGAATGACGATGAGACAGTAGCAGGAATAATAACCGATGGTGACATCCGTCGTGCTATGGAACGCTGGCAGGCAGGTTTCTTTGACCATACGGTGAATGACATTATGACCCGCACGCCAAAGACTGTCACCACCAAGGCTCGTATCTCTGAAATTCAGAGCATAATGCACAGCAACAAGATACACAATGTACTTGTTACTGATGCTGATAATCACGTAGTTGGAGTAGTGGACAGTTACGCTTGCGTACTGTAATCTGCTTACTTGATAAACTTCTTATTGTTTACAATATTTATGGCATTGCTGTGAGAGTTGCCTTGCGCTCTTCCAGTAATGTCATAAATCTTTTTTGCCTTGTTCGTGTTATTGTTTTCGCTGATGCTGCCAATAGCGGTGGCATCATCAATGAACAAAAACTCAGAAGTAATAGAGGCAGGACTTGATGCTGGGATAAACAGATATGCCTTATGAGCCGAGTTAGTAAAAGCTGCTCCGTTAGCCGCTCCCCAGTAAAATCTCATGCCCTTGGTCGGGTCATTTGCCAGTTTATAGTATCGTCCGTCGCCATTGCTCTGCAGTTCTTCAGCTTCTGTTCCATGCAACACGTTGTCATCATTCAGTGGTGTCAAACCGTTAGCTGTTGTTGCAGCAACACTATATAACGTTGGGTGATACTCTGTATTGGGAGTGCCCTTAATCATTACCGCTGTGCCGTGAGGAATGGTTGTTCCGATACTGTTAAACCTCAATTTGTAAACTCCACCGTCTTCCACCAGGCTCAGCGTGAATGCCTTCATTCCTTCTGCCAGTTCCACATCATTGTTAGCGTAATACATTGTGGCATAGCCAGTTTCGTTTAGTGTGAGGGAGAACGATGATGTAGTGGGGAGTTCTTTTTTATAGCAAAGAGCTATATAGCCAATCGTGTGGGTGTCAAATTTGTATTTGTATGTGGCATTAGTGTAAGTAGTTTGAGCCTTAAGCACTCTATAGCCACTCATCTGTGTTCTGATGTATGTTGTTGCGTCAATAGCAGCGAAACTCCAGTAACAGGGATCTGCGGATACAGTTAACGGATAATTATCCGCACCATCTTCAGCGAGTCCGTGAACATAGAAATCATCTTCGTAGTTATTCAGGAGTGCAAATGTCTCTCCAGACTTCTTGAAAATGTATTCGTAGGGATAGCCAGTAGTATTAACTGTTTCGAGTGTTATCTCGTCAGGCATGGAGGTGTTCTCGCCATTAGTTAACTTGGTGGAGGTCTGATAGTAGTTGAACATATCATTTTCAGCATCAGGCTCTCCCATAATAGTCAAATACCAGTTGTTGCCTGCATCCTGCATGCGTGAGGCATAGATAACGATATCTCCATCAGCCAGTTCGTCAACGTTTTCGGCCGTTATCAGTTGATATGTTCCGCCAGTAGTTGTGAGTTTGTCGTATGCCTGCACGTTTGAGGCACATAAGAAAATTAACAGAGTGCTGAGCAGCATCTGTTTTGCCAAATTGATTTTTTTCATAGATTTTTTAGTTGTGTTTATCTAATACCTATTATGTATATTGTGTTATAGTCTTGTCGTTTTACTAATGAGATAGTGATCGAGAATGGTTATCGCAGCCATAGCCTCCACGATAGGTACAGCGCGAGGCAACACGCAGGGGTCGTGCCTGCCCTTAGCCTTCAGCAGGGTAGGATTGCCTTCCAGGTCTATGGTCTCCTGCTCTCGCAGTTGGGTGGCAACAGGCTTGAATGCCACGCGGAAGTATATGTCCTCGCCATTGCTTATGCCACCTTGTATGCCACCAGAGTGGTTGGTTTTCATGCCGTTACCAATTCCTTCGTTGAACAGGTCGTTCTGCTCGCTGCCTCTCATTGCGAGTCCGTTGAAGCCCTCGCCATATTCAAAACCCTTTACGGCATTTATTGACAGCATGGCTGAGCCGAGTGACTGGTGCAACTTGCCAAACTCTGGTTCGCCCAGTCCCACAGGACAACCTTTTATCACGCATGTGATAGTGCCACCGATGGTGTCGCCCTCTGCTTTTACCTCTTTTATAAGGTTCTCCATCTCCTTTGCCTTCTCAGCATCAGGGCAACGAACGGCATTCGTTTCCGTAAGGCTCAGGTCATATTTCTTGTAGTCTCTGTCAAGTGCTATATTGCCCACCTGCGAGGTGTAAGCCTGAATGGTGATGCCAAGCTGGTTGAGCGCCAGTTTGGCGAAAGCGCCTGCTACACAGCGACTTATCGTTATGCGTGCACTGCTTCTGCCACCACCTCTGTGGTCGCGTATGCCATACTTCTGCTGATAGGTGAAGTCAGCATGTGACGGACGGAACAGGCATCGCATGTTCTCATAGTCCTGAGAATGCTGGTTAGTGTTTCTCACCAGAAAACCAATAGGGCATCCCGTTGTCTTGCCTTCAAATACACCTGACAATATCTCCACCTTGTCAGCCTCGCTCCTGCCTGTGGTGATAGCACTCTGACCAGGACGACGACGGTCTAACTCGCTCTGTATGAAGTTCATATCCACCTCTATGCCTGCAGGCATACCGTCAATCACTCCTCCTATGCCAGCTCCGTGGCTCTCGCCAAAGCTCGTGATAGTAAATATTTTGCCAAATGTATTCATGCGTGTTGTATTTTGTTTATGGGTTTTACTTGCAGTTTCCGCAACCTTCGCTTCCGCAACCTCCGTCGCTGCAGTTGCCACAGCCGTCGCTTCCGCAACCGCCTTCGCCACAGTTGCCACATCCACCGTGACAGCCACCGCCTGAGAGGCGGTTAATCATCTGGGTAATCTCATCGTTGGTTGCCTCGCGACATTCTGCCACTGCACCAGCAAAGTTCAGGTCGCAGCCAGCAAGAGGGTGGTTCAGGTCCACCTTTACGTTCTTATCGTCCACAGCCAGCACCTTGCCCATAAAGCGCATGCCATCCTCATTCTGCAGAGGAATGATAGCACCCACGTAAATCATGTTGGCATCAAACACTCCGTTGACCGTGAAAATGTCCTTGGCAAGAGTAATGACGCGAGCGTCAACATACTCGCCGTATGCCTCGGCACAAGGTATGGTGAAATCAAAGCTGTCGCCCTTCGCCAGCTTCTCTATTTCCTTCTCAAATCCAGGAATCGTAGTTCCGAAACCAGAGATAAACACGAATGGATCGTCAGCCGTAGCCTCTTCTTCCATCTTCTTCACACCATCCTTGATGGTAGTGAGTTTATATGCTATTGCGTAATATTTGTTCATAACGTATGCAAAGGTAGTAAAAATAATTCATACGACCAAAACTATGCAACTAATTGACCTGTGTTAAGTGCGTATTTGCCTTTTGTCAAGAAAGTGGGGGATGAAGCAAAACTTTCAACTTTTCACTTTCCACTTTCAACTATTCTTACTACCTTTGCACTATCAAAAAATTATTTTTTTTAAGGTGGGTGGTCCGCTTTAGTATTCATGAAAGCCTCGGCTGGATTGGTACTGAGCGGACTTTTCCGTTTTCCCATGCGGTTGCTTAGTAACCACGCACGGTAGCTTAGTAACCACACGCGGTAGCTTAGCAACCAGATGCAGAAGCTAAGCTTCCGCATGCAGAGGTAGCCCCTCTGCAACTAAAAGCATTACTTTTAGCGCTAAAAGCATTGCTTTTACCAAAAGAGGGGAAAAGCCATGCCACCGTTGGTAAAAAATGTTAGAATTTACCTGTTAAAAAAAAACACCTCATAACCTCACTTGTTCCCCTATAACCTCAGTGTTTATGCGGTTTCCCGATAGTGACCTCTTATCGAGAAAGGTCACTATACAGGTCACTACGAAGGTCACTATATGGGTCACTTTTTTTTAGGAGTTATAGAAGTTAATGTGGCTGAAGCCACTTAGAAGTTAAAGAAGTTAGAGACATTAGCAAGTACTATGTGGCTAAGTACAAAGGACAAAGTGAGGTCTCAAGTGACCTATATAGTGAGGTATAGCCAAACATAGGTCACTATCCTCAGCCTAGTATTCATGCGCCTTAATAGCGTTTTAGTGACCTTAGGAGGTCTCTTTTCAAAATTCTTTTTTTTGTAGTTTTTCTGTCCTTTTTTTGCAGGAATGAAAAATAATTTTTATCTTTGCAACATCTTCCACGCCGAAGATGCCTTCAGTGGCATCGGGAAAAGGTTTTCCTACGTGAAGGAATAGCTGCCAAGGGAGATACATATATGTAAGAAGGCGTTTATCACGCGCTTTGTTCTCTGACTGTCTGAAATCCTGAGAAAATTTCAATTACAATCAAGGGGCATGGCAACGATAGATGCCCATGGGTATGATTTATTCAGGCCCTTGTTATGTGTAGTCATCAGCTATGTGTCTTCAGATACGTAGTTTGTCGATGAACTATATATATAATAAGGTGTATTTGTATAGATTCATATCGGCGTGGGGGTCTAGGGTTGCTCGTTCTGATTGTAATGGGCAATTCTCAGGAGCCTCAGATGGTGGAGCGAGTAACGGATACAGTCTCCACGTCTTTTTTTGTATATGTATGCTAACCTAAATATTTTAACCTAGAAGACTTTTGGGGACTGGCTTCAGCAACCTTAAAAGGTATGACTATAAGAACATCAATCGTAGTCTTGTCGCTTGTTGCGTCAGTGAGTTTGTATGCACAAGACCTGAAATTGTCTGTGACGCAGAAAGGAAAAATCGGTTACAAAAATGCAAATGGAGAAATTGTAATCAAAGAAAAGTATGATTATGGTGAACCTTTTGCAGCAAACGGACTTGCCAAAGTAGGCAAAGGAGAGAAGTATGGATTGATAAACAAAGAAGGTAAGGAGATTCTCCCAATAAAGTATGAAGAGATAGATCCTTATAGTGACAAGCATCCAATGCGAATAAAGGAGGGGAAAGAATGGGGGCTTATAAACTCTCAGACAGGAGAAATTATATTAAAACCCGAATATTCTTACATTAGTGATTTTAACTGTTATGGATTAGCAATAGCCAATAAGGGAGGCAAGATTGTACGTGATGTTAAAAAAAGAAATCTTGTTGGAAAAGGTGAGCGAGGTATTATATGTGCAAATGGTAAATGGAAAATAGAACCAAATAAAAAATTTGTTCGTTTATTGGAATTCTCAGATGTTAATGGAGATATTGTTGGGCTAAATTTCGAACCTCTTATAGTCGGAGATACACTTAAAACAGATTGCTCTATACTAGGATTTAGCGAGTCTTCAGGACTAAAGAGAGAGTTTGGGATAATTGATGCTAATGGCAAAGTCATTGTTGAAAAAAAAGAGTATATGCTTGTGTCGAAACCAATAAACGGAATGATGCGTTGGTGGAAAGAGGGAAAGAAGGAAACTATGAAATATGGATACTTTGACATCAATACCAATCAAGAAATAGAAATTGCCTCATACAGTACGTCAATGTCAAAGGAACAAAAGAAAGAGTTAGAAAAAACAATCCGTGATGAGCAACTGAAAAATTTTAATACTGGAGGTGGCTGGTTAAGTAAGAAGAAAACAGCAACATTGATGCAGATAGTTGGCGACACAGAAGATAGTAGCAGTATATACAAACAACAGACATCACATGGAGACTTTTTCGGAACTATAGCTCCTGTGGTAAAAATAAATGGTGCTGACACAACATGGTGTTTCGTTGACCGTACAGGAAAAGAAATAATGGGTGGCTTCAACTGGATAAAAGTGTCTAAAGGCAAGACCAATGAGAACGTATATTATGCTTGTAATATGCCAGACAGATATCGTATATTCACGAGTAACAATGAAGAATTGTTTGCGAACATGAAGATTCGAAACTTTAGTATGCCAGACTCACAATATGGTGACGAACAAGACTTTGGTTTGATGATAGGCGACAAATGGGGACTTTGTTCACGTAATGGTGAGACTCTGGTAAAACCGCAATATGAGACAGTACGCTCGTCAAGATACGGAATGTACCCTGTAAAGAAAAATGGTAAATGGGGATTTATTGACAGGCATGGAAAGGTGATAGTACCCACAGTGTATAATGACACGTGGAATCCAAAAGAGTATAATGCCTCAGCTGTATGGGTGCAACCACAGAAAGATGGTCCCACATATAGTTATAATATAAAGAAAAATAAACAGAACAGCACTAAATATTCAAATAACGTCAGTTCTTTCATTGACGGCATGGCGTGGGCTGTACCATACGGCAGTGAAACGAAGGAAGGATACCTGATTGACAGCGATGATATACAACTGATACAGTCTCCATTCCTATATAAATATCTTGATCAAGCAAAAATGGCTGTAAAAAATAACAATGGCAAGCCACTGTCAAAACATGAGTCAAATAAGTTAGTGCTTCGACTGAAGAGAGATACGCAGAAGGTTAAAATGGACGAGATTATACCTGCCGAAGGCTGGGACTTCTAAACAACTTATAAAATTAAACCCCCAAAACAGATAAACTACTATGAGAAGTAACATATATATAGCATTGGCATTGCTCGTTTTTGGAGTAATAGGAGCAAATGCACAGACTGATGATAATAAGCAACAGTATAGACGCAGTTCGCTTTATCAATTAATGATAAACCACACGGAACAGAAATTCGCAGATGAAATACGTGAGGTGTTCATTCAGATGCCTGTCTCGGAGCATTTTAACGACCATGATTTAGCTGTGAAAGTTCTTGATATGGATAAGAAATTAAAAGGTGCAGGGTCTGACAAGGAGAACGCAGCCGTTACAAAGTGGCTTGAAGATAATATGGTAGCAAGTCGATTAGTGGCAAAATGGTTCGATCGTGACTACTTCACTGGAAAATGCGACATGGAGATGATTAAAGAACGTGGACTGTACAATGCTTCAGCTTTTGACAAGGCAGTGGCAAGTCGCAGTGTACGTGGTAAGGCAATGTTAGAAGATGCAGGTGAAGACCTCATCGGCAACACCTTTGTTATAGTAAATGATATCAGATATGTTGATAAGGCAAAAGTAGGTCAAGCTTTTAAGATAGGTCTTTCAATAGCAGGAGCTATTTTTGGTGCAGCATCAGGCAATCAAAGTAATGCGAAGGCTTTTGACAATTTAGGTGATATAGCAGAAACCCTCAAGGGCTTCAAAGTCAAGATAAACACTTATCTGTATAAACTGGAGTGGAATGACGAGATTGCATCCAACTTCTATCAGTTCCAATATGGAGTTACAGATAACTCACCTGCAAAGGAGGCATTTGAGAAAGCACGAGGAACTTACAAGCTTACCTATGTCGGAAAACAGGAAAGCAGTGGCAGTACCACATCATTTATGGGTGTGAAACTTGATACTCCAACGGCAATGGTACGCAAGGCTTGCCAGCGAGCTGTTGATGAAAATGTAGCAAGCCTTCAGCATGACTATGAGGAGTTCCGTACAAAGAGTCCATTGATTTCTGCTGACCCTATCACGGCAGCCATAGGTCTGAAGGAGGGTATTGATGAAAAGTCAACCTTTGAAGTGCTGGAGGTAATAAAAAATGAAGATGGAACGGTGAAGTATGAGCAGGTGGCAAAGATACGACCAATAAAGAACCTGATATGGGATAATCGCTACATGGCAGAGGAAGAGGGAGCCGCAAACTCTACGCTTGGCTTTACCACTTTCAAGAAGATTAGTGGTGGTGACATATATCCTGGCATGCTTATACGTGAAACAAAATAATGTATTATAGAAATAGGAGGACAAAGATGAAAAGAAAATTTCAGTTGTTGCTAATACTGTTTGCAATGATGGCATTATCAGTAAATGTTAGTGCTGCAGACAAGAATGAAGGATTGAAGTATGACTTAGTAGGTGCTGGCGTTGGTGCACAGGGCACTTATCTGTGTAAGGTGTCAGTTTATTCAAAGAAAGGAAAAACTAAGGATGCAGACCTAAAGCGTGCTGCTGTGCATGGGGTAATATTCAAAGGCGTGGCTGGTGGTAATGGGGTAGCAACCCAAAAGCCAATGGCGAACCCTACTATAGAGTATGAAAAGGCAGACTTCTTTAAAGAGTTCTTTGCTGATGACGGACCTTATATGGCATATGCCAATGTTCAGCCAGGAAGTATAGGACGTTTTCAAACTGCAAAGAAGGAAATCTGCGTATCTGCTATCGTGGTGATTTCAAAAGATGAGTTACGCAAGTACCTGGAAAAAGCAGGTGTAGTGCGTGGCTTAGGTAGTATGTTCTAATAAAAAGAAATTGATATGAGGATAAGATTTATTATTATTTCGATATTGGCTTCCATGACTATGTCAATGCAGGCTCAGGAGATTAGAATGCCTCAGAAGCCTAAGAAGAAAGCCTTTAAAGACATCTCTATGCAAGAGAAGGGCGTATGGTTTGCTGTGGAGGCTGGTGCAGGTTCTACTGCTGAGAGTGGAATGAAGAATGCGCAGATAGCTACGGCAACTTTTACTGGAGGCTATCGCTTCAGTGAATACCTGAAAGTGGGAGCTGGTGTAGGCGGAGGATATTATTTTAACAACTCAGACATTCGCGATGCGAGCGATAGGGTCAACATTCCTGTCTATGCCCATATTAGAGGTAATATGATGACTCAGCAGTATCAGACAGCTGTGCCCTACTGGGCTTTCAGCGTAGGTGCCAGATTTAAAGATGGAGCATTCTTCAGTCCGGCAGTAGGCTTTAGGTTTGGAGAGCATCGCAGTTCATTCATTATGTCTGTAAAGTATGAGTATGGTGAGATAAAACTTATGGATGGCAAGAAATGGTGTAGTTCGTTCCATCTGTCATTCGGTTACGAAATGTAAAGAAGAAAGGGATTAAGAAATGAAGAAGAAACTGATATTATTTTTGCTTGCTGTAACGAGTGTTACTACAGGCATGGCTCAAAAGACCTCGGTTTATGCCTATACTAACAATACACTGGAATGCCTGGGAACTGATTTGGACGGCTCGCAGACAATACGAGTGTCAGGCATAGGCAGAACACGTGCGGCTTCTCGTGAGCAGTGTAGAAAGAATGCAGTGTGGGCTGTTATATTTAAAGGTGTTACTGGTGGTATAGGTAATTGCAATCTACGTCCGCTGATCAATGAGCCTAATGCTGCTGAAAAGTATGAAGATTATTTCAACATCTTCTTTACTGACAATGGAGAATATCTGAAGTATTGTTCTATGGAGGACAATAAAAAGTACTCACAGAAGAAGGCTAAGGCGAAGACACATGCAAACTATACATATACAGTGCGCGTTCTTCGTCCTGAACTTCGTCAGCGACTGATAGACGACGGTGTATTGAAGAAAGAATAAAGTATAAAGTATAAAGTATAAAGAATAAAGAATATGGGTAAGAGAATATTTTTAAACATAGCTATGCTGTTTGTATGCTTAGCTATGATGGGACAAGCTAAGAAACCTGCACTGATGGTCTTTCCAAGCAATGTGTGGTGCAGTACCAATAATTGCATGACAACCTTTAATAATCAGGGTGTGACAGAATACGTTCCTGATTACAATAAGGCTCTTAACACCAATGCTGACCTCTCAGCTGTCATCTCAAAGATTGGTGGACTTATGTCAGACAGAGGTTTCCCACTGAAAGACTTGGGACAGACTATGCGCTCTCTCAATAATAATAATGCCCTAAACAGTGTTTCGGTAAGCAGAAGCTCAGGAGCCAAGATACAGGAGAGTCCGCTTGACCGACTAATGCGTGTGGCAAAATGCGATATACGTCTTGAGGTGGAGTGGACGGTAAGTCAGATTGGTCCAAAGAAGCAGGTACGCTATGTGCTGAAAGGACTTGATGCCTATACCAACACTCAGGTGGCTGAGGCAAGCGGAGTGGGACCACAGTCTTTCTCTGCTGATGTGCCAGTGTTGCTCGAAGAGGCTGTGATTGACAAGATGGACGGTTTCTGCTCACAGTTGCAAGCTCATTTTGACGATATGCTGGAGAATGGACGTGCAATACTGATAGACATTCAGGTGTTTGACGGAGCAGGCGTTGACCTGGAGAAAGAATATGATGGCAAGGAACTCATTGACATTATTGACGACTGGTTTAATGACAATACGGTAAGCCATCGCTACAACCGTGTTGACAACACTGAGACAATGGCTAAGTATGATGATGTTCGTATGCCTTTGTTTGATGTAAACAACAAGGCTATGGATGCTCGTCAGTTTGCCAACAAACTTGTCAAGTTCTTAAAGTCAGCACCATACAATATTCCTGTCAAAATATTCAATCGAGGTCAGGGATATGTAATGTTAGCTTTGGGTGAAAAGTAATAACTTTAGCAAGATTACCATTATGAAAAAACTTAAGAATATTTTATCGGCATTCTTAATGCTGACATTTACAGTAGCTGCAAATGCTCAGGACTGTGAGATGCAGATGGCCGTTGTGGTTGATGATCAGTTGGCAGGCATTCCAATCGAGTCACAGGGGGTATTGGTAAATTCCCTTGAGAGGATAATCTCGTCAAACGGCTTGACAAAGGATGTAACGTTTGCTCAGTTCCTGCTGACAGCAAAGGTTGAAGAACTGGATAAGCACATAGTAGCAGGTCCTCCGAAGCAGCATGTACAAAACCTCGGCATAACACTCTATGTAGTAGATGCCATTAGCGGACAAAAGTACGCAAGCACCTACACAGAAGTTGACGGAGTAGGTAAGAGTGAACAGAAGAGCTATAATAACGCCATACAGAATCTACGTCCGCAAAGTGATAAGGTCGTAGCATTTATGCAGAGCGCAAAAAAGAAAATTATAGCTTATTATGACAAGAACTATCCTACCCTGATAAAGGAGGCTCAGACAAAGGCAAGCTTCAAGCAGTATGAAGAGGCACTGGCATTAATATGCACCGTGCCCATCTGCAGTAAAGGCTATGCTGAAGCTATGCGAGCAGGACTGAAGATCTATGACAAATACATCGACAGACATGGTATCCTGCTTCTCAATAAGGCAAAGGCTATATGGGCAGCAAATCCAACTGACGTGGGTGCCATTGAGGTTGCAGAACTTATAGGACAGATAGACCCCACCGCTTCATGCCACAAGGAAGCGATGCAGTTCTTGCAGACAGTGCAGAAGCAAACACGTGCAGATATAGAATATGAAACCCATAAAAAGTATGAAGACCAGATTGACCTTGAGAAACATCGCATAAATGCTATTAAGGCAATAGGTGAGGCATACGGAAAAGGACAGCAAACTCATATTAATATAATGAGGCTATAAAATATAAAGGCGGTTGGAATGATTCCAATCGCCTTTATATTGTATATGCTGAGAATGCTACTTTTGACTTTACCACCTTAGAGAAGGTTAGAGTTGGCAACTTCTACTTTGGCATGTTTATTAAAGAAAGGTGTAAAATTTTTATGTCTTTCAAAGAGGCTTATTTGCTAAGCTTTTTCCATAGCCAGAGAACTACCACTGCTCCGCAAACGGAGGTGATGAGTTCGCCGAGCCAGTTGAAGGCTGGACCTATGCCGAGTAAGCCGAAGAGGGTGCCACCTACGAAACCGCCGATGAGACCTAAGAGAAGGTCGATGATGCAACCCTTGCCTTTTCCGTTTGTAATCTTGCTGGCAATAAAGCCTGCAAGAATACCTGTGATTATTCCTATTATCATATTGTTAAAGATTTGAGTATTGTCTTAGAAAACCATCATTATGGGCAAACGTGCCTGAAGGCGGTTGCGCTGGGCATTTCTGCGAACGTCGAGTATGGGCTGATACATGTTGCCGAGTATCTGATGCAGTTCGGCATCCAGATAGGTGCCTTTGTTTGTAGCACTGCTAAGCAGGTCGTCATACCACGGAGTGGGTTCAGGATAGTTTACTGAGTGGTACTCCTTCAGTTTGGCAAGTTCAGCAGCCTTCTTTATGGCATCATCAAGTGAGCCGAGTTTGTCAACAAGTTTTATGGGCTGTGCGTCAGTGGCAAGCCAAACACGTCCTTGTGCTATGGCGTGAACCTGGTCGCGACTCATTTTGCGTCCGTCAGCCACTATGCCGAGGAATGTTTCATAGCCTCTGTCAACGTAGGTCTGCATGAAGCGTATCTCCTCAGCATTGTCTTTGCCCACAATAAGGTTTTCCTCGAAGTCGGTATAGCGGTTGGTCTTAGTGCCGTCGAAGGTGATACCTAATTTGTCTGTGGCAAGTTCGCTGAAGTTGGGCACAAGTCCGAAGATGCCTATGCTGCCTGTTATAGTGGTAGGCTCAGCGAATATGTAGTTAGCTGGAGCACTAATCATATAACCGCCAGAAGCTGCCAGTCCGCCCATTGAAACTACTACTGGCTTTTTTGTCTTCAGCATTTTCACGGCACGCCATATCTGTTCAGATGCCACAGCACTGCCTCCAGGCGAATTGACTCGCAACACCACTGCCTTCACCTCATCGTCTTTGGCAAGTTTGTTGAGGTCTTCAACCGTCTCGCTGCCTATTATGCAGTGCTCCGTGGCAAAGAGGCTTGTCTGTTCATCTATTATCTCACCGTAGGCATAATACACGGCTACCTTGCCGCCTTTTTCTTCCTCAGGGCAGGGCAGATCCTTCATGTCTGCCAAGGTAAGCTGGTTGATATCTTCATCCTCTGCTATGCCGAGTTTACGCTTGATTACGCGCTTTATCTCGTCAGGATACATTAGACGGTCGATGAGGTTGCCCTTGCGATAGTCCTCTGGGTTGGCAAAAGCTAAGATGCTGTCGCTCACCATCTTATCTATCTGACTTGCTGTAATCTTACGGCTCGTGGCAATGTCGTTGAGCCAATGCTTCCATATTCCCTTCTGGTAGGCGAGTGTCTGTTCGCGGTTTTCGGCACTCATGTCCTTACGAGTTACACTCTCCACTGCGCTCTTGTATTTTCCCACGCGCACAGTCTGATACTTTATGCCGAGCTTGTCATACAGTCCCGTCATGAACTGCTGCTTGCCTCCTATGCCTTTAAGTTCTATTATTCCTGTGCGGTTGAGGAACACAGAGTCGGCTGCAGAAGCCACATAGTATGCTGCCTGAGTATATCCGTCGGCATAGGCAAAAATCCACTTGCCACTCTTCTTGAACTCCTTGAGAGCATCCCTTATCTGCTGGGCTGTAGCAGGTGAGTCAAACAAGGCTGTTCCGCCCTCAATGTATATGCCCTTGATGTTCTTCTCCTTTGCAGCCTTGCGTATGCTCAGCGTGATGTCGTCAAGTCCCATCATTGACATGTCGCCCTTGCTCATCAGCATGTCGAGAGGGCTGTCTTCCTTGCCTCGCTCATCAATGAGCCCATCAAGCTTCAGCACGAACACAGAGTTGTCCTTCACCTCCGTTGTCGAGGAACCTGATGCTGCCATGCCTGCGATAACAGCAATAAACACTATTCCCGTTATGAGGGAGAAAACCAGCAGACCGCAGACGGTTGCCAGCATGTATTTAAGAAAATTTTTCATTATTATTCGTATAACATGTAATTTCTGGGCAAAGTTACGAAAAAACGAGCGCAGAACAAAATAAAATTTTTTGTTTTTTATGCCGAGTGCATTGTAACTTATCTAAAGTTACGAAAAAAATGTATAATCAGCAGGTAGCATGACACTTTTTAACCCAAACAAAAAATAGCACAACGGATGTATTCCGCTGTGCTATTGCTTTATTCTTTATTCCCTCCATGAGTGGGAGGGAAGGGGAGAGACGATTAGTTGTTCTCTGGACGGAGCTTACGAACAGTCTCAGCTGTGCGCCACATCTCAGAGTCGTGGAGAGCCTTGAGTTCCTTCTCCAGACCTACACGATAGTCAGGCTTAGAGTTAGCGTCGATAGAAATCTGAGCCTCGTTACCAGACTTAACTGAAGCGTAAAGCTTCTCAACTACTGGCTTACATGCATCGTGGAATGGACCCATCCAGTCGAGTGCACCACGCTGTGCTGTTGTAGAGCAGTTAGCGTACATCCAGTCCATACCCTTCTCAGCGAAGAGAGGCATGAGTGACTGAGTGAGCTCCTCAACTGTCTCGTTGAAAGCCTCAGATGGTGTGTGACCGTTCTCACGGAGTACCTCGTACTGAGCAAGGAGCAGACCCTGGATAGCACCCATCAGAGAACCACGCTCACCAGTGAGGTCAGATGTAGCCTCGCGCTGGAAGGTTGTCTCGAAGAGGTAACCAGAACCGATACCGATACCGAGAGCAAGAGTACGATCGAGTGCCTTGCCTGTAGCGTCGTTATAAACTGCATATGAAGAGTTAAGACCACGACCCTCGAGGAACATAGTACGGAGTGATGTACCAGAACCCTTAGGAGCTACCATGATAACGTCGATGTCCTTAGAAGGAACGCAACCTGTGCGGTCAGACCATGTGATAGCGAAACCGTGAGAGAAGTAGAGAGCCTTACCAGGAGTGAGGTACTTCTGGAGAGTAGGCCATACAGACATTACAGCTGCATCAGAGAGCAGACACATAACGATAGTACCCTTCTCGGCTGCCTCCTCGATAGAGAAAAGAGTCTCGCCTG
>JAEEVS010000019.1:0-35964 GCA_016290975.1 Prevotella sp. | reverse complement strand
TTTCCTCAAGCATGCGCTTTTCGGCAATCTCCAATCCACGGCTTAATTTCTCCGTAAAATCCTTTAACTCTTTACTTGACATAGCTTTTTATCGTATTATATAATAATTCTTCTTTTATCTCACACCTTTGTTCCTTCTCTCCATAGGCAATAATCTTGCGAGGGGTATCACTGTTATCGTATATCGCCCAATAGTCCACGTCAGGAATGAATATATTAAATAGATTCTTTATTCCCAATACATATCTACGTTTTATAACATCTTCAGGTATGTTATGTCCACCATTTTGTACTCTCTCTGCAACACGTTGCTTTGCCAGCTCTGGTGTTTTGAGCCAAAAGAAAAGTAGTCTTACTTCATAGCCTCTCGCTTGGGCTTTACGTACTAAATTAATGTATGACCTCGTAGATAAAGTGGTTTCTATCGAAAAAGTCTTGTCTGCCAATAACAATTCATTTATTCTTTGAAGCATTAACCTACCCGCTGCAATTGATACGCTTTCAGGATTAAATGGTGAAAGTCCCCGCGCTATCTCATCTGCATTAACGAATTCTTTACAATTCAGAATCTCAGGTAATACGGTATATGATGCTGTAGTTTTGCCAGCCCCGTTACATCCACTTATTATATACAGTCTTTTATCCATATAGGCTTTCTTCTCTCGCCATGATTCTTTTTTTTCTTTCTTCTCGCCTGCAAATGTACTAACTTTTCTCGATACAGCAAAATAAAAGTGGAAAAAAGGCTCGCACCAACACAGGTGCGAGCCCTTCCTATAATATAATAATGTGTAGTTACTTGGGATTGTAATTCAATACGCTATGCACAGCATCATGATATCTCAATACTTTTTCCCCATTAGGTAATACATACACCCTGTATGCAAAATGGAAATCCTCTGCTATGAATTCATAGTACCCCAATTCACGCCAATCATTACGATAAGGTTCCTTATGTAAAATCTCAGCATAATTGGCAAATTCAAACATCGCTCTTTCTAATCTTTTCATTTTAGCGATGCACGTTGAATATTCCAAACTTAGATGAATCCTACAACTGATAGTGTAAAATTCTTTCAGCACATCATACACCTTTCGGTCTATTACAACTCTCATACGTCAGTATGTTACAAGTTATAACTTTGGTGCACCTCTTCTTCCAACTTAGAAAAAGCCTCGGACAAAGGCATGCAATCCTTCAGCTCGTCAAATGACATTTGGGGAAGATTTTCATTTTCCGCATTCCTCATTGACCTAATGAACAGCAGCACCTGCTCTACTCTTTTCTTGTCATGCACCATTGGTCCGAGTGCATCCACAAACACTTTCCCTGTTGTTATTTCCCTTGATACCTGTTGCATAGTTTATATCTTTCTTCTCGCCTGCAAATGTACTAACTTTTTTTTATATCCCCAAATAAATGAAGAAAAAAGAGGGGCGTGCGGTTACTAAGTATCCACATGCCCTTGCTAAGCACCCGAGCGCCCTTGCTAAGCACCCGCATGCCCTTGCTTAGCAAGGACAGGAGTAAGAAGATATCGCAATAAAGAACAAGAGGATGAGCCTATCAGGGCTCATCCTCTTGTCTATAATATAATAATGTGGAGATTGCTTATGAGATGTGATTACCTGTTCAAGCTAATATTAGTCATTGAACCATCCACCTTCACTGCTTCCTTCTTCTGAGGTAGGACCCTCTGTAGTATTTTCACTAGTAGTAGCCTCGCCCTTTATAGAAGGCTGGTAAAGCAGGCTTTCCTCTATTTCCTCAAATTCAGCCTCAGGCTGTATATATCGTTTCTTCATTACTCTTAAATCTATTATGAATTATGAATTGTGCTCCGAGCTCTGCTCGCCTGAGAGCTTCGCTCGAAGAATTGTGCACTGATTAATACATTACCTTCTTGCCGTTGATGATTACCAATCCCTTAGCAGAAGTAGGATCTACTTCCTGACCCATCAGGTTGTAAACCTTCTTAGGCATCTGCATTCTACCGCTGTTGAGAGCGTCGAGCACCTCTTCCTCAAGAGAGATTACCTCAGTTGCTTCGCCTGATTCATCCCATGTATTCTCTCTTACCTCTGAGAAGGTAGCATCCAGAGACATGTGTTGAATGTCTGATGTTACAGGCTTCAGGTAAGCACGATAAGAATCCAACTTGTTTGTGTCGCTTGCACCAGTATATTGCCTAATGTTACCTGTTGATGGGTGTATCAGGTAGCTATACTGCTCAACGTATGGGTTAGCATAAGCACCTACGAATGTGAATCCTCCGTCTCCTGCAATAGCTGCACCAGATCCGTCAACATCACTTTCGTTGTTATACTTACACTTATCAAGGCTGAAGTGATTCTTGTCTATCACTACGTTATTGAATGTTATGCGAGTACCTGTCTGTCCTTCCACCGCGGTTCCGATTATTTCGCCAACCATCTGCAGAGGATTGCCACCCTTATCTACACCCGTAGGCTTAATGAAGTAAGGCTGTCCAGGCAGAATGTTTCTATCCACGTGGCTCAGGTACTTGATAGTGTAGTCAGTACCCTTCTTAATGAGTCCATTGTAGAGAGTCAGCTGAGTACCATAGCCGAATGCAGCCTCCACCTGACTTTCAGACAGGGCGAATGGCAGACAGATAGTGTTCCACTTACCTGCACGGTAGTTACTTGGCAGTGTCACCTCATTATATACAGTGTAAGCATGTGTCAAGTCATTAACTATATCAGCCATATCATCTGTCTTCTGCAAGTGCAGTGCATCAATAGTGTTTACATCCAGAGTTTCAGCTACAGAGGTAACACCATCACCAGCATCAACCACATCATCAACTATGAAGTTCATACCAGCATAACCTATCTTTGTCAGCATGCCGAAGAAGTAGTAAGTCTTACCAGCTACTACATTGAGCACATACTTCAGATAGCTATCCTCATGAATCATGTAGCCGTTGTGATAAGGCACAGGCTTCATCTTCGTTGGCATTGTCTTTTGATTGTTACCTGAGATGTCAGACGCTGTCATCCAGTAGTATGGGTTTTCATACTTAAATGTTTCAGCATTATAAGTGTTGCTGAAATCATCTGCATTAGTGAACTCATTAGGATTTGCAACCTTACAATACTTATACTTCAGCAGTTTATGCATCTCATAATCGCCGTTTCCACTCTTCCACCTATTAGTCATAAGTGTTTCAAGTGTGCCTTTTGACTTTATGCTGGTATCGCTTCCGATAGACAACACGTCCTTTGTGATAGGATCAACTATAGGTTCCTGTACCCATCCTTCCTCATCAAACCAGTAACCCAGACGAGGTTTAGAGCCAATACCATTACTGTCATCTATCTGACCGTTCTGCCATATATATACAGTCATCTGACCAGTCTTGTGAACATCAAACTTCAGATAACCGTTACGGCAAGGCAGAGCGAATGGACGTATGCGCTCGTAGTTACCATATTTATCGCTGTTAGGCTTTGTCTCCGTGGTCTTATACCACATGCCATTAGGAATGCTGGTGTGAGTAGGCTCGTCAAGCATACCTTTCAGTTGAAGACTATACTCGTTCTTGGCATCGTTAGTATGCCTAAAATATGTTGCATGACCATCAATCTTAGCAGATTCCTTGGTTTTAGCTGTCTGCCATGTTTCATTTGTATATCTATATCCACCATACGTCATAGTTACGAGGTCAGAACCATCATCACCCTGAAGTAGGAATTTATAGTATTCTGGAACTTTGTAGCCTGAGCTCTGCTTATCTACCACATCAGTCTTAACGTCATTAGTTTTACCAGCCTCTACGTGGAAAGTGAATGATGTCTTAACATTGTATGTTCCACTCTCGTATGCGTATATGGTAGCAGTACCCTGACCGCCCTTATAGCGCATGCTGCTGTAGTCATTTTCATCGCTGAAGTCAACTATAGTTATATCATCGCTGAGGAACTTAATGCCGAGAGCTGTGTATGCAGCACCCGTCTGCTCCACATCGTCTATGAGCGCCTTGAATGTAGGCTTAGAACCCGCAGGCACATTGCTATCCTTAGTAAGCAGTGCAGAGTTTACGTCGATAGCAGAGAGTGCAAAGTTCAGTGTCAGAGCGTGGTTCTTCACTGTTACTGTCAGAGTCTTTGAAGCACTCTGGTAGTTAGTGCCCGCATCCTGTGTTACCGTAATGGTCGCAGTGCCTGTCTTAGCAGGAGTAGCACGAGTTACAGTGATTCGGCCTGTTTCGCTATTGTATGCCACAGTAGCTACATCTTCATCACTTGAGGTAGCTGTGATGGTGCCATCGCCTGCAGCGATAATATCGAACTCCTCTGTGGTATCGTCAACATACATAGTTGAAGTGCTAACAGCCACACCGTCCTTCTCTATGCTAAGAGTGTTAGGGAGCTTCTCGTAGAAGATGAAGCTTGATATCTTAGGTTCACCACTATTTAGTTCTATCTTGAATACTGAGCCTTCCTTGTTCAAAGAGAACATTTGGCTTTTATCCTCAGTATTATTAGTGTAATAGGTACCTTGACTTACACCATCAACAGTCACATCATATTTCTTTCCTGTGTTTGTGTCACTGCCGATGATTCTAAATGCTACAGCACCTTTTACATAGAAGGTAGAAGTCTTAGTATGAGAAGCATCATTCTTCATATAAAGGCTATTACTACTCCATGCTGCATAATCCAATACCCAGTAGTTTCTTGAGGCATCGGACTGAGATCCGTAGTTCGACTTCAAATTAGAAATAGTATATTTACCATCAGTGAATGCTGCATCCTCTCCTGTACCTGTGCCAATCTTATAATAGTCGACGGAAGCCTCTACAGTAATGCTAACCACGTTAGATGTTGCAGTAACAGCATTACTGGTTACCTTACACTTATAGTAGTAAGTGCCAGCAACAGCAGTAGCTGCTGGAGTGTAAGTAGCAGAGGTTGCACCATCGATGTCTGCTTCACCATCACCACTTGAGTTAGTACATGTGTACCACTGGTAGGTATAGCCACCCGTACCACCTGATACAGCAGCTGTGAGAGTCTTAGGTGTCGCGCTTGCAGCAACAGTCTGTGTGCTTGGTGTAACAGTTGCCTCTACTGCTATGTACTTACTTATAAAGAGGTTTGTGAAGTAACCTGTTGTATTGTTATAACCACGAACATAGAGGGTCTTTACACCACTCAAACCTGCTGTTGAAGCCTGCACCGCAATCTGGGTATCAGCATTAGTCGATGTAGTAAAGTCATAACCATCTGAGAAATCGGCTGACTTAGAAATCTTTACACCGCGAGTGCTTCCGTTAATAGCGTTGACGGTAACAGCGATAATGTCATTGTCAGCTATATTACTTGGCACATCTATCTTGAAGTAAGAGTTAGATGATGAGTGGAAATAGTGTCCATAACCTGATGGTTTCAACACATACTTGCCATCACCACTTGCTCCCTTCACGTAGTCAGCCTCACCACCAGCTATTACCTGACCTGTGATGTCGATAGCATCAGTCTCAGAGGTTGACTTATTACCAGCCACATTGCTCATGTGGAAGTAACGCTTAGTCTTTGATGTCAAGACGTAAGCTACGTCGGTAGTCTTGGTGTTATAGCCAGATGAGCTAATTACGCAGTAGTAGAATGAAGCATCCTCATCGTTTGTGGTTTCAATGTTTGATTTGTCCAACGTAGCCGATGTAGCACCGCTGATGGCTGTACCACCAGTGTTGCTGTTTACTGTATTCTTATACCACTGATAGCTCATTGAACCTGAGCCAGTCTTTGTAGCAGAAACAGTCATATTTGCCGAAACTGGAGAGTATGAACCACTTGAGGTGTCATACACTTTGCTTACAGGCTGAGTATTGATTGTTATACCCTGAATAGTGATAGGTATGGTAAGGGTCTTTGTCTCGTCAGAGTCCTTCGTACCATCACCGTCTTCATCCACAAACAGTTTCACGTCTGTTGTGCCCACTGCTACAGGTGTAACAGTCAGTATGTCTGTTGTTGGGTCGTAAGAAGCTGTTGCTACAGCAGCATCTGGAGCATCATATATCTTTACGTTGTAAGGAGTGTTGTTAGTCACCGTTACGGTAGTAGCAGCAGCAGCATCCTTCAGTGTCACTTCAGTAGGATCTGCAGAGATGCTTGATTCGTATGTGGTAATGCGAATCTTATAGAAGTCTGGTTTATCACTCTCACCTCTACCCAAATAGAGCACACCGTTAGACGCAGTGATGTTCTCCATACGGAAATTGAAGTGGTTAGTGTCATACTTGTTGTTAGACTTCAGAGTCTTCAACTGACCTGTAGGACCACTGGCACTTGGTGTAGTAGTTCCAGTCATGAGCTCATATCTGAGTGTGTAATCTGCTGTTGAAGCGTATGGTACCCATACGTCAATGTCAATACGTGAGTTAATACCGCTGATAGGTATAGCTATGAAGTTACTTGAGTTACCATTGTTATCCATCACAAGTTTCTGAGATGGATCGGCACTGCCAGTAGATTTCACAGAGAACTTGGTTGTACTTGAAGCACGGAATGATATGCTGTGAGTACCCTCAGTGTCCATATTTGCCAAGGTCAATAGCTTGCCTGATGCACCAGTGAAGTCTGTTGATGTACTCCAAGGTGAAGCAGTGAAATCGAAGGTTACAGGCAGAGCTGTGCTACCTGCAACGTACTCACATGACTGTGAGGCTATGCTACTGTTATTACTACTATTTATAGCGATTGCCTTAACGGTTTTATCCTCAGTTATAGAGAATGAAGCGCTGTATAACGTGCTACTGCTTGATGGATCTGTGCCGTCAAGAGTATAGTATATATTTGTTCCTGATACGGTTGTAGCACTAGTGATAGTCACCGTATTGGCAGAGCAAGAGATTACTGGTGTAGCCACGCCTACGCTGAAGGTGTGGGTGATTACGTCACTGTAGAATGTACCATCAGTGAGGAGCACAGAGAGCTTCCAAGAGTCTGTACCCAGTGTTGCGCCACCGCTGACAGTCCATCCTGCAGAAAGTGGTCTTAATGTAGAACCTTTCAGCTGATCAACTGTATATGCGCTACTACCTTGATTAAAGTACATTCCCGTAGCAGGTGAATCAGTAACAGAGGTTGTTACAGCATCGCCAGCCTTAACAGTGCTACCAGCAGCTGGTGATGATGTCACCGTGCCAGTAATCTTCCACTGAGCATAGAGAGTTACGTTTGCTGTGCCCATAGTAAAGGTATCATCTTCGTCGTAGTAAGTGCTCTGATAACCTGATGCTGTACTCCATCCGAGGAAAGTGTAGCCAGACTTAGACAGTGGTGTAGCTGCAACATTGCCAAGCACTGTTACTTCATCGTTCTCACTGTATTCTGTATTATCTGTAGGAACATCGCCACTGACTCCTGCAAGGTTAGCATTGTATGTCACACTATATGTAGAGGCTGCTGCATTTACAGTGATTGCCTGATTCACACTCTTACCACCATAAGTGATGGTAACGTATGTATCAGATGTTGTGAGAGCAGTAGATGTAGAAGGGTCGAAAGTGAAGTCACCAGCATGCTCACTATATGCAACTGTACCACCACTTGTGTCATCACTCATAGTCTTGCTAATAACAAGACCAGCAGGATTAAATGTTTCTCCTTCTGTATATGTCGTTTTTGTAGGTTCAGTTGAAACGGCAATAGACTTAAGGGTTGGAGTTGAACCTGCAGAAGTATAAGTAACTTCCAGTTTCGTTATGGTAACACCACCTCCATTATTTTTAAATGATATAGCTTCAGAACCATCACTTATTACGCAAGTGTACACACTACCACTCCTTGTTGCACTAGCACAATTCGTTATATTACCTGCAGTAAACCTGTTGTCTGTTCCAGTCATGGTTATTACAACCTGAGTTATGTTAGCACCATTCAATGGAGTCAAAATAAAAGTTTTGCCAGCACCTCCTGCGTTCAATCCACTGCTATAACCAAAGCCACCTGAAGATGGTACAGATAATTGAATGTCATCTACTGTCTTAGCACCACTTGTTACATTTAGATTTGTTCCATCAATTGTAGCTACCGTCGCCCACGCGGCTGTACTTCCTATAGCCGGTATTATGAGAAGGAGTAAAAGCTTGCTGAGAAGCAATGAATTTAGGGTACTCAGGAAGTGCCAGGTTCGGTTGGTCTTCCGTGTTTCGCCTGATGATTGTAATTGTTTAATTTTTTGTTTCATCTTTTTATTATTTTTATTATCGTTATCTTTGTCGTTATCTGTAGTTAGTGTTGTTAGCCTGCACCTGTTTATAGAGGATGTAAATCAGGGGTTTATTCGATTCTTCCCTTTTCTTTACCATTCTTCCCACAGAGCATTTCGTCGATTATTCCGATATTTTCTGAGGTCTGTTTATTGCCCGTTTTTTTTGAGCAGTTTTTCAGGGTCTGCCAGCAAAATAATGTTCGATATTTAACTTAAACACAGTTTTATGCAGGTGACCTTAATGTTGTTCCATGTTGTCTTGGTTGTCTTCTTAAAACCAAGAATTTTTCATTTTAACCTCCTAACCTCCCTTATTACCCTCTCAGCCCAGTATTTATGCGCCTTGACGATAGGGAGGTTAACTTTCCAGACCTCCCTTAAACCTCCCTTAAACCTCCCTGTTTTTATTAAAAAAACAACAAGGACAACAAAGGGACAATTATGTTTGTTATAAGTTGTTTTGGTTGTCTTTAATTATAGGGTCCCCAAGGGAGGTTTATAGGGAGGTGTTAGGGAGGTCTAAGGGAGGTGTGAGCACCCCTACCTCCCTATGCTCAGCCCAGTGTTCATGCGGGATGAGAGGGATTTAGGGAGGTTAGTCACGAAAAACTCGGAGTTTTTCGTGAAATTAAAAAATAAAAATTAAAAAGTAGGCATTTCTTACCCATTTCATCGGGAAAAATGCAAAAGCTATGCTTTTAGCGCTAAAAGCATTACTTTTAGCTGCAGAAGTAATGCTTCTGCATGCAGAGGCAGCCCTTCTGCAATTAGAGGCGCAGCCATAAAATAATGTTATTATTAAAAAGACAACTATGACAACAAGGTACAAAGTTATTTTGGTATTTTGGCAAACCTGCCAAAAAAAATATTAAAAACCAGTTCTGCAGGTTTGCAGAACTGACATCTCTTTAGTTGTTAATAGTTGTCCTGGTTGTCTTTTATAATAATTCTGTTCATGATTTAACAAAAACATCGATTTTTTTTCAAAGTCTGAAAAACAGAACTCGCAACGCGAGTAACGTAAACTTTAACGTTAACGGGAACACCCCTTGACCATAGTTTTCGTTTTCGTAGTGGCGTAGCCACGTTTCGTACTCGCTCCGCGAGTAATGGTTTTTATTGTTTTTGCCTGACAAGGGTGTAACCTGATGTTAGGAAGGTGCAGGAATACAAGGAATATGGGCTTAGGAGCTTGCTCATATAGAACATATAACTTGGGGTCCAGCGAAAGTCTGAAAGACTCACAGTCTTGTTAGGGGTTATTAATGTTTTTGTTAAACAATATAAGTTGTCAATTGTTGTGTAAGTTGTCTTCTTAAATGCCTTAAGCATCTTTTTTTGTCCAAAATACTGAAAAAAAAGCAAAAAAAGTTTGTTGTTAAACTAAAAATGCGTAACTTTGTACCGATTTTCGCATTTACGTGTGCGCTATATATATTAAAAATGTACGTGAAATAAGCGCTTTCTATGCAGTGATAACAGAGTAACAAAGAGAGAAGAAAGAAATATGGCAGTAGAAGCAACAGCACCACGATATGACCAGATATTGGTCAATGTGCCACATATAGAACTGAAGAAGTTTAAGGCAATAGTGAAAGCCCTCGGCTTCACTATCGAGAAGCGTAGCGACCTCGATATTGCTATAGCAGAGGCTGAAGCAGGTAAGGTCACAAAATGCTCCTCGCTGGACGAACTGATAAATGCAGTAGGTTGATATGTACGAGGTGTACTATACTCGCAGATTCCTTTCTGCAGCAAAAAGGTGCAAGAAACAAGGCAGAGACCTCACACTATTGTGGGATACCGTAAAACTCCTAATGGAGGAGGGAAAACTTCCAGACTATTATAATCCCCATATGCTACACGATGAATATGCAGGCTATTGGGAATGTCACATAGAAGACGACTGGCTGTTAGTATGGAAGCAGAACGATAGGAAATTAACGCTCGTCCTCACCAACACAGGTTCACATGAGGAATTGTTCCGCAAGAAGTTTACAGTCGTTTCAGTTTAATCCTCCGTGTCAATCCGTGAAATCCGTGGTCAGAGAAAAATAAACAGAGTAAAATAAGAGAGAATAAGAAATATGAGCCCAGTATTTCACAGAGAAAAAGGATATGTATTCAAGGTCTATTCAAATGAAGAAGAACGGAAGCATATACATGTTCTCAACGCTGACAAAGAAGCAAAATTCTGGCTCGAGCCAAATATAGAACTTGAAACGAACTTTGGGTTTACAACTAAAGAGATAAAAGAAATAAAAGATATTATCATCCAGAATGCAGACGATCTCAAGTATAAATACGCTATTCATGTCGGTAGGCGTGCTCATGATTAACGCCCAAGGCATTATGCTTACTGTAGATGGGAATGACTATTTCCTTTCCTACAATCGCGTACCTTGGATGAAAGATGCTCCTATAAGCAGCGTGCTCAACGTGCAGCGTGAAGGGCAGTCAGCTATAACATGGCCTGACTTGGATGTAGATCTTGAGATAGAAAGCTTGAAACACCCAGAGCGCTATCCCCTGATAATGAAAAGGGAAGCCAACGAGGTTATATAACATAATCACCCCTCCGTGTCAATCCGTGAAATCCGTGGTCAGGATAAAACAAGGATAACCCGAAAAGGAAAAAACGAACAGAAAAATGACCCCCAAAATGGTGAAAATAGCGATTTCACCGATGCTAAAATCAAACGGGCAATAAACAGACCTCAGAAAATATCGGAATAATCGACGAAATGCTCTATGGGAAGAATGGTAAAGAAAAGGGGAGAAATCGAACAAACCCCTGATTTACATCCTCTATAAACAGGTGCAGGCTGACAACACTAACTACAGATAACGACAAAGAAAAAAGATAACGATAACAAAAATAATAAAAAGATGAAACAAAAAATTAAACAATTACAATCATTTTTCCTTGTGCTCATGATGCTCATCATGGGAACTGCAGGGTCGTGGGCGGCGGAGACCGTTACTGCGACGAAATTCACGTCTTCTCAAAGTACAACCACCTATACCATATCAGCTAAGAGCGGCTATGGCAGTTTGGCTGGTGTCACAGTTCAAACTGTAGGTTCTGGTGGTGGAGTAGTCTCCGATCGAATAAAGGTTCCAGCAGGAACATTGACCATAGCTGGTACTGGAAATAACATCATCCAGAGTGTTACCATCACATGGCGTAATGAGAAAGACAAATATCCAACAACCAGTGGTGCTATTACTTCTGACCCAGAGGGTGTTAGCACAACCGATCAGACTTCAACATGGACAGGTGAATCTGCTTCGGTTACGTTTACTAATACCACATCTACAACTTACGAGATTATCGAACTCTCGGTGACTTATAGCACAAAATACACCGTAACCTTCGATGGTAATGGTCACGGCACTCCTGCTACGGCTTCCATATTTGACTATAATGTTACACTTCCTGACTGTGCCATAACCAATGACCGTACGGACTTGTATCAGTTCGTTGGTTGGTCAACGTCAAGTACGGCTACAACTGGTGCAGCTGCTGGCGCAACATATAACCCAACAAAGGATATCACCCTTTATGCCGTATATAAGTATTGCGTAAAAGTAGAAGCAGGTGAAGGAGGTTCGGTGACTGCAAAATACGATAACGAGGATGGTACCGATTTCGTTTCAGGCACATTCGTTCCCCTTAACACCGTTCTTTGGTTTGAGGCTACCCCAAGTAGTAGTGCCTATTCTTTCACCGATTGGGGTACTGCTACAACGTCTAAGGAGAACCCTCTTACCTACACTATCAGAGATTGTAAAACCTTTAAGGCAAACTTCATCACATCTCATGGTGAAGGTGACGAAGTATGGTTTGCGCGTGACAGAGACGCTGTCACCAATGGTACTACGCAGTCAACGGAGTTTGATGGCGTAAATACGGTGACCGAAGAAAACGCTGTCAAGTCAAACTGGCAGGTTACAGGCTCATATACCATAGCTGACTACGCATACACTGTATCAGCGCGTGGCACTACGGGTGGTCCTATCAACATCACTTTCACAGTGCCTTCAGGCAAGGTCGCTACGCTCTATGGTCTTGCCGTATCTTCAGGCTCTACAGCCCGTCCGCTCTCTCTCACCTGTGCCTCTCCGACCTATAGTGATGATACGCAGTCAACGGCAGCGTCAAGTACAGAGGCTGGCCAGTTCTCTTACAGTGGCCTGCTACCAGGCGACTACACACTGAAATCTACAGGTAACGGTGCTGTGGTATTCCTATATCTCGATTTGGAGGATCCCACACTCCCTACCATCACCACTCAGCCAGTAGGTGCAGAATATAACTTTGGCGCTACGGCAACAGCTATGACGGTAGCCGCTACGGCTTCATCAGGCTCGCTGAGTTATCAGTGGTACACATGTACCTCAACGGGTGAAAGCGAAGCATCAATCGGCGGAGCTACCAGCTCATCATACACTCCTCCTACCAATGCGTCTGTTGGCACTGTTTACTACAAGGTGAAAGTTACGGACAGTAATGGAAATGTCTATTCCGACGTAGTAGCTGTTACTGTAAATGCAAATGCTACCGACTTTACGCTGAGCAGTAATGTTGTCAGTGCAGAAGTGGGTGCTGGTGATAAGACTGTTACCTATACCACATCATCTACGGGAACAGTAACCGCTACTTCATCAGCTACAGGCGTAGCTACAGTAACTGTAAACACAGGCACTAAGACTATCACCATCCACCCAGTAGCCGAGGGTGCGGCTACCATCACAGTCAGTCAGGATGCTGTTACTGGCTATGCTGCGGGTTCAGATGTTATCAATGTAACAGTAGTAGCTGCTGAGGCTCAGACAGAAGAACTGCTCTTCTATCGTGACTTCACCGATAGTGAGTGGGAAGATGCTAAATTCGATCAGGGTAAAACAACTACGCCAGACCTAAACTATGATGTGACAACGTATGGTAGCAATAGCTCTTCTTTAAAGAACTTCAGTTGGTCAGCTGCAGGTTTGCATATGCCAGATAATGCTATGTCTTCATCTAACTATTTTGCTGCTATACCTCTACAACGAATTAATGGCTCGGTTACTGTCAAGGCAACTTTTGCGAATGTAGGCAGTTCAGACGTATATTTCAATTACTGTGTTGATCAGGAAAGTGCAGTAGGTACTCCATCAGTCACAGGTGATCCTAATAGGACAAAAATTAAGAATGTAACATCATACACTGTTACGATATCCAAGTCGGGTAGTGTGACTAGTGGATCAGCTTTCAATTCGTCAAAGGATTATGTTCTCTATATCCAGGGTAAGAGCTTTACTCTTAAGTCAATCACCATTACCACTCCTACGCCTGATGGACTTGTTGCACCTACAATATCAGGTCTGTCTGCAAGCAAATCGAGCATCAGAACAAGTGAGGCTTCAACCATCACTTGCACTAACACTAATGGCTACAACTATAAGTGGTATGTAGGTACTGAAAACAACATTGCTTCTGCTACAGAGGTATATGGAGAAACGCTCAGCAAGTTTGACTTTAAGCCTACAGAGGCGGGTACATACTATATATTCTGTAAGGCTATCAATACCAAAGGCGAGGCTACAAGCAGTTCTGCAACAGTTTCAGTTGTTGACGTGCCTGTATTGTCATTCAATATGACATCTACAGCATACAACAACAATCTGAATGCATGGGAGGACGGTTTGACACCGATGCTCCAGGTAGAGCCGGCAAGACTGGCAAGCACTATATTGCCATCAGTGACATACAGCGTGACAAACTTAGCAGGCGAGGCTTCATCTGACCTCGTATATACTGATGCAGGCGTAGCGGCTAGTAGTACGGCCAATGGCGAGGGCTACCTATCACTGCACAATAAGGGTGGTAAGTATAAGGTAACAGCAACATACGTAGCAAGTGGCGTAGCTGGTATAGCTGACGGCACATACGTGACCGAGACACCTCTCCAGATAAAGGTCATACAGGGCTACGACAATGCACTGGCTTCAGGTGATCCCGTAAGTGTAGGTGGCGTAAAAATGGTATATGACGGTGACGGCGACGTAGCCGCTATAGTAACCTTCGGTGGCTGGACCCACGGTAATGCAGAGCGCACCCCTGAAAACTGGACAAAGGATCCTACAAAGGATAATACAGCCAGCTCCGATCCAAATGGTGCGGAAAAATGGAATAGCATAACCGCTGCTTCGGGTGTCAAAATGGATGATTATGACTATACGTCTAAGGGTAATAACGACTCTCGCTCGGAAAGCAAAGGCTTCGTTGAATGGGAAGAGGGTAAGGAAGGTATAAAGGCTAACCCATACTCTTTGCCTTGTCGTGGATCATACATCACGGTCACTCCAATAAAGAGCGGTACCATGACCATATACCTCTCTCAGAATGGATCTCAAAAACCTGCTGGAAAGGTTTCAGAGAATGGTCCACGTATATATTACTGGTATGACCAGAATGGTAACGTTATTCCTTGTGAGTCAGCAGAGAGTTATAGTACGCTGTCTTCTGGTTATACGTTATCTAATCAGAAAACCAGCATAGAGGAAAGGTGGGCTGCGCATGGTGTAGTGGATATTGATGCAGGAACCACGGAGCTTGACCGCGCCATCAGAGACCACTGGAATGATAACACTACAGAAAACCAAGACGTGATACCATACAAGAATGGCTACTTTATGCCTGAAGACTGGCAGTCAGTAAAGTACAGTGCTAATCTGCTTGCTGGTAATACTTACTACTTCTTCTCTAACCGTACGAAGATGGGATATAATGGCCTGAACTACGCTCCAGTACGTAATGATGGCGACATAGTAATCAAGCATGCCGTAGCTGAGGGAGACCCAGAGGATAGTGAGACTGTCCACACTCTCGCTTCTATGCATTTGTATGAGAACGTAGATTTTGATGCACCTTCCGCAACTACTTCATATAAGCAGGTGTATCTGCACCGCACAATGAAGAAGGACACATGGACTACCATCTGTCTGCCATTCTCAGTAAGTAAGGAGCAGGTAGAGGCATTGTTCGGCAAAGGAACGGTATTCCTGGGCTATGATGGCTTCAGTGGTGGTACGCTGTCATTTATCTATCATGCCTACGACTATCTGCTGGCTGGTCAGCCATACTTTATCAAGCCTACTGGCGTAGATGCTAATGGTGACGATCTCGAAAGCGTAGAGTCAGGATATATCGGCGCTAAGGAGTCAAGAAACTACATACTCTTCCCTAACGTAACCATAAGCAGAGACGTTGAAGCTAAAGACGTTGACGGCAAGAAGGATGTGTTTGAGTTTAGTGGTTCATTCGATAGACAGACAATGACACCATACAGCTACTACCTGACAGCAAATGGTGAATTAGGCTACTCTTCGTCTAAGACATACAAGCTCGGAGGATACCGTGCATTCCTGTATAACGAAAGCCAGGAAGCCAACTCTCTGGTTCTGGACTTCGAGATAAAGGATTTCAGCGATGACGGTAATGTTCCTACAGCGGTGAATGACTTGATGGATTACATAACAGAACACGGCATAGAGATTCATACCCGTAATGGTGTATATACCATGAACGGACAGAAGATAGCCGAGAAGCCTGAGAACCTTGCACCAGGCATGTACATCATCAACGGCAAGAAGGTAGTCATCAGAAAAAAGTAAAGGAGGAAAAAGAAAGAAATGAAAAAGAAATATATTGCTCCCTACATAGAGTTCGATGAAATAGAAGAACTTTGTGACGGAATGGTAACAGTATCTCAGCGAGTGAACACGGGTGCAGATGATGTCTATAACCCTATCACCGGTGGAGAAGGCGGTGGTAAGAATGACGGCACCATCGGCCTGGGCGGAGAGGATGATGGCCCAGACGGAGGATGGGAAATACCATAACCATTAGCATTATCACACACATTATTACATTATAGACAAGAGGATGAGCCTTTCAGGGCTCATCCTCTTGTTCTTTATTGCGATATTTTCTCATTTCTGTCCTTGCTTAGCAAGGGCGCGCGGTTACTTAGTAAGGGCACGCGGGTGCTAAGTAAGGGCACGCGGACACTAAGTAACCGCGCGCCTCTCTTTTTCCTTCATTTATTTGGGGATATAAAAAAAAGTTAGTACATTTGCAGGCGAGAATAAAGAAAAAGAGTAGATAATGTCAAAAGAAGAACTTAGGTCATATCGCTTGAACTCTATGGAGGAACCTACAGATGAGATGCTGGAGGCTATTATGCAGGGTGTGAAGGAGAGTGCTCGACGCTCTACTGCTAATGCGCGTGCGGAATTGGCTCGTAGGTTTGAAGCTATGAAAAGGGATATTGTCAGATTGAAAGCAGAGAGCAGAGAAACGCAGTATGAATAAAAAACCTACTTTGTGTATTGTGGCAGGTCCTAACGGTTCTGGCAAAACTTCTACGACCATTCAACTCTTGGAGAATGAATGGTCTGAGGGTAGTATATACATAAATCCTGATAATATAGCAAATGAGGAGTTTGGAGATTGGAATTCTCCCGATGCGATATTAAAAGCTGCAAAGAGAGCAACGGAAATGAGATACTCCTGTTTGGAGAGCAAAAAAGATTTTGTTTTTGAGACGGTATTCTCTTCTGCAGAGAAATTGGAATTTGTACGGAAAGCACATAAGGAAGGTTTCTTTATACGTTTGTTTTTTGTATGTACCGATGACCCAGAAATAAATGTTAGACGCATAACGAAAAGGTTTCTTGGTGGTGGACATGAGGTTCCGATTTCAAAAATAATCTCAAGGTACTATAAGTCAATAGCAAATGCCAATATTGCTATATCAATAGTGGATAGAGCATATGTATATGATAATTCCGTTGAAGATGAACTTCCACAATTGCTATTCCGTACCATTGACGGTAAAATTGCAAAGCAATATGTAGATAATATCCCTGAATGGGCGTTGCAGTTACTCTCAAAGTAATTTCCACATTATTACACTATAGTAAAGGGCTCACACCAACACGGTGCGAGCCTTTTTTGAACTATTGAACTCTTTAACCTTTACCTGTTATGCGAGCCATAGGCGATGCGACGTTTCTGGAAATCGCGAGCGCGCTTTTGCGACCAAGGGGAGAGTTTGCCTGTGAGATACTTCTCGAGAAGGAGTCCGCCGATAGGCACGGCAAACTCGGCTCCGAAACCACCATTCTCCACATATACAGCGATGGCTATCTTAGGATTGTCCATAGGGGCGAAGCCCATGAATACGGAGTGGTCCTGACCTCGGTTCTGGGCTGTACCTGTCTTGCCACACACCTCAAAGGGAAGGGTGCGGAGTGCATGACAGGTGCCTTTGAGCACCGAACTGCGCATGCCTGCTACCACCCAGTCGTATGCCTCACGTGATGCCATAGTGTAATGGCGAGTGGTATAGACACTGTCGAGAGGCTCGCCCTCTACCCTCTTCACTACATGGGGCACGTGATAATAGCCTCTATTGGCTATGGTGGCTCCGAGGTTGGCTATCTGCAGAGGGGTGAGGTTGACCTCGCCCTGACCTATGGAGATGGAGATGACGGTGAGTCCGTTCCACGAACCTTTATAGGCATGGTCGTAATAGTCACCGTTAGGTATGAGTCCGCGTTTCTCGCCTGGCAGGTCGATGCCCGTCTTATAGCCGAAACCCATGGACACCATATAGTCGCGCCAACGGTTCATGGCATTGACCACACTGCCATATTTGCCTCGGTTGCCTATCATATAATACAGTCCCCAGCAGAAGAATCCGTTGCATGAGGTGGAGATGGCATCGACAAGTGCCAGAGGCGAACCGTGGCCGTGACAGCCCACATGGAGTCCGCGGAAGGAGAAGCCGTGATGGCACTGGAAGGCTGTGGTGGGGGTAATGATGCCCTCGGTGAGATAGGTCAGCGCCTGCGAGGTCTTGAAGGTGGAGCCTGGAGGGTACTGTCCCATAATGCTACGGTTGAGCAGGGGCTTCCATATATTACGCTGCAGGGCGAGGTGGTTCTTGCCACGCTTGCGTCCTGTCATGATGCGAGGATCGTAGGTGGGTGATGAGACCATACAGAGCACCTCGCCTGTGGAGGGCTCTATAGCCACGATGCTGCCTATCTTGCCTTCCATGAGGCGTTCGCCAAGTGCCTGCAGCTCTACGTCGATGGCAAGGGTGAGATTCTTGCCAGGCACTGGGCGACGGTCGTACTTACCATTCTGATAGCGGCCCTTGATTCTGCCATGAGCATCGCGAAGGAGTATCTGCATACCCTTCTCGCCTCGGAGCTGCTTCTCATAGAAACGCTCCACACCGAGTTTGCCGATATAGTCGCCCTGCAGGTAGTAGTCATCCTCATCTATATCACGCTGTGACACCTCGGCGACATCGCCCAGCACATGGGCTGCATAGGGGTACTGATACTGACGGATGGCGCGTCGCTGTATGTAGAAACCAGGGAAGCGGAACATCTTCTCACGAAAGACGGAGAAGTCTTCCTCATCGAGCTGGGTCATGAAGGTCTGCTGGGTATAGCGTGAATAGCCTGGATTCTTGTTGCGGTCCTTGATGGCATTCATGCGACTGATGAACATCTCCTTGGTGATGCCAAGGGTCTGGCAGAGGTCGAGGGTGTCGATATGGTCGCGAGCCTCATTCATCACCACCATGATGTCGTAGGCAGGCTGATTATAGACAAGGAGTTTGCCCTTGCGGTCGTAGATAACACCTCTGGAAGGGAACTCTATCTTCTTCTGAAAGGCGTTGGAATCGGCACTTTTTCGAAAATCGTCGCTCATTATCTGGAGCACGAAAAGGCGCACGATGTATATGAGCACTATAGCAAGTGTTATAGCACCGATGATGTATTTGCGGTTTGTATAGTCGGTAGTTTTCACTTCTTTTTGTTACGCAGGCTCTCTGTTGCGAGTATGATGAAAAGGGTGAGCACCAGACTGGAGAGTATGCTCAGCAACCAATGTAGCCAATGGGCGAGCGTGAAGGCTTCGAGTGTGAATATGGTGAAGCAATAGACGAGCGTAAGGAAAAAGGAGTAGCTGAAATAGCGTATGAATCCCATACTGCGGAGCGTGGGACGGAAGGAGTCCTCATCTTCCTTCCTGAGATAAAGGTTGAGCACATAGGGCTGAAAGAAGGCAAGAAGGGTGAGTGAGGAGGCTGCCAGTCCTGGGGTGTTGCTGAAGATATCGACAGCCATACCGAGCAGGAAACTGAGCACCATGGAGGTGATGCGTGACTCATTACGGGGCAAGAGCAACACGAAGTATATGTACACAAGGGGTGTTGCCACACCGAAAAGGTGAATGCGGCCGAAAATGAGCGCCTGCAAGAGGGTGAGAGTGACTATGTAAATGAGATAGTTCAAGAGGGGTTCAAAGGGTTCAAGTCGCGCTAAAGCGCTGGTTCAAGAGGGGTTCAAAGGGTTCAAGTCGCGCTGAAGCGCTGGTTCAAGGAGTTCAAAGGGGGTTCAAGTCGCGCTGAAGCGCTGGAGCATAGCGAGTTTACTGGCTATTCTGCTTGATGGAGTCCTGGGCTGCATGGAGTATGTCGAGACGCTCGCGCATTGGGGCATCGTCGATTACGCAGACGTCACGCAGATTGGCAAAGTCGGTATTGAGTTGCACCTGGAGACGATAGGACAGTCCGTCAGGCGAGTTGAACACATGGATAATCTTACCCACACCGATGCCTGGAGGGAATACTGAGGAATAGCCTGAGGTGACCACACGGTCGTAGAGCTTGAAATGGGCATGACGGGGAACATCATCGACGTAGGCAAGGTTGCTTGCACCACCATCCCAATGCAGATAGCCGAAATAGCCACGATGCTGTATGGTACAGCTGATGTTGGACTTGGATGAAAGGACGGGGATGACGACTGAATAGTGGTCGCCAGCGAGATACACTATACCCACAACGCCCTTGCCGCTTATGACACCCATATCACGATGTATGCCGTCAGCCTTACCCTTATTGATGGTAATGAAATTGTCGGTTTCATCGACACTATTCTGCACCACCTTGGCTGGAATAAGCCTGTAATCCTTTAAAAGCGACGAAGCAGAAAGGGCTCTGTAGGTAGAGTCCCCTTTCTGCTCGTCAAGTATTTCGCGGAGCTGCTGTGCCTCATGCTCAAGGTATGCATTGCGCATGGTGAGCTGCTCGTTGAGAGTCTGAAGATGAAAGTAATGCCTGACCTCTGATTCTGCTGCATATACCGTGCCTGCAACAGCATTGGCTGTGGATGTCCACGCAGCACTCTGATAACTGTTATGCTGAAACAGGAATGTAAGGCCTATCACCTCGAGAATGAGGCAGACAAACCAGTTAGAGTATGTGCTTATGAATTCAAGGAGGTTACGCATTCACTTATCTCATAAGGAATGAGAAGCGGTTGATATTCTTCAATGCTATGCCTGCACCACGTGCCACGCTGAGGAGCGGTTCCTCGGCAATGTGGAACGGAATGCCTATCTTAGCCTCAAGACGACGGTCGAGACCACGCAGATAAGCACCACCGCCAGTGAGCCAGATGCCATTCTTAACGATGTCGGCATAGAGCTCAGGAGGAGTGTTCTCAAGTGCCTGGAGCACTGAGTTCTCAATCTTAGCAATGGTCTTGTCGATGCAGTGGGCTATCTCCTGATAGCATATAGTAACCTCCATAGGGAGGGCTGTGATGCGGTTAGGACCATGAACGACGTAGTCTTCAGGTGCCTCGCCTTCAGGCAGTTCAGGGAGAGCTGAGCCTACGTTAATCTTTACGCGCTCTGCCATACGCTCGCTGACCTTGACATTATGCTGACGTGACATATACTCCTGAATGTCGGCTGTAATCTCGTCGCCTGCTACACGGATAGACTGGTTGCAGACAATGCCACCGAGAGAGATTACGGCAATCTCGGTAGAGCCACCACCGATATCGACTATCATGTTGCCTTCAGGTGCCTCAACATCGATGCCTATGCCTACGGCTGCTGCCATAGGCTCGAAGATAAGATACACATCACGACCGTCGGCATGCTCAGCTGAGTCGCGCACAGCACGAAGCTCAACCTCGGTAGAGCCTGATGGCACACCGATAACCATGCGGAGGGATGGAGAGAAGAGGTGGCGACCAGAGCGAACCATCTTGATGAGTCCGCGCATCATCATCTCACAAGCTGAGAAGTCGGCTATGACACCATCACGCAGAGGGCGCACGGTCTTGATGCGGTCGTTGGTCTTCTCATACATACTCTTGGCACGCTCACCAACAGCTATCATCTGGTTGGTGTCGCGGTCTATTGCTACAACGGATGGCTGGTCAACAACTATCTTATCGCCCTGGATAATGATGGTGTTGGCTGTGCCAAGGTCCATTGCTATTTCTTGTACAAAAGAAAAGAATCCCATTTAGATAATTGAGAATTGATAATTGAGAATTGATAATTAACCGAGGAACCACTTGTTGATAGCGGTGTCGTAGTGGCTGGAAACGCCGAAGGCGCGAGTAGCAAACATGCGACGCTCTTCGATATCGGTCTGTGCGCCCTTCTTATTAAGAATGTCGAGAAGCACGCTGTATTCTGCCTTAGAAGGAACGATAACAACGTCCTTGAAATTCTTGGCACCAGCACGGATGAGAGAGATGCCACCTATGTCGATCTTCTCGATGATGTCAGCCTCAGAAGCACCACTTGCCACTGTCTGCTCGAATGGATAGAGGTCAACGATTACGAGGTCGATCTCTGGTATCTCATACTTAGCCATCTGGTCGAGGTCGCCCTGAAGCTCACGACGTCCGAGGATGCCTCCGAAGATTTTTGGGTGAAGGGTCTTAACACGTCCGCCAAGGATGGATGGATAAGTGGTAACATTCTCTACAGCCTCACACTGGTAGCCGAGAGACTCGATGAACTTCTGTGTGCCACCAGTGGAAAGGAACTTAACGCCCTCAGCATTAAGTTTTGCCAACAGCTCCTCAAGTCCGTCTTTATGGAACACACTGACGAGCGCTGTCTTGATTTTTTTTGCTTCTGCCATGTTGTTTTTGTGGATTTATCTTGTTATTTTTTCTTTGCCTTTGATGTCAAAAGGTAACAATACCTCAATTTACGAATGCAAAATTACGAAAAATATGGTTATTACCAAAATTTTAATCGCTTATTTACAATGAAAAGGGAGAAAAGTTGACCTAATTATTGCTCATCTTAACTAAAATGACTATCTTTGCAACTGTCAATAAACAAAACCCACCCTAAAGAATGTTTATAAATAAACGAATGGCTGGAGTGCTATGCGTGGTCATGACGGCACTGCTGATGATGGCTGCTGACGCCTATGCACAACAGAGAGGCAAAGCCTCATACTACTCACGACGCGCCAACGGCGCAAGGACAAGCAGCGGCATAAGACTGAACAACGACTCGCTGGTGTGTGCACACAAGACACACCCCTTCGGCTCAAAACTGCTGGTGAGAAATCCTGCCAACGGCAAGGAGGTGGTGGTGACGGTGATAGACCGCGGACCACATATAAGGGGCAGGATAATAGACCTGTCGCATGAGGCTGCACGCAGACTCGGCATACTGGCAGCAGGAGTGGCAATGGTGGAGGTGGAGGAGTATGACGACATAGTGGTGCCATACGAAGCCAAGAAACACGAGAAGCCGGAGATAGACCTGGAACTGCCTGTGAGCGGAGAAGGCGGAGCCATACCTGACTGGCAGAAAAAAGAATAACAATGACGGAATATACTGACGAGGAACTCGCACAAATACTGGACAAAGACATATTTCACCTGATTTCGGAGGCAGCAGACGAACTGCAACTGGAATGCTATGTCGTGGGCGGATACGTTCGCGACATTTTTCTCGAACGTCCGTCAGACGATATAGACTGTGTGGTGGTTAATAACGGGGACGGGAACGGGAGTCCTGGCATTGCAGTGGCTAAGCTGCTGAAGAAGAAGTTAGGCAAGAGGGCTTACCTGTCGATATTCAAGAACTTCGGCACAGCGCAGGTGAAGATTGCTACCCCACCCCATACCCTCCCAAATGAAGGTGAAAAGTCTCCCACTCGGGGAGATTTAGAAGGGGTCGAGGTGGAGTTTGTGGGAGCGAGAAGGGAGAGCTACCAGCGCGACTCAAGGAAACCCATAGTGGAGGATGGCACCCTGGAGGATGACCAAAACCGCAGAGACTTTACCATCAACGCTATGGCGATATGCCTGAACAAAAAGAGATTCGGCGAACTGGTGGACCCATTCGGCGGGCTGGACGACCTGTGGGACGGCATAATACGTACCCCACTCGACCCAGACATAACATTCTCCGACGACCCGCTGAGAATGCTGAGATGTATAAGGTTTGCCACCAGACTGAACTTTCAGATAGAGGATGAGACATTTGACGCCTTAGAGCGTAATGCCGAGAGGATAAAGATAATATCAGGCGAAAGGATAATAGAGGAACTGAACAAGATACTGCTGACCAAGACTCCATCAAGAGGATTTGTGGACCTGATGAGATGCGGACTGCTACCAATAATAATGCCTGAACTGGCTGCCATGGACATGGTGGAGGAACGCAACGGCAAGGCGCACAAGAACAACTTCTACCACACACTGGAAGTGGTGGACAACGTGGCAAAAACCACGATGGAATGGGAAAAAGATAAGGCTTTATGGCTGAGATGGGCAGCACTGATGCACGATATAGGCAAACCAAAATCAAAGCGATGGGACAACCAACAGGGATGGACATTCCACTCACATAACTATATAGGTGCGAAGATGGTGCCAGGCATATTCAAAAGAATGAAACTGCCTATGGACCAGAAGATGAAATATGTGCAGAAGATGGTGGAACTGCACATGCGCCCTATAGCCATAGCCGACAACGAGGTGACAGACAGTGCGGTGCGCAGACTGGTGAATGATGCTGGCGACGACATTGACGACCTGATGGTGCTATGTGAGGCTGACATCACATCAAAGAACCAGGTAAGGAAGCAGAGGTTCAGAGACAACTACACGCTGGTGAGGGAGAAGATAGAAGACCTGAAGCAGAGAGACTTCAAACGTCTGCTGCAACCAGTGATAGACGGTAATGAGATTATGGAACTATATAACCTAAAACCGTCGAGAGAGGTGGGCGAACTGAAACAGTATCTGAAGGATGCCGTGCTTGACGGCATAGTGCAGAACGAACGTGAACCGCTGATGCAACTGCTTAACAATAAGGCAAAAGAAATGGGGCTACTGAAATAGCCCCATTTATTATATATAAGGTAGAATGTAATGTTTGTTCAGCTTTCCTTCACCTCTGACTTCTTACGATTATAGTAGTCTGCCGTTGCAGTAAAGAACACATCACCACTGGAGTTGAGGGCTGTTTCAACAGAGTCTTGCACTACGCTGATGATGAAGCCCACAGCCACTACCTGCATGGAAATATCCTGAGAGATGCCAAACAGCGAGCAAGCCATAGGGACGAGCAACAGCGAACCACCTGCCACACCTGATGCTCCACAAGCGCCGAAGGTGGCAAGGATGCTGAGCACAAGAGCACTGGCGAGAGAAACGTCGATGCCAACAGTGTTACAGGTTGCCAGGGTCAAAATTGTGATAGTAATGGCTGCACCGTCCATATTGATAGTGCTACCAAGAGGAATGGAAACAGAATAGAAGTCTTCATCCAGGCCCATGCGATCGCAGAGAGACATGTTTACAGGGATGTTTGCTGCTGAAGAACGTGTAAAGAATGCACTTACAGCACTACCCTTGAGACAACGCCACAGCGTAGGCCACATATTGCGATGCAGGAGCAGGGAACCGATAACAGGATTGACTATGAGCGATACGGTCATCATGCAGCCTACGAGCAAGAGAACGAGTTTGCCATAGGTGGTGAAGATGCCTAAGCCACTCTCGCTGACGGAGGTATATACCAGACCCATGATACCAAAAGGAGCGCAATGTATAATCCAATGGACAATGAGGGTTATGACGCTTGCCAACTCATGAATGATATTGATGGTGCCTTCTGATGCCCTACGCCTGAGGGCGAAACCCATGATAATGGACCACATAAGGATGCTGAGATAAGAAGCCGAAGTGATAGCAGCAATAGGGTTGCTCATGAGGTCGGTGGCTATCTTGAGGAATACGTCACCAATGTTGTCAGGGGCTCCGCCCTGACCTGCAGAGGCTTCAGGCAACTGCAACACAAGCGGGAACATCCGCGAAGCCAAGACAGCCACCACTGCTGCCACCAGCGTGCTGGAAAGATAGAGGATGATGACAGTGCGGAACTTCTTGCCCAGTCCCTCACGTGACTTGGCTATAGACGATGCCACAAGCAGGGCAACGAGTATAGGTGCTATAGCCTTGAGTGCTCCCACAAAGAGCTTACCAAGAATAGAAACAAAGGTAAGACCGGGAACAGTGAGTCCCAACCCTGCTCCTATCAACAGACCTATGAGGATGCTCACCATGAGGTTAATGTTGCGATAGAAGCGTACTATGGAGATGAGAAAATTCATATATTATATATGCGCTTTTTGTTTTGGTTCATGTAAAAAAGGCACCACAACGGGAGTGTTGTGATGCCTTTTATCTATATAACCCTCCGCATAGGGAGTAAGTAGTCTTTATTCAGCCTTTACCTCTTCAGTAGCCTCAGCAGCAGGTGCTTCAGCCTTTGCTTCCTCAGCTACAGGAGCCTCAGCCTTCTCTGCTACAGGTGCCTCAGCAGGTGCCTCTGTTGTAGCAGCAGCCTTCTTACCGGCACGACGAGTCTTCTTAGCAGCTGCCTTAGGAGTCTTAGCCATAGCCTCATCGAAGTCAACGAGCTCTATGAAGCATGTCTCAGCAGCATCACCCTGACGTGCGCCAAGTTTGATGATACGAGTGTAACCACCAGGACGGTTGCCTACCTTCTCAGATACTGCAGAGAAGAGCTCCTTGATAGCATACTTATCCTGAAGATAAGAGAATACTACACGACGGTTGTTAGTGGTATCTTCCTTAGCACGGGTAATCAAAGGCTCAACGTACTTCTTGAGTGCCTTAGCCTTAGCAACGGTCGTAGTGATTCTTTTGTGCATGATCAGAGAGACAGCCATGTTAGCAAGCATAGCGCTACGGTGAGATGCAGTACGACCGAGATGGTTGAATTTCTTGTTATGTCTCATTTGAGTTTAATCTTGATTAAGTTTGAATTTTGAAATGTCAGTTCCAAACGACAGATTCAGACTCTCGAGCAAATCATCAAGCTCTGAAAGCGATTTCTTACCAAAGTTGCGGAACTTGAGAAGGTCAGTCTTGTTGTACTGAACGAGGTCGCCGAGGGTGTCAACATCAGCTGCCTTAAGACAGTTGAGGGCACGAACAGAGAGGTTCATATCAACAAGGCGTGTCTTAAGGAGTTGGCGCATGTGGAGAATCTCCTCATCGAACTCCTGGTTAACGTCAAGACCAGTATCCTCGAGCTGTATCTTCTCGTCAGAGAAGAGCATGAAGTGATAGATAAGAATCTTGGCTGCCTCCTTCAGGGCATCCTTTGGGTGAATGGAACCGTCCGTAGTGATCTCGAGTAAGAGCTTATCGTAGTCAGTCTTCTGCTCAACACGAGTTGGCTCAACAGAGAACTTCACGTTACGGATTGGGGTGTAGATAGAATCGATGGCAATTGAGGTGGCATCGGTGCAGAACTCACGGTTCTCATCAGCTGGAACGTAACCACGTCCCTTGTTGATGGTGAGTGTAATCTGCATAGAAGCCTTTGAATCTAAACGACAAATCACCAATTCGGGGTTTAACACTTCAAATCCAGTAAGATACTTGTTGATATCACCAGCCTTGAACTCTGTACAGTTCTCTACCGTGATAGTAACTTTCTCATTCTCGAATTCTTCTACTAACTGCTTGAATCTTACTTGCTTCAAATTCAAGATGATGTTTGTCACATCTTCCTTCACGCCAGGAACAGAAGAGAACTCCTGCTCTACGCCCTCAATACGGATGGTATTGATGGCAAAGCCCTCAAGTGAAGAAAGAAGGATGCGGCGAAGTGAGTTACCAATGGTAACACCGAAGCCAGGCTCCAACGGACGGAATTCGAACTTGCCGAACTTGTCTGTTGACTCCAGCATCACGACTTTTTCGGGTTTTTGAAATGCTAATATCGCCATTAATTTAATGATTATTTAGAGTACAACTCAACTATTAACTGCTCCTTGATGTTCTCAGGAATATCTGCACGCTCTGGACGGTGGAGGAACTTACCGCTCTTAGAAGCGTTGTCCCACTCTATCCATGGATACTTGCTGTGGTTGAAGCCTGCAAGTGCATCCTCGATAACCTCGAGAGACTTAGACTTCTCACGAACAGCAACAATCATTCCTGGCTTAACCTGGAATGATGGGATGTTAACTACCTCGCCATCAACAGTGATGTGCTTGTGACCAACGAGCTGACGTGCAGCACGACGAGTTGGCGCAATGCCAAGACGGAAAACAACATTGTCAAGGCGGCTCTCCAAAAGCTGGAGGAGGTTCTCACCCTTAATGCCTTCCATCTTTGCAGCCTTCTCAAAGAGGTTACGGAACTGGCGCTCCAGTACACCGTATGTGTACTTAGCCTTTTGCTTCTCTGCCAACATGACACCATACTCAGAAGTCTTGCGACGACGATTATTGCCATGCTGTCCAGGCGCGAAGTTACGCTTAGACAAAACTTTTTCCTTACCGAGGACGGCTTCACCGAACCTACGGTCGATTCTTGATTTCGGACCTGTGTATCTAGCCATTTTGCTAAAATAAAATATATAAAAAATAATGATTATACGCGACGACGCTTTGGAGGACGACAGCCGTTGAATGGTAATGGTGTAACGTCAACGATTTCAGTTACCTCAATACCGCTGTTGTGACATGCGCGGATAGCGCTCTCACGACCGTTGCCTGGACCCTTAACGAATGCCTTAACCTTACGAAGACCAAGGTCATAAGCTACCTTAGCACAATCCTCAGCTGCCATCTGGGCTGCGTAAGGAGTGTTCTTCTTTGAACCACGGAAGCCCATCTTACCTGCTGAAGACCAAGAGATAACCTGACCCTCTGAGTTAGCAAGGCTCACAATGATGTTGTTGAAAGAACTATGAACATGAAGCTGACCTACTGCGTCAACCTTTACGTTTCTCTTCTTATTTGTTGCTACTTTCTTTGCCATTTTCTTTAAAACTTTAAACTTTAAACTTTACTTTGTGGCCTTCTTCTTATTAGCAACAGTCTTCTTCTTACCCTTACGAGTGCGGGCATTGTTCTTGGTGCTCTGACCACGAACAGGAAGACCATTACGATGACGGACACCACGATAGCAACCAATATCCATGAGGCGCTTGATGTTCAACTGGATCTCAGAACGGAGATCACCTTCTACCTTGAATTCAGCGCCGATAATTTCACGGATTTTAGCAGCCTCGTCGTCAGTCCAATCGCACACCTTCGTGTCGCGGCTAACACCGGCTTTATCCAATATCTTTGCTGAACTACTTCGACCTATTCCGAAGATGTAGGTCAATGCGATTTCGCCACGCTTATTCTGGGGCAAATCTACTCCAACAATTCTTATTGCCATAATTGTTTGTTAATGATAAAAAACTTGTTAATTAACTAATTGCCAAAAAATTCGGAAGTGCAAAGGTACGCAAATTCCCTCACACCCCAAAGGTTTTTAACATTTAGATGTCAACTTTTAACTTTTAGTAATTTTTAACCCTGACGTACTTTGAACTTAGGGTTTTTCTTGTTGATTACGAAAAGGCGACCCTTACGACGTACAATAACACAGTCGGGAGTGCGCTTCTTCAATGATGCTCTTGTCTTCATCTTTTGTAGCTATTATATATAATAATGTGTAATCGCGTTATAACTTGTTTTACTTGTAGCGGAAACTTATACGTCCCTTGGTAAGATCATACGGACTCATCTCAACCTTCACCTTGTCGCCAGGGAGAATCTTGATGTAGTGCATACGCATCTTACCTGATATATGTGCAATGATCTGCACACCGTTCTCGAGTTCTACCCTGAACATGGCATTACTCAATGCCTCGATTATTGTACCGTCCTGTTCTATAGCAGATTGCTTTGCCATAATACGTAATGGTTTATTGTTATGATTAAATCTGGAATATGGTTTCTATTTCTTCAAACGATGATAGTATCTCTGACTTGCCTTTGCGAATAGCTATGGTGTGCTCGTAATGGGCAGCAAACTTTTTGTCGCGTGTTACGATTGACCACTTGTCGGGCAGAAGCCATATCTTGCGGTCGCCCTGAGTGACCATTGGTTCGATAGCTATGCACATACCCTCTTTAAGTTTGGGACCATTGCCGCGTCGTCCATAATTGGGCACCTGCGGATCTTCGTGCATCACCTTGCCTATACCATGTCCTGTAAGCTCGCGCACTATGCCGTAGCCCTGCTTCTCGCAGTAGTCTTGTACCGTCTGACTGATGTCACCAACATGATTGCCGTGAATTGCAACATTGATAGCCTCGTAGAGGCTTTCCTTTGTTGTACGCAACAACTTTCTTACCTCGTCACTTATCTCGCCTACTGGGAATGTATAGGCTGAGTCACCATTGTATCCGTTGAGCAGTGTTCCACAGTCGATAGAGACGATATCGCCATCTTTTAGTATCTGGTCTTCGCGAGGTATGCCGTGAACGACACATTCGTTTACTGAAGTACAGATGCTTGCTGGGAACGGTCCTCCGTATGGATTAGGGAATCCGAGGAAGGTAGGTGTTGCGCCATGGTCACGTATGAACGTGTCGGCTATCTTATTCAACTCAGCAGTTGAAACGCCTGGTTTGATATGCTTGGCGAGTTCACCAAGCGTGCGTCCAACCAGTTGATTGGCCGCGCGCATTAGTTCTATCTCGTCTTCAGTCTTAAGAAATATTGCCATTTCAAAGACTTAATAAGCACTCATACCATTTTGTGGACGTGTACGACCAGAGTTGAGCAGACCGTCATAGTGACGCATCATCAGGTGAGACTCTATCTGCTGCAGTGTATCAATTACTACACCAACAAGGATGAGCAATGACGTACCGCCGAAGAACTGTGAGAATCCCTGCTGCACGTTAAGCAATCCTGCAAGTGCTGGCATGATAGCGATGAAAGCGATAAACAAAGAGCCTGGCAACGTAAGACGTGACATAATCTCTTCGATGTAGTTGGCTGTATCGCGTCCTGGACGTACGCCAGGGATAAAACCATTATTACGCTTCATATCCTCAGCCATCTGAGTTGGATTAAGAGTAATAGCCGTATAGAAATAGGTGAATGCCACGATGAGCAACACATATACTATATTATAGACCAAACTGCGGTTATCCAACAGAGAGCGGGTAAACCATCCGAGGTTATCACTGCTATACTGCACTATAGCCAACGGAATGAACATCAGAGCCTGAGCAAAGATGATAGGCATTACGTTAGCTGCAAACAGCTTCAGGGGGATGTACTGACGTGCACCACCATACTGACTGTTGCCAACGAGCTTCTTAGCGTACTGCACTGGAACCTTACGAGTACCCTGCACGAGGAGTATTGCTGCGCAAACTACTGCATACAGGATGAGAATCTCAGCAATGAACATTACCAGACCACCACCAGTGATAGCTGTGAAACGGCTACCTACTTCCTGGAAGAAAGACTGTGGCAGACGGGCGATGATACCAATCATAATGATGAGAGAGATACCGTTGCCTACACCCTTGTCAGTAATACGCTCACCCAACCAAAGGATGAACATAGAACCTGCAGCAAGGATGATGGTCGCAGGAATCATGAACTCTGACCATGACAGTCCTGAAGCGAGGGCACCAGGTGACTGCATCTTGAGGTTCATAAGATAAGATGGAGCCTGGAAGAGCAGGATAGCCACTGTAAGATAGCGGGTGTACTGCATAATCTTCTTACGTCCACTCTCACCTTCACGCTGCATCTTCTGGAAAGAAGGAACAGCGATAGCCACAAGCTGCATTACGATTGATGCAGAGATGTAAGGCATGATACCAAGCGCAAAAATTGATGCGTTGGAGAATGCACCACCTGAGAACATATCGAGAAGTGACATCAATCCGCCTGCCGTCTGCTGCTGAAGCTTTTCGAGGTTTGCTGGGTTGATACCCGGCAAAACCACGAAAGAGCCGAAGCGATAGATAGCGACAAAGAGGATTGTGATGAGGAGACGCATGCGCAGGTCCTCAATCTTCCAACAGTTCTTCAGTGTCTCTATAAATTTCTTCATTATTACTTAAAGTAAATAAGTTTTTTACTTAAAGAACAACAGCGTTACCGCCAGCTGCCTTGATAGCCTCTTCAGCAGCCTTAGAGAAAGCGTTAGCCTCCACTGTCAGCTTAGCCTTGAGTTCGCCATTAGCAAGAACCTTTACGAGTTCCTTACCGTTGGTGAGTCCGGCAGCCTGGAGTTCTGCTATGCCAATCTTCTCATAACCCTTCTTCTCAGAGAGCTTCTGAAGAGTAGAGAGATTAACTGCAAAATACTCCTTATGGTTAATGTTCTTGAATCCGAACTTAGGAACACGACGCTGGAGTGGCATCTGACCACCTTCGAATCCGATCTTTTTCTTATAACCAGAACGTGCCTTTGCACCCTTGTGACCACGAGTAGAGGTACCACCGAGACCTGAACCAGGACCACGGCCGATACGACGACGTGAATGGGTTGAACCAGCAGCTGGCTGCAAATTATTCAATTTCATAGTCTTGTCGTTTAATTTTAATTATTACTCTACTATTGTTGTCAGGTGGTGAACCTTCTGTATCATACCACGGATAGATGGTGTATCCTCAACCTCTACTACCTGAGAGATCTTACGGAGACCAAGTGCAAGAAGGGTACGCTTCTGGTCGGCAGAAGCTCCGATACGGCTCTTTATCTGCTTTACTTTAATTTTTGCCATTGTGTAATCCTCCTATGATTTAACCGTTAAATACTTTGCTCATTGAAACACCACGGTCGTGAGCTACTGTGTAGGCATCGCGCATCTCGCTGAGAGCCTTGATGGTAGCCTTCACGAGGTTGTGAGGGTTAGAAGAGCCCTTTGACTTAGCGAGCACGTCAGTAATACCAACGCTCTCGAGCACTGGACGCATAGCGCCACCGGCAACAAGTCCTGTACCCTGTGCAGCAGGTCTCAGGAATACCTGAGCACCACCGAAGCGTACCTCTACCTCATGAGGGATAGTACCCTTAATAACCGGAACCTTAACGAGGTTCTTCTTTGCTGCCTCAGTACCCTTAGCGATAGCCTGCTGTACTTCACCAGCCTTACCCAGACCCCATCCGATAGTACCATTACCGTCACCTACAACGACAATAGCAGCGAATGTGAAGGTGCGACCACCCTTTGTTACCTTAGTAACACGGTTGATGGCAACCAGTCTGTCTTTCAACTCAACGTCACTGTTTACTTTTACTTTATCCATTGCTATATAATCGTTTAGAAGTTAAGACCACCCTCACGAGCTGCGTCAGCGAGAGCCTTTACACGGCCGTGATAGAGGTAGCCGTTACGGTCGAATACTACAGATGTGATGCCAGCAGCCTTAGCCTTCTCAGCGAGAAGAGCGCCAACCTTCTGTGCCTGCTCAATCTTTGGCATAGCCTCAAGACCGAGTGAAGATGCAGAAGCGAGTGTAGTGCCTGTCACATCATTAATTACCTGAGCATAAATCTGCTTGTTAGAACGGAACACGCTAAGACGTGGACGCTCAGCAGTGCCATTTACATTCTTACGAACTCTATACTTGATTTTGATTCGTCTTTCTACTTTCTTTGTTGTCATTGTCGTAATAGTTTAAAGTTATTACTTAGCTGAAGCCGACTTACCAGACTTTCTGCGGATAACCTCGCCCTGGAACAGAATACCCTTACCCTTATAAGGCTCTGGCTTACGGAAAGAACGAATCTTTGCACAAATGAGTCCGATCAACTGCTTGTCGCAAGACTCGAGTATGAGCAGTGGATTCTGGTTACGCTCTGACTTTGTCTCTACCTTAACCTCCTTAGGAAGTTCGATTACGATTGGGTGTGTATAACCGAGAGCGAACTCAATGATGTTGCCCTTGTTAGAAACACGGTAACCCACGCCGACAAGTTCAAGAACCTTCTTGTAACCTTCGCTGACGCCTACAACCATGTTGTTTACAAGAGAACGGTACAGACCGTGGAAAGCCTGCTTCTGCTTGTAGTTTACAGGGCTGTTCTCGTCAACCTCGAAAGTGATTTGATTATCTTCAACCTTTACTATTATAGAAGAGTCAACCTTCTGAGAAAGTTCACCCTTAGGTCCCTTAACAGTAACAACGCCATTGTTCATAGACACTGTTACACCTGCAGGGATGCTAATTGGCAATTTACCTATTCTTGACATGTTGTAATCCTCCAATTAATAAACATAGCAAAGAACCTCGCCGCCTATCTTAAGCTCAGCAGCCTCTTTGTTAGTCATTACACCTTTAGATGTGGACAGTATTGCAATGCCCAATCCGTTGATAACACGTGGCATGTCTTTGTAACCAGTGTACTTACGAAGACCTGGTGTAGAGACACGCTTCAAACACTTGATAGCGTTCTTCTTAGTAACAGGATCGTACTTCAAAGCTACCTTGATAGCGCCCTGAGGACCATCCTCAATGAACTTGTAGTTCAAGATGTAACCCTTCTCGAAGAGAATCTTAGTGATTTCCTTCTTCAGGTTTGATGCAGGAACTTCCACAACACGGTGATTAGCCATGATTGCGTTTCTGAGTCTTGTCAGATAATCTGCTATTGGATCTGTCATAAAAAAAATTAGTTAATTAATCGGGGCTTTCCCGACAATATTAATTAAATAGAAAATAAATTATCGTTTTCTTGTTCAGGTAATGAGGTTGCGGGTTCTGAGCTATGCTGTCACTTGAAGTGCAGCCTTGTCATGGTCCTCACACCTTAAAACCTTAATTCGAATAACTCTGTGTGGGTATATGCTCTTACCAGCTTGCCTTCTTAACGCCTGGGATGAGACCTGCAGAAGCCATCTCGCGGAACTGAATACGAGAGATGCCAAACTGACGGATGTAACCCTTTGGACGTCCAGTCACCTTACAACGGTTGTGCAGGCGGATAGGATTGGCGTTCTTAGGAATTGCCTGGAGGGCACGAGCAGCCTCGTAGCGCTCAGCAGCATCCTCAGAGGTTGCGATAACCTTCTTCAGAGCAGCACGCTTTTCAGCGTAACGAGCCACCAGCTTAGCGCGCTTTACCTCACGAGCTTTCATTGATTCTTTTGCCATAGTTCTATTCTATTAAGCGTTCTTGAATGGAAGACCGAATGCCTTGAGGAGAGCGAAGCCCTCTTCATCAGTCTTTGCTGTTGTTACGAAGGTGATGTTCATACCCTGGATGCGGTCGATAGAATCGATGTTGATCTCAGGGAAGATGATCTGCTCCTGAATACCGAGGTTGTAGTTGCCACGACCATCGAACTTAGACTGAATGCCCTTGAAGTCACGGATACGTGGGAGAGCAACGCGAATGAGCTTCTCAAGGAACTCATACATACGCTCACGACGCAGTGTAACCATAACGCCGATAGGCATCTTCTTACGGAGCTTGAAGTTAGCGATATCCTTCTTTGAGTATGTAGCCACAGCCTTCTGGCCTGTGATAGCTGTAATCTCATTGATAGCGACCTCGATAATCTTCTTGTCCTGGGTAGCGTCACCGAGACCCATGTTGACAACGATCTTCTTGAGCTCAGGAATCTGCATCTTAGAAGAGTAGTTGAACTGCTTCTGCAGATCAGGAGCTATAGTCTCCTTATATATTTTCTTTAACTGTGCTGTATCCATTACTTAATTTCCTCCCCTGACTTTTTAGCGACACGAATCACGTTCTTGCCCTCGTGCTTGATAGCCACGCGAGTAGCCTTTCCGCTCTTAGGATCAATGAGGCTCAGGTTAGAAATGTGGATAGGAGCCTCCTGCTTTACGATACCACCCTGAGGGTTCTGTGCTGAAGGCTTCTGGCTCTTAGAGACCATGTTGATGCCCTCTACGATAGCCTTGTTGTCTTCAACGAGAACCTTCTGTACCTTGCCTGTCTTGCCTTTGTCGCGGCCGGCGAGTACTATAACGGTATCTCCTTTTCTTATATGTATCTTACTCATTTGTTTACTACTTTTTTTAAGTGTGAAAACTAAAGTACCTCAGGTGCGAGAGAAACGACCTTCATGTTAACGGCACGCAACTCACGTGCAACAGGACCGAAGATACGGCTGCCGCGGAGTTCGCCTGCGTTATTGAGGAGGACACAAGCATTGTCATCGAAGCGGATGTAAGAGCCGTCAGCACGACGTATCTCTTTCTTTGTGCGTACGATGAGCGCCTTTGATACTGCACCTTTCTTAAGGTCACTTGACGCGATAACGTTCTTGACAGCAACGACAATAACGTCACCTACGCTGGCATAGCGGCGTCTTGTACCACCAAGAACACGGATGCAGAGAGCCTCGCGTGCGCCGCTGTTATCACATACTGTAAGTCTTGATTCTGCCTGTATCATATTTTACTTAGCTTTTTCAATTATTGAAACTAATCTCCATCTCTTAGTCTTAGAGAGTGGACGGGTCTCCATGATGAGGACT
>JAEEVS010000018.1:0-20604 GCA_016290975.1 Prevotella sp. | reverse complement strand
GGAGTGTTGGAGCAGGGAGTGTTCCCTCTGCCAGAGTTGATGCAGATGTCGCTAAGGTTAGGCGCAGAAGAGATGCGTCGTCCTGTGGAGATAGAGATGGCTTGCAACATTCATCCTGACAAGACTGGCTGTTACTATCTGTTGCAGATACGACCTATAGTCGATTCCAAGCAGGAACTGGATGAAGACCTGCTTCAGGTTAGTGATGCCGAATGCCTGCTGCGCTCCCATAACTCTTTGGGTCACGGCATAATAGATGGCATCAGCGATGTGGTGTATGTGAAGGTTGGCAGCGACTATAGCGCTTCCAACAATGCTTTCGTGGCAGAGGAGATAGAGAAGATAAACAATCAGTTCCTCAATATGCGCAAGCAAGACCCTGGGAAGGCTGACCTTTCTTATATCTTGATAGGACCAGGCAGGTGGGGCAGTTCCGACTCCTGGCTCGGTGTGCCAGTTAAGTGGCCTCACATCTCAGCCTCTAAACTGATAGTGGAAGAGATTCTGCCAAGCTATTTCGTTGACCCATCGCAGGGCACTCACTTCTTCCAGAATCTCACTTCCTTGGGAGTGGGTTATTTCACCATTGACGTAAACCACGATAAGGAGGGCAACCCTGTAAATGCTGACAATCGTAGCAGTTATGGCAATGCAGCCCTCGAGATTCTCAACCGTCAGTATCTTGACTCTCTGCCTGCTGTGAGCGAGACTAAGTATGTTCGCCACGTTCGTCTGCCTCATCCTTGCACCATCAAGATGGATGGCATGAAGCAGGAGGGTGTAGTCATTATACAGGCTTAGGCTATGGAGTGCTCCTCCAGCCAAGCTTCATAGAAATCGGGCAGGTCAAGCAGTTGGTTGCCGTCTTTATCAATGAACAGTTGGGTAGTGCTACCTTTGCAGCAGAGGGCATTGTCTCGCTCTCTGTATATCTCATATTCAAAATCCAGACGTGCTCCACGCTTGTGCACATAGCGGGTGTGAATCACGGCGATGTCGTTCAAGCCGAGTGGAGCCAGACACTTCACCTGTATGTCGTATATGGGTGCAGGTGTGTTGTGCTCCAGCATCGTCTGGTAGTCTATGCCTGGGTAGTGACGGTTAAACGATTCCCTGCCGTCCTCGAAATACTTCACGTAGTTGCCGTGCCACACGCAGAGCATGGCGTCAATCTCCGAGAACTTTACCCTTATCTTGCAAGTATCTTCTAACATATCATATGTCTCTAACTTCTAAGTGGCTGGAAGCCACATTAACTCCTCTAACTCCTTTTAACTCCTAAAAAGTTGAGCTTATGCAAGACTTAAATTACTTAAACAGCTTATCGTTAACCGTTGCTCCGAGTTTGTAGTTTGAGAACACATACTCGGTATATGCTCCGCCCTTTTGGTTCAGGCGTATAGAGCGCATCTCCTGTGCCTTGCCGTCGATGGTGATTATGAATGACTGGAACATCAGTTTCTTGGTTGATGTAGGAGTGATGGTGAGTACCACATTGCTACCGCTCTTAGCCATCTTCACGTCAGCATTCTTTGACAGGTCGGTCTTGCCACCATTGAATATTGCCTCAAGCACATCGTGGAATGTCTTGTAGCGAGTATCAGTAGCTGCATTGGTCTTTGCCTTCAGTGGACCTTTCTTCATGGTGAATGCATTACCATTCATTATCAGGGCGTCTTTGCCGTTTACTATTGCCACCTTTCCGTCTTTCTTCACTTGCAGAGAGCCTGCCACTACCTTGTCCTTGGTAGAGCCGCTCTTGTGTACTGTGCGAGTGGCTGTAGCTGTGAGCGAACTAACGTTGCCATACTTGGCAACTGCTTTCTTAAATTCTGCTGTCTGTCCGAATGCCACGCAAGTGCAGAGCATAAGGCAGAGCGTAAATACAATCTTTTTCATATTCCTTTTTATTTCAATATTTCATCATTTTTCGCGATTTCTTCGCAAGTAAACTTCGCCGTCATAGTCACTCCATGCAGTCCGTGGAGCATCAGACTCTGTCCTGTCAGGAACAGGTTTGGTATTGGGGTCTTGGGCGATAATATGGTGCCAAGCACATTGCTGTAGTCCTTACGCACACCATAGGCACTGCCATAGGGCGAGTTGTTGTAGGTGTAGTAGGTCAGCGGGGTAGAGGTGTAGCTGTGGTCTATCATGCCCCTCAGTCCAGGTATCACCTGCTCGGCAAGGTCAAGACACTGGTTGCTGACATTATTCTTCATCTCCACATAGTCCTCACCTCGTTTGCCAGGAGTTTTGTTAGCCCAAGGCTCAATAAACTCCCATTTCATCGGAGTCAGGATATCTATTACGTTGGCAAAGTCCGTTCCGTCTGTAGGCACAGGACAGCTTATCAGCACTCCCTTCACCTTTGGCTGTTCAGGCTCCACGGCTATGTTTGCCCACACATCGTCTGTGTCATATACAAACTTGTTGTGGTTGAAGTAGGGCAGAGCCTCTGGCTTCAGTTTCAGTTGCAGGGTAAACATTCCGCAAGTGTTCTTCAGCGTAGTCATTCGCATACGGAAAATCTTCTTTATCAGCTTGCTCTCCTTCACCAGATTTACCGTTACCGATGGGTGGGCATCAGATATAAAGATGTCTCCTTCAAACTCTCTGCCGTCTCTGCATATTGCCTTGGTTATCTTGCCGTCTTCTTCCTTCAGCTCAGTCACATCGGCATTGCATATCACTTCGCCTCCGAGCGCCTTAATCTCTTCGAGCATGTGGTTTATCATCACATTGCCCTCGCCCTTCAGTCGCCAGCTGCTTTCTATAAAACTGCCGTTTCCGTGGGCAAAGGTAAAGAGGGGCAGGGTTTTCTTGCGCAGTTCCATCTTTATGCTCGCTCCGCTTATGATGCTGATGAGCAGTTTGTTGTGTATGATGGAACAGAGATAGTCGTAAGCGTTAGTCTGTTGCAACCACAGCTCGTCAGTAGTCTGCAGCATCTCCACATATTTCTCCAATCCTTCGCGCTCCTCAGGAAAATCCTTAGCCAGTTCGTTGACGAAGTTCTCGTAGCCCTGAGCAAACTTGTATGTCTTGCCCATGATGGTTATCTCGTCAAAGCCCTTTGGGTCGAGCCTCTGCCAAGGCAGATCGAGCAATCCCAGTTCCTTGAAAGCATCGTGCAGGGGCTGTCCCTCGTCCAGTCCGCCTACGTAGTGTAGCCCTGTGTCCAGATAGCATCCCTTGCGCTTGTAGCTCTGCAGACAGCCTCCTGGCTGGAATTGCCGTTCCAACACCAGCACGCGTTTGCCCTTCCTGCCCAGAGTGATAGCACACTCCAAACCACCCAGTCCGCTTCCTATTATGATAACATCATATTTCATGCGCAATAGCATATTCAGGTGCAAAATTACAAAATAATCTTGACAAACACACCATATTATATAATGTTTTCTTCCCCAGCTTTCTACTTTTTATGTTCTTTGAGTTCCCTTTCGATATTTACTGAATAGAGAATTTGTTCCCTGCAATAAACATCTCTAACTCTGGCAAGTGCATAAATAATTTGTCTGCGAGAATATCGTAAGGGTGCCTAATTCCATCAAGTTTCAATTGTTTAGCAATCCTATACCAATCCAATATCTGAGTATCCGTGATGCTTCCAATGGCCGATTGATACCAATTTCTGTAAGAGTCCGTAATGACTGATTTATCCATTTTGTCCAAATGATACAAAATTTTGTTTATCTTTACGGAGAATGTATCTCCCACTCCGAAATCAATAACATTTTTTGCCTGACAGACTTCTTTTGTTGCTTCAAAGAGAATGCCCCATGCCCTTTCTGTCGTAATGTCTCGCCCTGTTGTTGAGAGGACCCAGATATATTCGTAAGGGGTAAGTTTATCTCTATCAATAGTGTATGATCTGTCTTCACACAATCGTCTAACCACAAATGGTCGATTTCTTCCAACGGCTAAGTCTTCTTTATGTTCCAAAACATAAGAAAGAGGAAAATGTCTGATGACAGCCCATGCGCATTTTTCCTCATGGTGCTGCTCCCACAAACCTAATATGACAGGCTCAAAAGACTCATCCCACAAATCAAGTAATCGTGTGTATGCCCATTCACGATAAGATTTTTCTCGACGCAAATGATGCATAAGTACCAATATCTGCTCCCTCTTGTCTAGTCCAACAAAGCGCCGTCTTAGCTCTTTTAGTGCGGCATTCTCTGTTTTCCTATTTTCACTCAGGAGTTCTTTTAGTACAGACTTCAAAGGAGCGTTCCAATGTTGAGAGTTTCTCATTCGAATTAAATGATGCCAGAAAGTATATTATTTAGAAGTTCCGCTGTAGGACGTTTTTCTTTTGGTAAAAATTGATTTATATGCTTTGCAAACAACACATAGCATCCTTTTAAAGCAGTATTGTCAGAATTGAATTCTGGTGCAATCCTTTTATCGGAATTCAGCAATCCTGTTATTCTGTACAATTCTAATTCTCCATTGATATAATCTTTTATTTTTTCAAAATCATATCCCATCCAAATAAATCCTTCATCTTTTAGTTTTCCCCAATATGCCCACGATTCTTTATTTTTCACGAGTATCAATTTTGGCTGAATCATATCTTCTATTATATGTTGAGTAAGATTTAACTCATCTGCAATAAAACATTTCCCATCTTGATTTTCTTCTTTGTTTTTGCCATTATGTAATATTTCCTTAACTAATTTTGATTGATCCTGCTCCCTGAAATGAAATATATCTAGATAATCAAATCTATCAAGAAGATTTATATTATCGCAACATAACATTTTGTACATTGGTCCAAAATATGTATCCCATCTTACGCCTTTTTTGCCTGCTTTTAATTTATTTTCCCTCCATACTTCAGGATTAAAATTGTACTTGGATGGTCCATGCCATTCGAGAAGTTGCTCTTTCTCACCTTTTCTGAAGGATGGGTTAATACCTGTGATTAGCAAATCAGGCGTCCTAACGAGGTCTGGGTCTGCATACATATATCTTCTTTTCCTAAGCCATGATGGGAGACTCTCCATATATTGGCTCCCCCAAATTTCCTCTAATCGTTTCTCAATGTCGTTTATTGTTTCTAATTTATTCATAATAATATGTTTTTAATTATTCGCTTGCAAATATAGCAATTGTTTTTGAATAATGCTGTCTTTATTCTGATATTTCTTCTTTTTGGGATAATAGAAACCAATTTAGCAACAGTTTTGTGCATTTCTGAATAACATAGGAAACTTTTTCAAAGGGGTATGTGCAGAACATGAGCCTTTCGGGGGTATTGTCTTCTGCTTTAGAGTGTGCTACAAACAAACGTTGTGTTGCTCCATCTTCAACGGTACACTCACTCATCCATTTCATTTCAAACAACTTAGCAGGGTCATGCTTATCCAGGTGGTTGCCATCAATGAATGAATATAGTATTACCTGGAAATTGTCGAAGAAAGAGTCTTTCAACAATTTCTCGTCAAACACTATGTAGTAACAATACTTGAGTACATCGATATTCACATCTTCAGCATCTGGCAGATTTCTGAATAGTTCTTTCAGATACTCATAATCTACATTTTCGTTTCCTTCTCTTTGTGTGACAACCAAAATTTTCGCATCAGGATTGCCACAACCAACATTCTTATTGGGGAACCTTTCGCCCAATCTTTTAAGTTCATCATTATTTGCCATAACTCTTTCATTTTTTAGGCAAAGTTATGGCATGAATATGCAACATGATTGCATATCAGAGAAAATTATTCATAGAAATCGAGCATTTCTTGAATAATGACCTTAATTTGTTGACGGAAGGTGTCTGGCGAGAGCACTTCCAGCTGATTACCATGACTCAGAATTTCTTGAATGAAGTCATAGGTCGGTGCTATCTTATATTCAAATATTGTATAATCTGCTTTTGACTCTATCTCACGCTGGCTATGGTGCAGAGGAAGTGAACGCAGATAATGTGGTTTCTCGCAATAGGTCTTCAAACGTATTGTCATGGGCTTTTCATCGTGGAAAACGCCATAATAATCTGTATAATAATCTTGGGGCGAGAAATCTTTAGGATAGTTGAACTTGGAATCCAAGACCTCTATGCGCTTGATACGATCAAGTCCAAAGCGGTGAATCTCTTTCTTTGGCATTACAAGAGCCATCACATACCAACGCCGTTTGAACAGTCTGATGAAATAAGGATTAACCTTTAGCCCCTGTATGGTATTGCCAAAGAAATCCTCATAATCAATCACCATTTGGCGATTATCACGCATTGCAGACGTAATAATATCGAGGAAGTACCTACCCGATGGCACATCCTCCAACAGAATCCTATCACTGATAGAGCGGTTATCCATCAACAAATTGCTAACAGCAAAGGAATCGAGTAGCCATTGGTTGATAGAATCATTCTCCAGCGCATCAGGATTGTCAATGTAATATAGGTTAGAGCCCCGCTGGCATTCTATCACAATACCAAACTGCATCAGTATCGCATTTCGATGGTTATGGAAAGTTCGCAGTTTCAAAGGCTGGTGCAGATCATTGATATACGCATTATCCCATTTGCTGGCAATCTCCTCGAAAGAAATCTTGCCAGCCTCATAGACCGTGTTTATCAGCCATAAGTATTTTGCATATAGCCTGTCAGTCATAATAGGCATTAAAGGTTACACTAATGGCGGTTCCAAACTCAAAGGCAATATCCTTGAATGCATACGTTCCTCCATATCGTCCCTTCTTTACAATAATACCAATGGCATTTGTCTTCTCAATCCACTCGCTCACGCTCATGACGAAACTTGGTAAACCTGCCTGCATTCTAAAGTGGTCAAATTCGACCACTTTAAAATTGGGATTATGAATCATCTCCCAAGTACCAAGAAACTCAATGGTGTATCTTGTGCGAATCCAGTTCTTAATGATGTCGGCAGCACGGCTTTAACTTTGTTTGCCATTAGCCATATCTGTAAGAGATATATAGTCCTTGTCATTGTGAGACAAGACCGTTATTTCCGTGTTCTGAACCGTTATCTTTGCCATAGGGTAATGCTAATATAATTATGTGTGCAAAGGTAGCATAAAATCATGAGACAAAAGAACAAAAGGTTTACGATTCTATCCAAAATTACAAAATAATCTTGACAAACACACCATATTATATAATGTTTTCTTCCCCAGCTTTCTACTTTTTATGTTCTTTGAGTTCGCTGATGCTCACCTTGCCATCCTTGGATATGGTGAGGGGAGCAGCGAGTGTGGGCATATCGTCGTAGGTGAGCACGAGTCCTGTGGTGAACTTCACACCTGGGGTGATGAGCAGGAGTGGAGCATTTCCGCTCAGGTCATACTGTATCTGTTCGCCTATCCACAGGGGCTGCTCGCTGTCGAAGCCGCCCATGTCGCTGACGGTGTTGGTGGCGCGTGCTATCTCGCGCCCGCTGTCATAGAGTGTCACTTGCTCTCCCTCTATGCTGTAGCCCAGGCGCTGGCATAGTTGCTGCTGAATGTCGTATGTGTCGATGGTGTGGGCTATATGAGCCTTGTCATCTTTATCTAAGAGTATCTGGTAGAGGCGCTCCACCTGCACCCCCGTGCCCCACATGGCGCAGTTGGCAAACCAGAGGGTGCCCGTCTTGGCATCGTATCGCGCCTTGGGCTGACGTGCGTTGCTGAGGTTGAGGAACGAGGTAGATGTCGCCCCCTTCTCCACCACTATGCCGTAGCCCTCGGTGGGCGTGGAGTCCACCTCGCCGATAGCTTCCACGCATAGTTCGTGTGCCGTATCGCTCATTATCTCGTAACTGTGAAAACGCTCAGCCTTCTCCATTGCCTCCATCACCTTGGCAGGAGCCGAGTCGGGCTTCAGCGGAGCCTCCAGCGTGCCAGCCACGAGCGGATAACTCGTTTCTGTTGCCTTACTGTTGCTCTTGCATGAGCAGAATAATACTTCACAGCCGCAGAGAGTGACGATGGCGGCTATCATCCATGTCTTCATATTTTTCATGTTGCGTTTAACTGTTTCCTTGTTATCTGTTCAAATACGCCTTACCTTTATAGATTACAATGCCCTTGGCATTCTTGCTGACGCGCTGACCGAGGAGGTTGTAGCAGTCGTCGTCGCCGACACCGTACATAGTGGCAGGGGTAGCCTGACGCTGTCCGTCAGCCCCCACGGTCTCTATGGCTGTCACGCCCGTAATCTTCTGCAATCCGCCGAGGGCGTTTATCTTGCCTGCACCAGCCTGTATGGTGTTCTTTGATGGTATCTTCTCTACGTTGGTGGTATAGTCGTCATTATAGCTCGTCTCCTTTATTAAAGAGCGCACGTCGGCATAGGTAAGCTTGGGGTTAGCCTGCAGCCAGAGGGCTATGACACCAGTTGTATTTGGCGCAGACATCGAGGTGCCCTGCATTATTCCGTAGTATTGGGTGTGCTTGAACTCCGTCGATGGCATAGTCACCTTATTGGTTATATACATTATCGGTATGTTTGGGTCAGCAGGGTCGTCAGGCTTTGCCTTTATCTCGCCACTCTCCGTGAAGTATGAGGCATCGTAATAGTTATATGCAGAGTACACCTCAGCACCTGGAGCTATCACATCAGGGCAGTTTCTGCTACCATAATCGTCTGTGCCCCATGAAGAGAAAGACGCGATTTTATCGTTCTCCTCCTGACCAGGATAGTATAAACGTTGGTTCTCTATAGTGTACCAGTCATAGCACGAAACGTAAGCTCCGACACTTATCACCTCTTCGCCACAGACGTGAATGCTGAAGGCTCCGTTGTCCTGTCCGTCAGCATATCCTGCCAAGCCACAAGAGAAGAATCCTGCTGTTCCTGCCTGTCTATCCTCTATAGCCCTTAGTGTCTTGCCCTGAGCATCCTTCACAAAGTAGGCAAGCTTTAGGTTTGGCTCGTGAAACAGGTAGGTGTCAGCCAGAATGAACTGTATATATTGCTTGCCGTTCTGTGTGCCTTTCTCTTTTGGGAATGATGTTATTTTCTTACTTTCATCATCACCGTTATACAAGGGTTTCTGCTCAAGTGTGTATATCTGTCCTGTATTCACATCTACCACCTTCACATCAGCGTCTATCTCGCTTCCGTCAGTGTTATAGAACATGTTGTTTACTTTGCCATATACAAAAACTGTCTGTTCGTTATACTTGCCCTGTCCCGACTCGCCCAGCACTGTTCTGAGGCAGTATCCGTCAGTGCCTGCAGCCTGTGTTGTTGTAAGTATGGCAGCCTGGTGTCCGCTACTGTTGCCCGATGATAAGACAATTATTCTGCCCTTCTTTTTACTGTCTGTGCTATAGTATTCTCTGAGGCCTTTCAATACTACTGACGACTTAGCGTCGTGAAAGCCTATCAGGTCACCCATACTGCAGTTTATCACGCAAGGTTTGCCCTGGCTGTCGGCAAACTGGAAAATGTTCATCATGGCTATGAGTAGCTGTGAGTCACTTGTGTCCTCTCCTCCCATTCCGCACAAGGCAAGGTCTGCCTCGGGTGCCATTCCTTGGTTGTTTATGCCCTCGACAATGCTGCCTGCTGCTGTTCCGCCCACATGGGTTCCGTGTGACATCTTCGTATTGTCGGTAGTCAGCGTTGCTATCTCTGCGGCGTCAGTAGTGGTTTTCAGTATCTTCTTGCCGCTGTACACCTGGGCAAACTTCACTCGCGTTGTGCCGTCAGCCTTGCGAAAGGCAGCATGGTTAAAGTCTATGCCTGTATCTACAATGCCCACTATAACGCCGTTTCCCGTATATGCCTGAGGCAGATTGTGCGACTGGGCTGCCTCCAGGGTAGCTACCTCTTCCACATGGCTCTTCGTTCTGCCCGAATAGTTCATCAGGTGGTTCATCTTATCGGCATTCACGCTCTCTATCTCGTCTATACCGTCAAGCGCCAACAGGCTCTCGGCAGGCACGTTGAGTATCAGCATCCTGCCTATCTGCATCACGATCTCCACACCCAGTGCCTGAAGCTGGGCAGCAGGACACTCGGCTCCCTCCCTCAGCATCGCTATGGCACTGAAAGTCTTTACCGTGCAGTCAGTGTTAAACTCCACGTTTATCTGCTTCTTCACCGAAGCCGTGTCGATGGTATGTGGCTGTAATGAACCCTTGGCACTTATCGCCTCGTTCTTTGATGGCAACAGGCTTGTCAGTCTTGTGTCTATCTTCTGTGCCTGAATCGTGATGGCAGCGTATATCGTAACCGCCGCAATAGTGAATAGTCTTGTCATAGATTTTTTTTATTTAATGGTGCAAAGGTACGGCTTAAATTTGGAACAGCCAAACATTATCTGGAGAAAAAAGAGCCTTGCTTCTCTCTTTCCTTGCCCTGCTTTTAAGGCTTGAGGCAAAGCTTTTATCTAACAAAACAGCTTAGTTTATAGAACAAACTAACTTACTTTGTTGAACAAACTAACTTACTTTGTTAAACAAACTAACCTACTTTGATAAACAAACTAACTTAGTTTGTTATTTAGAAGCATAGCATCTGGGGTTAGAAACATAGTGTCTGAGCGGAGAAGTAATGAAAGAAATGAAAGTTTTTCGGAAAAAAGGTATTGTGATATATTTTTTTCGTAATTCTGCACCCCGAAAAGAGATTGAAGATTTCTAAGAAACATTATTCATAAATAAACAAAAAGAGGTACAATCGCGCAGGTTGTACCTCTTTTTTCAAAAATAATTTGTACCTTTGCCCTCGCTTATATATAAATAAGGTAAGAGAAATGGATCGTAATTCGCAAATAATAAGAACCAGTTGGGTTGGCATAATAGCCAACGTGTTGCTTGCAGGCTTTAAGGCGGCGGTGGGCATGCTGGCGGGTTCGGTGGCTATAGTGATGGACGCGGTAAACAACCTGAGCGACGCGCTCTCGAGCGTGATAACCATAGTGGGCACGAAACTCTCGGCTAAGCCTGCTGACAGGGAGCACCCATTCGGTCATGGGCGCATAGAGTATTTCAGCGCCATCATAATAGCCGTAATAGTGCTGTCGGCCGGCATCACCTCGCTCATAGAGTCGGCAAAGAAGATTTTCAGCCCCACGGAGCCTTCCTACACCGCCACGACGCTCGTGGTGATAGTGGTGGCTATTGGGGTGAAACTGGCATTGGGACAGTACGTGAAGCGCAAGGGCGAGCAGCTGAACAGCGACGCCCTGACTGCCTCGGGGGCTGACGCGCTGTTTGATGCCGTCATCACGCTTGCCACGCTCATCTCGGCTGGCATAATGCTGCTCTGGGGAGTGTCGATAGACGGCATACTGGGCGTGCTGATTTCGCTCGTCATAGTGAAGGCTGGCGTGGAGATGCTCGTATCGCCCGTAAACGAACTGCTGGGCACCAGCATATCTGCCGAGCTGGCTGGCGAGATAAAGAGGGAGGTGGCATCATTCGAGGGAGTGCACGGGGTGTATGACCTGATACTGCACAACTACGGTCCCGACATGAAGATAGGCTCCATACACATCAACGTGCTTGACACCATGACGGCTCACGAGATACACGGGCTGACGCGCAGGATAACCATGCACATGATAGAGCATCACAACATCATCTTGACAGTGGGGGTGTATGCCATAGCCACTGGCGATAATCGCAGGACAGAGATACAGACAGCAGTGTCGAAGGTGATAACCAGCCACAAGGAGATAGTGCAGGCGCACGGCTTCTACTACGACGAAGGGGAGAACTACGTCTCCGTAGATGTGGTGCCCGACCTATCGGTGCATGACGAGCCTGCATTAGTAGCCAAGCTCAAGGACGAGATACAGCCGTTGGTGCCTAATATGCGAGTGGAGATAGTGGTTGACCATAATTATAGCGAATAAATATCATGAAGAAGATTCTATTTTCAATGGCAGTTATGCTTGCCATCGTGAGCTCTTGCAACAAGAGCAAGACAGAACAGTCACAGGCTTCTGAGCCTGTAGCGCAAGACACTATTAAGTCTGCCAATGCAAAGCAGGCAAAGGAAACTAAGGCTGACAGCCTAAAGACTGCCAAGATTACCCCCGAACTTGCTTATGAGGGCATCAACAACTATTGCCACAAGGAGTTTGACTGGAGCCCAGCCAAGGAAAATCCTTCCATCATGTATGTGGCGATGGGCGATGAGACAGAGACGGAATACAAGGTGATATTCCGTAGCTACACAGGCTCCTTCACCTACTTCTACGTAAACAAGAAATCAGGCAAGACGCGAATGGAAGAATTCGTGCCAGCCCTCGACATAACCCAGAAGTCTGGCACCCTCAACCTGTTTGATTACGTAAAGAAGGAAAAATGATAACAATAAGGAAATATCAGAGCCAAGACGAGGCTCAGGCAATGAATATATGGAATGAAGTAGTGGCTGAGGGCATAGCATTTCCGCAGGATGAAGAGTTGACTGAGCAGACCGCCAACGATTTCTTCATGGGGCAGAGTTATACAGGCGTGGCAGTGGATAGTGAGACTGGCGAGGTAGTAGGGCTATACATACTGCATCCCAACAATGTAGGGCGATGCGTACATATCTGTAACACCAGTTATGCAGTAAAGACGGGCAAACGAGGGCAACATATAGGAGAAATGTTAGTGAAGGACTCCCTGAGGGTAGGAGCCGAATTGGGCTTCCGCATTCTTCAGTTTAATGCCGTCGTGGCAACAAACACTCATGCCCTACACCTGTACAAGCGCTTGGGCTTCACACAGTTAGGAGTGATACCCCAAGGCTTCCGCATGAAAGACGGGCACTATGAGGACATTATTCCGCATTTTTTTTCGCTAATATAAGGCTACACTCCGTTGACAAGGCAGAGCACTACACTCCAATGGGAGATGGCACCAAGGAGCACGAATACATGCCAAATGGCATGAAAGTGGAGCTTCTTGTCGTTAGCAAAGAAATAGGTGCCAGCTGTATAAAACAGTCCTTCAGCAAAAAGAAAACTGATGGCAAGCCAGGAAAGACGCGACATGACAGGCTCTATGACCAAGAGCACACTCCATCCCATTACGAGATAGAGAGCAAGGGACAGTTTGGGGTATTTGCCCAAGGCGAAGATTTTATAAAAGGTGCCGCCGATGACAGCTGCCCATTGCACTCCGAAGACCGTCCAGCCTATCCATCCGCCTACCACGCCCACGCAGATGGGAGTGTAGGAACAGGCTATCATGACGTAGATGCTGATGTGGTCGAGCTTGCGGAGCACATCCTTGGCTATGCCTGGATGCACCCAGTGGTAGATAGTGCTGCTGAGAAACATGAGAAACATACCCACAATAAAGAAGATGACACCAAAAGCCATTTGCCACCCCTGATGCACAGCAGGCCACACCATCCAGATGCTGGATAGTGCGAAGACCGCTCCTAAGAGGTGGGTCCAAGTGTTGCCCTGTTCGTATTTAAGTGGTAAGCCCAATTAGTAATGAAGAATGAAGAATGAAAAAATGAAACTGTGAACAGAATTATGCTTCGCCCTGGATTCTTGATTTCACAATTTGTGCTATTTCGTCATAGGTGAGCGTCTCGTTAGGTCTTACTTCTGGCAGATACTCCACCTGTATGTGACAAGGCTGAATGAATCGTGTGCCACGCTTCAGCATACGATATGCTCCTGTGATGCGTACAGGTACGATAGGTACGTTGAGTTCCTTAGCAAGAATAGCGAATGTTTTCTTAAAATCGCCCATTTCACCGGAGAAAGTTCGTGTTCCCTCAGGGAATATCATGATGCTCTTTCCCTGACGAAGCACCTTGGAAAGTTTCAGAATGGAGTTCTTCAGATTACGATTCTCCATAAGTATGATGTTGTGGCGGTTAGCCATAAATCGCAGGAACTTGCCTTGCACATGCTCCTCTGTGGCATAGAAATAGATATCGTTAATCTGATTCTTAGGCACACCAGCCATGGCGATAGGAGCATCTAGGTAACTCTGATGGTTAGGGGCAAGGATAAACGGACCGTTGGCAGGAATGTTCTCTGTGCCCTTTATCGTCATGCGGTTGTAGGTCTTGAAGAACATCTTGAACATTCCCTCATACAGAGTGTGAGTGAAACTTGCAGTAGGCAGTTTCAGGTTTTCGTTTTCGTAGTGAGCTCGCTCACGTTTCGTAGGCATAGCCGTTTCTTCTTCGCAGGTCAGTATCTTATGCCAGTCTATCTTCTCCACCTCTCGGCGTGTCTGTCCTTTGGCAACTATCTCAGCAAGTGAACGGATATCCTTGAAGTCAGCCATAGTGTCGGCATTGATGGTCATGCCGAAGGTCTGCTCTATGAAGCCCTGCAGACTCACACGGTCGAGCGAATCGAATGCCAGGTCGGTCTCTATATGGTCGGTAGGCTTGACAGTCACCTTCTTCTCTGACTCGATATACTCCTTAATGATGCGGAACTCCTCGCTGCAGTCATTGACTGGAGCAACATTATCGTTATCGTTCTTGCGCTCCTGTTGGTGCTCAGGCGCTTCGCGGAGTCCGTTCTCGTTCCCGTTAATAATATCTTTGAGTTTGAATCGCTGTAGTTTGTCCAGTTTGGTGCGTGGCAACTCGCCGTTGTAGATGAAGATATTCATTATCTTCTTGTAGTTCTCAACAGTCTTGTTGTATGGCTGCACCACCTTGGTCTTCAGCTCATCTTCAGTGATATTGGCGTTTTGTGGCACTATGATAGCCCACAGCATATCGTTCTTCTCTGTTACGGCAACCTCTTTTATAAGGTCGTCATACTTCTCGAGCTGGAACTCTATCTCGGCAGGTTGTACGTTCTTGCCGTTTGAAAGCACTATTATCTCCTTGCTTCTACCTGTGATATATACTCGTCCCTTCTCGTCTATACGCGCAAGGTCGCCTGTATGTATGAATCCATCGGCATCTATCACGTCTGCTGTTTCCTTCGGACGGTTGTAGTAGCCTACCATCACGTTAGGACCCTTGGCGCAGAGTTCGCCGTTGACTATCTTACACTCCACTGATGGCAGAGGCAGTCCCACACAACCTGGTATGATGTCATCAGGACGGGTAAAGGCAATGATTGGTGCTGTCTCAGTCATGCCATATCCCTCAAGCACGTCAAGACCGAGGGTGCGAAGTCCTTCGCCTATCTCTGTGTCTAAGGCTGCACCACCGCTTACGCAGAAGTCAAGGTGTCCACCCATCTTCTGGTGTACGCTCTTGAATATAATGCGCGAAAGTGTGCGACTGTTGGCTTTCTTACACAGATTAAACAGAGCACGCGTAATCCACTTCTCATCTATCTTCTTCTTTATACCACTATAGAGGGTTTGCCACAGACGAGGCACACCAACGAAGATGGCTATCTGTCCTCGGCAGAGGGTCTGCATGATGTCAGGTCCTGACAGACTTGGACAGATTGCCACACCACCGCCATTGAGTATTGGTGCTATGACGGTGCCCATAAGTGGCAGTATGTGGTGGAGTGGAAGGAGTATTAGTGTACGACGCTCGATATTAAAGATTTTTACCTCTTCGGACACACCACGGATGTTTGCAAACAGATTACTGAAAGTGAGCATTACACCCTTAGGTGAACCTGTAGTACCTGAGGTATATACTATCAGGGCTATAGTCTGCTGGTCTGGTTCGTAGTTTTCTGCGCTTATGTCAGCATCCTCCTTGCAGAACTTTGCAAAGTCCTCAATGCTCACCACCTTGGTCTTCGCATCAGCTTCTTTGATGGCTTTCTCTGCTGTGTCAAGGCAGTTTGCTGATACGATGATACATTCCGGTGTACAGTCGTTGAGTATATAGGCAAGGTCTGAAACGGTAGAGGTAGCATCCACAGGCACAACTATACTGCGCTTCTGCCAGATAGCAAAAACAGAATATATCCATTCTTCGCGGTTTTCGCTGAAGATGATACACTTCTCTCCCTGTTTTATAGGAAGATGGTTAGCAACAGCTGTGACGTTGTGAATAAGCTTGGTGAAGGTGATGTCCTTCTCACCAGCCATGATGGCAATCCTGTTAAAATCTTTAATCATATCTTTACACCTATATTTCCGTAAAAGGTGTCACAAAGGTACTACGTTTTGTTCTAACAGGCGACAAATTGTTCCATATTTCTATAGAGAAACGTGCGTTTGTTTAATAAAATTAACAAATGCACAAATTCTTTAATCAGTTTTTTATGGCGGTTAGTATTCTTTCCTTGCCATACTCATCGTTGATAATCTTGACATCGTGAAAGGAGTGGGTGGAAAGGAGTTCCTGAGTTTGCTTGGAGTAAATTGGGTTGATCTCAAATGCTATAATACCGTTGCTACGTAGTGCTTTTTCTGCATAAAGTGTGATGGCACAATAAAACAGCAGTGGATCATTATCTGGCACAAAGAGAGCAAGATGCGGTTCATGGTCGAGCACATTTCCTTCCATGCTCTCAGCCTCCTGTTGGCAGATGTATGGTGGATTGGATACGATGATATCATATAATAATGTGTCAGCAGGTGGGGTAAGTGCGTCTTGATGTTGGAACGCAACGTTGGCATCAAGATTCTTAGCATTTGCTTGGGCCATTGCCAAGGCTTCGTTGCTTATATCCCATGCCTTAACATCAGCTCCTGGCAGTTCCTTTGCCAGTGTTATGGCTATGCATCCGCTTCCAGTGCCTATGTCGAGTATGGCATGGTGGGGCGCATCGTTCAGTTTGCAATATTGCAATACGGCATCAATGAGTGTCTCGGTCTCAGGACGGGGTATCAGCACACCAGGTGCTACATTATATTCCCTACCATAGAATGTTGCCTTACCTGTAACGTATTGCACGGGTTCGCCATTCTCTAAACGATGCATCAGTTGCTCCAGACGTTCAGTCTCAGATGGCGATAGTCTGTCGAGTGCCCCACTACATATGTCGTTAAAACTGAGGTTAAGACAATCGCTAAGCAGGAGGCGCACAATGCTGCGTGCCTCCTGCCTGTCATATTGCGTTAGTCTATTTGCTAATGTAGTGAGATTCAACTATGAACTGTGAACTATGAATTGTGAACTGTCTTAAGGTATTCTATGCATGCTTCGAAGGTCTCGAAGGTTTTATCTTCAGCCACTACCATAGGTATGAGATGCATTTTGTGCATGATGTAGCTGGGTTGAGGCTGTATAATGGTCATCAGCACCTCTATGCCTTTTGCCTGCAAATCCTTTACAGCACTCTCCATAGCGTAAGCGCCTGACTGGTCCATGAAGTTTACTCGCTTCATTCGAATGATAACGGTGTTGATACCCTCTGGCACATCGTGCATCACCCTGTTGAAGCCAGTTATAGAACCAAAGAATACAGGACCTTCAAGACGCTGTATGTAGATGTGCTTCTTCATCTCTTCTGTCACACCGCTCTCGTCTTCCCAAGGCGTATTTTTATCGAATCCATCGGTCAAAACGCCACCTTCATACTGCTGTTCAGCAAGATCTCCGGCACGTTTCATGAACAATACGCAGGCTATAACCATACCGATGCCTACTGCAGTGAGCAGATCCACGAATACGGTGGTGAGGAATACCACGATGAGAACGAATGCGTCAGCTTTAGGTATGCGAGTGATATCCTTGAACCCGCGGAAGTCTATGATACCCCAACCTACGGTGATAAGGATGCCTGCCAGAACTGACAGGGGAACATACTTCACCAGACTGCCTAAGCCTAAGAGTATGGCAAGGAGGAAGAGGGCATGAACCATCCCCGATATCTGCGTTCTGCCGCCTGACTTCACGTTTACTACGGTACGCATGGTAGCTCCTGCACCAGCTATGCCGCAGAACAGGCCAGCCACAGCATTGCCTATGCCCTGACCTATCAGCTCCTGGTTGGAGTCGTGCTTGGTCTTCGTTATATTGTCGGCTACGATTGATGTGAGCAGGGTGTCAATCGAACCCAGGCCAGCAAGCGTGAGACCAGGGATGAGCGATGCCTCGATAGTCTGCATCCAGTCGATACCGCTGAGGTCGATACCGTCTTTTGCAAAGAATGGCATGGGCAGGCCTGCTGGTATCTCGCCGATGGTGAGGGCAGCGTCAAAAGAGCAGAGTATGCTGATGATGGTCATCACGATAAGCGCAACGAGGGTTGCTGGTACTTTCTTCGTCAGGCGCGGTACGCATACTATTAAGGCAATGGTGCCGAGCCCGAGCAGAAGTGCCATAATGCTTACGTTGTCGGCACATGCACTAGGGAAATTAAGTAGCATGTCGAGTGTGCTGACAGGCGATTTCTTGCCTATGAGTGGGTATATCTGTTGCAGTATGATGATAACGCCAATACCGCTCATGAATCCTGACAGTACAGGGTAGGGGATATAGCGCACATACTTACCTATTCTTATTATACCAAAGAGTATCTGGAATAGTCCACAGAATATTCCTGCCATCGCCATTGCGATTATTACTGCCGAGAAATTGCCTGATGAGGCTGTCCATGCAGCACTCACTATGCTGGCTGTTACTACGGTCATCGGACCCGTCGGTCCGCTGATTTGTGAATGTGTTCCGCCAAAGAGTGCAGCGAAGAAACCTAACAGCGTAGCGCCTACAAGTCCTGCAAGCGCTCCCATAGATGCAGCTGCAGGGTCGTTGATACCGCCAAAAGCCTGAATGCCGAATGCGAGGGCGAGCGGCAATGCTACTATGCCTGCGGTGATACCTCCGAAGATATCACCCTTGATGTTGTTTGTCTGGATAAATGCCATTGATTTTGTTGTTTGTATAAATTCGCCTGCAAAAGTACAAAAAAAGTTTAAATCAGACAAAACTATGAACTATGAACTGTAAACTATGAACTATTTTTTGTACCTTTGCACTCGGTCGTACTGGTTAGATAGGGATACTCATCAATTACAGGAAATACCGAGGGACGCTTCCAGTTGTTAATGGCGGGCCACAATAAAAGTCGCGAGACCGGTGGATTACAAAGGCATGGAGCACCTTATTCTTCTATACTCGGAGTTTTCATCACATCACCAGTGCGGCTTTTTTGTATCCCTTATGCTATTAAATCCATATCAAATCTGCCATTATACTATCGCTGATGTAAAGTCCTTGTCGCGTCAGACTTATCCTTTCACCCTTTATTTGCAGATTGCCACTGGCGATTGCTTTTTCTGCATTCTTAAGCAGATATGATTTGTATGGCTCCTCGACTTTCGTTATGTCAATGCCTTCCTTTGTTCTCAGCACCGTCGTTATCGTGTCATTATAATGCGTAGCAGGGTCTATAAGTTCCTTCTCTGCAGGTATCTCCCCATTCTCTATTGTCTCGATATACTTCTCTATATCGCCGATATTCCATTGTCGGCTCTTTCTGTTGTATGAGTGTGCAGCAGCACCCAGTCCCAGGTATATGCTGTTGTTCCAATAGCTGGAGTTATGCTTGGAACGATAGCCTGTCTTCGCAAAGTTGCTTATTTCGTAATGCTCATAACCTGCCTTTTCCAGCATTTCCATCAGCACATCATACATTTTCGTGCTAAGTGCCTCGTCGCATTCCTTCACCTTTCCTTCTGCCAGCATACGGTAGAGTGGGGTGCCTTCCTCATACATCAGTGAATAAGCTGATATATGTTCTACATCCAACTCAATAGCTCTTCTTATATCCTTCTGCCACTCGCTTAATGTCTCGTCAGGAAAACCAAACATCAAGTCTATGCTGATATTCCTTATCCCATGTCTGCGTAATGTCTGTACGCCAATGGCTGCCTGTGCGGCATTGTGTCGTCTTCTCAAAAAACGTAATCTCTCATCTGAAAAACTCTGCACTCCTAACGAAACACGGTTTACTCCCATCCCCACTATCGTCTTAGCAAACTCTTCTGTCACATCATCAGGATTACACTCAATCGTAAACTCTTCTATATCGCCCTCCTCAATGCCCTGTTTCTTTTTGATTGCATTTATTATATTTGTCAGCAAGTGTGTTCGCATATATGACGGTGTGCCACCGCCTATATACATAGTATGTACCCGTACATTATTTATATAGTATGCTCTTAAGTCCAACTCCCTCATGACAGCCTTTGCGTATCTTTCTTGCAAGTCAGTTTTCCCTGTTGTAGAATAGAAGCCACAATACACACAACGGCTCTTACAAAAGGGTATGTGAACATAAATTCCAGCCATAAATAATATCTAGGAGGTTAAATTTGCAGCAAAAGTACTATTTTTTTCAGAAAATGCTGTTAAAATATGAAAAAAGTTTGCTTTTTGTTTGTGAGATTTCCAAAAAGTGCGTACCTTTGCACTCGCTTCCGCTCAAAAAATGGGTGTTTGAGGCACAAAAGAAAGAGTTCTTTGACAGAGTTACAATAAACAGGAAAAGTAGTAGTACGAGAAGCTTGTACGTATATTCTTTATATTTATATGAAGTTATATGTACATGGGTGAAGAAACAAGAAGTTTTTAGTCAACCATCAATTCTTTTTTAAATCTACTCTGGATAACAGCATTCATTCCCTGAATCAGACAATTAAGAAATACTTTACAATGTAGAGTTTGATCCTGGCTCAGGATGAACGCTAGCTACAGGCTTAACACATGCAAGTCGAGGGGCAGCGAGAGGAAAGCTTGCTTTCCTTGTCGGCGACCGGCGCACGGGTGAGTAACGCGTATCCAACCTT
>JAEEVS010000117.1:0-8358 GCA_016290975.1 Prevotella sp. | reverse complement strand
GTACTCGCCATGCGAGTATTGTTTTTTCCACTCAAAGAGTGGGGTTTTTCCATGATGAGATAGAAATCCCTGAAAGGGTAACGATATCAGTGATAAGACTGTCTGGAAGCTTGCTTACAAGCAGGATTATTGCTGATAGCGTTAAGAACTCGATAGAGTTTCTATCTCAGAAATGGAGTTTTTAATGTTTTTGTTAATCAAGAAAAGATAATGAGGAATGAAGAATGAAAATTACTAATTCCTAATTCCCAATTTCTAATTCCTAATTAAACTATCGGCAGGGAGGTGCCGTTAATCTTCTGATAGAAATCGAGGGCGAAGACATCGGTCATGCCTGAGATGAAGTCGATGACAGCCATGACGCGAGTAGGAAGGTCAGGAGCGTTGATTTCATACTGACTGCTGACGCGACGCAGAAGCTGCTGCGAATAGAAACGGTCAGGATTGACTATTGCCTCCATCATGCGATGCATAACGGTTTCCATAATGTGGTAACCACCGAGTTCGATGTCGAGCACTGGTTTGGAGTGGTATATCTTGCCGTATGCCACCTCGGTGCAACGCTTGTAAGCATTGCGCTGGCGCTCTCTGATATGCTTGATGAGCGAACCCTGGAAAGTGCCCTGCATGATAGCCTCCTCATTGGCAAGGAAGGCATCGACGCACTCATTCTCGAGTTTGCCGATGACGCTGGCGCGCATATAGACCACCTGCTCATTCTCGTCGGTGATGCGCTCTTTCTCTATGCGCTCGAGTATCTCCTGCTTCACATCATCATCGAAGAAGGCAAGCAAGAGGTCGCGTGTTTCCTCGTTGGAGAGTATGCGGAGTTTGTGGGCATCCTCAATATCCATTATCTCATAACAGATATCGTCGGCTGCCTCAACAAGGTAAACCAGCGGATGGCGGACGTAACAAAGCCTACCCCCATCCCCAGAGAGAATGTCACTTGCAGGAGGGATGCCAAGCTCGTTGGCTATCTTCTGATAGGTGGCTGCCTCAGAGGTGAAGAAACCGAATTTCTCCTTGCCTACCTGCTCTATGCATGATGATGAGTAGGGATACTTGACAATGGAGGCAAGGGTGGAATAGGTCATAGCAAAGCCACCTTCGCGTCTGCCACTGAAACGGTGGGTAAGGATGCGGAAGGCATTGGCATTGCCCTCGAAATGGATGAGGTCGTTCCACACATCGTCAGGCAGTCTGCCCCTCAAATCTGTGCCTGCGCCCTCAGAGAAGAAGGTCTGGATGGCTTTCTCGCCTGAATGGCCGAAGGGAGGATTACCCAAATCGTGAGCCAGACAGGCACTGGACACTATGGTGCCGAGTTCCTCGACCAGCGTGCCAGCCAACTCAGGGTTACGACGTATGACATCGCGAGCCACATCGTTGCCCAGCGACATGCCTACGCTTGCCACCTCAAGGGAATGGGTAAGACGGTTATGAACGAAGATAGACCCAGGTAAGGGAAATACCTGAGTCTTATTCTGTAATCGACGGAAAGGAGCTGAGAATATCAAGCGGTCGTAGTCACGCTTAAACTCAGAGCGGTCGTCATGACGCTCCGTGTGGCGCAACTCCTGTCCGAGTCGCTTGTTGCTTATCAGAGTCTGCCAGTTCACTATGCAAAACTTATAACACCCTCTGCAGGTGCAGAAGTGTTAGACGAAGAAGCTGGTGCCTCAACGGCTGTCTTACGTGCAGAGACAGAGAGATGGTTGAGGTTCTCGAGCTGCTGACGTGTGCGACCGTAAGTGGTGTTATTCTCTATGGCAAGGATGAGGTCTTCGTTGTCAAGGTCCTCAGCCTTGAAGAGGAAACAGTTAGCACGACGCTTAGCAGGACGGTTGCTGCCGTCAGTACCATAGTAGCGCTCCATACGCTCACGCTCGAGGCGCTCACGCTCTTCCTTCTCAGCCAGACGAGCCATATCCTCGGCGGTGCGCTTCTGCTGACGCTCAGCAAGTGCCTCGTCGATGTCAGCCAGTCCGAAGCCAGTAGCAAGGATGGTCACCTTAACCTTATCACCCAGTGTAGGGTCGTTAGCTATACCCCACTTGAGCTCGAAGTTAGAGAACTTCTCCATGAAGTCATTGATTTCATTCATCTCATCCATCATGAGTCCCTTATGGTTGACATCGTCAGAATGAGTGAATGAAAGGAGAATCTTCTTAGAATTGAAGACGTCGTTATCATTGAGCAACGGAGAGTTGAGGGCATCGTCGATAGCCTGCTTAACACGTCCGTCGCCCTCGCCGTAACCTGTTGACATGATAGCCACACCACCATCTTTGAGGACTGTCTTAACATCGTTGAAGTCGAGGTTAATCTTACCATGTACGGTGATAATCTCGGCAATAGACTTAGCAGCCACAGAGAGGGTGTCGTCAGCCTTAGCAAACGCCTCGTTGACGGAGAGGTCGGAATATATCTGACGCAGACGCTCGTTGTTGATAACGAGGAGGGCATCAACATTCTTAGCCATCTCCTCAACACCATCGAGTGCCTGGGTAATCTTCTTTGAACCCTCAAACTTGAAAGGAATGGTCACGATACCTACGGTGAGGATATCCATAGCCTTAGACTCACGAGCTATGACAGGAGCAGCACCAGTGCCTGTGCCACCACCCATACCAGCGGTGATAAATGCCATCTTGGTGCCGTCGTCGAGCATGTGACGAACATCCTCAATGCTCTCCTCTGCAGCCTCACGAGCCTTCTCAGGACGGTTGCCAGCACCGAGTCCCTCACTACCAAGCTGAAGATGAACAGGGATAGGAGAATCGTTGAGTGCCTGAGCATCAGTGTTGCAAAGCACGAAAGACACATCGTGAATGCCCTCACGATACATGTGGTTGACAGCATTGCCACCGCCACCACCTACACCGATGACCTTAATAATACTCTTCTCTTGAACTGCGGTCTGACCGAAATCAAGTATATTGTTGTTATCTATATCTAACATAGTTGCGAATGTGATTTATGGGTTAAAAGACTATTATTATTCCTCATCAGTGAATGATGAAAGCCACTTGATAACCTTAGAGCCGAAGCCTGGCTTCTTCTTCTCCTCAGCCTCCTGACGCTTGCGCTCCTCCTCTTCAAGGCGAATCTTCTCAGCCTCAAGCTCAGCCTTAGCAGCAGCGAGAGACTTGGCAGCCTCAATCTCAGCCATAGACTGCACTGCACCTGGAGGCAGGGTGTTAGGGTCACGAGGAACGATAGTCTGCTGTGATGCACCTGGTGCAACCTCAGGCTGCAATACACCACCTGCTGGTGCTACGCCAGGAGCAACAGACTCGCCATTCTCGTCAAAGAGATTCTGAGGTTTCTGCTCCTCAGGCATCCAACAGTTCTGGTCGCCCTTGGCAAGAAGTCCGAGGACGGTATTCATGGTGCCGTCGTGAGCTGTGATAGAAGGATTAGACGAACTGATGGTAGAGGTTACGAACTTAGCTATGCGCACCTTCTCGACACCTGTCTGCTTAGTGAAGGCGAGGTCAATATTCTTGAGATTAGAACCACCACCAGTGAGAACGATGCCACCAAGCAGTTTGTCCTGATACTCCTGTGAAACCTGATTCCACACGTTAGCGATAATCTCCTGAACACGAGCCTCAACGATGTCGATAAAGCGAGAACTCTCCACCTTACGTTCGTAGTCGAGGTCGTACTTCAGTGTTGGGTCGATGTCAGCAGGCTCGGTGTAGGCTGAAGCATAATGCAGCTTCAGTTTCTCAGCCTCTGGTTCCTCAACCTGAAGAGAGCAGATATCCTTAGTGATATTGTTGCCACCAAGAGGTATAACAGCAAGGTGACGAATGATATTCTTATGGAACACCATAACGGTAGTGGTGTCGGCACCAAGGTCAACGAGCACACAACCGCTACGCTTCTCAACTGGTGTGAGCACAGCATCAGCCAAAGCAAACGGAGCAAGATAGAGCTCAGCAATCTTTACGCCTGCTATCTCAAAACAAGTGTTGAGTTTCTGATAATGACGCTTGCTCTGAAGGATATTAAGGAAATTGCCGTCAAGACGCTGGCACTGTATGCCTACAGGCTCTGTCTGCATCAGATTGTCAGCACGATACTCCTGCACCTCTACGTCAAGAATCTCCTGTTCAGGATACTCCATAGAACGGTTCTGATCCATCATGTCAACAATGAGCTGCTGGGTAACAGGCATCTCATCGCCCAGTTCCTTAGTGATAGTGTTGAGGTCAGAGTGTATTGACTGGCCACCCACTCCAATATACACATGCTTAATGCCCGACTTCAGCTGCGTGCGCAAACGCTGAATGATATTAGTGATACACTGTACTGTCTTGTCGATGTTATACACCACACCCTTCCTAATACACTGGGTGGCGTCTTCGGTAACTACGGCAAGCACATCGATTCGCCCGTCAGACTTCTTCTGACCTGCGATACCCTTAATCTTTGTTGAGCCAAGTTCGATGGCTACGATAAAATTCTTTGCTGGCATAAGTTATATATAGTATTATTACAGTGGGTAGTTTTCTAAATAATGCAAATTTACAAAAAAAGAGACGTTATATAAGTAATGTGTAACGATTTTTAAGATTGTTTTATTCTCTTTTACGACACACTATCTGATTGGTATATTCGAGTGAGATATATTCATATTTGTTCCAACCTGCATGAACGAGTCCGAAACGATAGAATGACTCCAGTCGCTGAAGTTGTTTTTCAACATACTCCCTAATGCGCGTATTGCGTGCTGCATCGGTATTAGCAGAAGGCAGTTCGCCTATGTTGATGATATGGTCGCCGACACGAGGCACGAGTTCTACGGAATAGTCAGGCAGAATGTTTATCTGCTCTATCTGGTTGCGCCAGAGGTCATCATCCATAATGGTCTGTGCAAGTGGAGCAAGATAGTGGTTGGCATAGTTGCGACTCACGTTGCCCGTAACAATAATCATGTCGCTGGTGTATTGCGAGTTAGGCATCACACCGCCATTGGCATCAACGTAATAGTCCTCACCCTTATTGCTCTTGACACGGGCGATAGGCACATTCTGAGTAACGGTAATGAAGACATGTCCCTCAGTGGAGATGTAACACTGGGCAGTCTTGACGAAAGGCATACCCACCAACTGCCCCTCCACCTTACGCGGATTGATGTCGGCGATGCGCTGCTTGAGCGGATACACACCCTTCTTCATGAGCAGGGTCTTCACCTCCTCAGAATTGAGGAATCCATTGACGTTGTCGTCGGCTATGTTGATGACGACCTTAGTGCACAGCGTTGCCTTCTCGGTGGGTTTGTTCCACGAGGTGATGGCCATGAAGAGGTAACAGGCTATTACCAAATCGAATGCCACAAGCAACGTTCTTTTCCAGTTAATGTTTAGACTCAATGATCTTCGTTATTTCAGGTACATAATTATCCAAATCGCCTGCGCCCAAGATGATGAGCACATCGAAATCACGCTTGCGAACAAGGTCGAGAACCTCATCCTTCTTTATCATAGACTTCTCGACACCAGGTGCGAGACGGTCGTATATCAACTGCGAGGTGACGCCAGGAATAGGCTGTTCACGGGCAGGGTAGATATCGCAGAGAATCACCTCATCGAGCTGTGACAGAGCATCGGCGAAATCCTTGTAGAAATCACGGGTGCGAGTATAGAGGTGAGGCTGGAAGATGGCAGTGATATGACGGTCGTGATACACCTGCTTCATGCTCTTAGCACTCTGGTATATCTCCTTAGGATGGTGAGCATAGTCAGAGAGCACCACATGCTTCTCTGTGCGCAGAGAGAAATCGAAACGACGGTCAACACCTGCATAGGTCTCCATACCCTTACGAAGTTCGTCGGCTGTGCAACCATTCAACTGTGCCATTGCCATAGCACCGATGCCGTTGTCGATGTTGATAGGTACTGGCTGCCCCAGACGCACGCCTTTAACATTCTCTATTGGTGAAATGAAATCGAATGTTATCTCACCCTTCTCAATCTTGATATTCTCAGCATGGAAGTCGCCGCCGTCGATGCCGTAGGTGTAAGTGCGAACGCCCTCAGCCACATCGGGTTTCATCTCCAAACCAGTATGGATGATGAGTGCACCACCTGGCTGTATGAGTGTGGTATAATGGCGGAAAGACTCAAGATAAGCCTCCTTGGTGCCATAGATATCGAGGTGGTCGGGGTCGGAGCTGGTGATAACCGTCATCCAAGGACGAAGCCAGTGAAAACTGCGGTCGAACTCGTCTGCCTCAATCACCACATAGTCAGAATTGTCACTCAATATGTAGTTGGTGCCATAGTTCTTGGATATGCCACCAAGGAAAGCATTACAATCCTTAGAAGACTGGTGCATGATGTGTGCACACATGGTGGAGGTAGTGGTCTTGCCGTGAGTACCAGCCACGCAGAGTCCCTTATGCTCCTTAGTGAGAGTACCAAGCACCTGGGCACGTTTCTGGATATCAAAACCTCCGTTGCGGAAGAATTGTAACTCCTTGTGTTCAGCAGGGATGGCGGGGGTATAGATTACGAGTGTCTCCTTAGGGTCGCGACAAGCCTGAGGAATTTTCTCCACATCCTCGTCGTAATGTATCAACATACCCTCTTTCTCCAAAGCTTCTGTGAGCTTTGAGGGGGTCTTGTCATATCCAGCAACTACCTTGCCCTGACGTAAGAAATAACGGGCTATGGCACTCATTCCTATGCCACCTGCACCAACAAAATATACTGATTTCATATAGTTGAAAAATTCAAGAGTTTTTTACCAGTTTAAGCACTTCATCAGCAATGATATCTGCGCTATCAGGAAGAGCAAGTTTTTTTACCTCTTGTTCTAACTTCTCTATCGCAGTAGCATTAGACACCAGTGCCACAGCTTCCTCAACGAGAGTGCGCTCAGCCTGGTTGTCTGGTACAAACACTGCAGCACCCTTATCGGAGAGCGCACGGGCATTCTTCGTCTGGTGGTCTTCAGCCACATTAGGCGATGGTACGAGTATTGATGCCTTGCCAAGCAGACAGAGTTCACTGATACTTGAAGCGCCAGCACGACTTATCACTATGTCGGCAGCCTTGTAAGCCGTTGCCATATCAGAGATGAAAGCCTGAGGTCGTACTATCTTGGCGTTGGCTTCCTTAGCCTTGCGCTCACATTCTTCAGCATAGAACTTACCCGTCTGCCACACTACTTGTATGCCTGCCTGTTCAAATCTCTGAATACCTGCAGCAATAGAGTTGTTGATGGTGCGAGCACCTAACGAACCACCTATGACAAGTATCGTAGGCAAGTCCTTTTGTAAACCCATAGCCTCTCTTGCCTCGGCCTTAGTCATGGTGTTGGCAAGCAGTGCCTGACGAACAGGGTTGCCAGTCTTTATGATACGGTCGGCAGGAAAGAAACGCTCCATTTCATCGTATGCCACACATATCTTGGCAGCCTTCTTAGCAAGAGAACGATTGGTGACACCAGCATAGGAGTTCTGTTCCTGAATAAGGCAAGGTATGCCCATAGCTGCTGCAGCATTAAGCGTAGGGGCAGAGGCGTACCCACCTACGCCTACTGCCACCTGTGGCTTAAAACTTTTGATTATTCTCTTTACTTTATGGCGACTGAGGAAGAAATCAATCATCACACCGATATTCTTAGGGCTCCACAGCGGACGTATCAAACCACGCACAGGCAACCCTTTTATCTCGTATCCTGCCTCAGGCACACGGGTCATCTCCATACGTCCTTCGGCTCCGATGAAGAGAATCTTGGCGTCTGGACATTTTGCCTTAACAGCATTGGCTATACTTACGGCTGGGAAGATGTGACCTCCCGTACCGCCGCCACTGATGATGATTCTTGGTTCAGTCATAATATATATAATGTCGTTAGTTAGTTATATGCGGTTTCTTCACGTTTCTTAGCCGTACGGCTGATACTGAGTATTACGCCTATGTATATACAGTTGATGATGGACGATGTACCACCCTTACTGATAAGAGGCAACGGCTGTCCCGTAACAGGGGCAAGTCCAACAGCCACACACATATTAAACATAGCCTGCACCACAATGAGTATAGCCAATCCCATAGCAAGATAGGCAGGGAAGGTGTTCTGGCAACGTCGTGCTATATAGCCCGTTCTGAAGAGAAGTGAGATATAGAGCAATGCTACGAAGGCAGCACCAAACCACCCCAACTCCTCGAAGATTATGGCATAGATAAAGTCAGAGAAGGCAAGTGGAAGGAAATCACGCTGTACGGAGTTACCTGGTCCTACGCCTGTGAAGTGACTTGACGCAATAGCTATATTGGCATGTCCCACCTGACCGTTCTTGTCGAGGTCGTACTCATGTGGCGGAACCTCTTTCTT
>JAEEVS010000116.1:0-4083 GCA_016290975.1 Prevotella sp. | reverse complement strand
CGGCGACGAGGACCACCTGGGTGATATGGACTTCAAGACCACTGGTACTAAGGATGGTCTGACAGCTACCCAGATGGATATCAAGTGCGACGGTCTGAGCTTCGACATCCTGGAGAAGGCTCTGATGCAGGCCAAGGCTGGTCGTGAGCACATCCTGAACTGCCTCACCGATACTATTGCTGAGCCTCGTGCCGACTTCAAGCCTCAGGTTCCCCGCATCGTTCAGATCGAGATTCCTAAGGAGTTCATCGGTGCTGTTATCGGCCCTGGCGGTAAGATCATTCAGCAGATGCAGGAGGATACCAAGACTACTATCACTATCGACGAAGCCGACGGTGTTGGTAAGGTTCAGGTATCAGGTCCCGATAAGGAGAGCATCGACGCAGCTCTGGCTAAGATCAAGGCTATCGTGGCTATCCCTGAGGTAGGCGAGGTCTATGATGGTGTTGTTCGCAGCATCATGCCTTATGGCTGCTTCGTAGAGATCATGCCTGGCAAGGATGGTCTGCTCCATATCTCTGAGATCGACTGGAAGCGCCTCGAGACTGTTGAGGAAGCTGGTATCAAGGAGGGCGACCACATCCAGGTGAAGCTCCTTGAGATCGATCCTAAGACAGGTAAGTACAAGCTCTCACACCGCGTATTGGTTGAGAAGCCTGCTGACTATGTAGAGCGTCCTGCCCGTGGCGAGCGCCGTGAGCGCCCTGAGCGTGGCGAGCGTCGCGACCATGGTGAGCGTCGTCCTCGTCCTGAGCGTGGTGAACGCCGTCCCCGTCCTGAGCAGAAGGAGGGTGAGGCTTATCGCGACCCCGCTGAGAACAAGGAGCCAAAGGACTTCAGCGACACGCTGGATCATATGGATTTCTAATCGGAAATTCGAGATAAAACCCAAGACCTCGTCACACTTGCTGACGGGGTCTTTTTTTACGCCCTAGTTAGCAAAATATTTTTCTCTAGTTAGGAAAATATTTTGCTCTGGTTGAGAGACGACCTTTCTCTTGCAGAGAAACGACGTCTCTCTTGTCGAGATACGACGTTTCTCTCAAAGAGTACTTGTTTTTGTCTCATGTTGCTTTTTATTTTTCTATTTGATTCATTTCATGCAACAGAAGTGTTAAATAACACCTTTTTCTGACTTTAATCAAAAAAAACACGAATTTTTGATACGAGTTATTAATTTTTTGCTTATATTTGCACCGATTTTCGCCTCGGCAGGTACTGCCATCTATGCTTATATAATAAATAATGTACGCGAGAAAGGTGATATTAATGTATTGGAAACCTACATTTTACTGACTAAAAAATATATTTTTTATTTAATTAAAACTAAAACTTATGATGAATCTTAAAAAACTATTCGTAGTAGGCTCTATGCTAGTGATGGCGTGGACTACTGCAAACGCGGAACTGGTGAACGGCGTTCGCCAGAAGCCGGAGCCAGCTACTACTGCTTGGACTGTGGGTACTGAAGAGGCACCCTATTATCTCTACAACACTTCTGTAAAATTGTTCTTTACTCAAGGTAACACTTGGGGTACACGTGGTTGTGTTGGTCCTGTTGCTTCTGCACTGAAGGTGTATTTTAGTGAGACTTCTGAAGGATCTGGAGAGTATTTCCTGAATGACTACGTCTATATCTCTAAGGACAAGAAGTCATCTTGGAAGATGGCATGTGGTGAAGGTGGAGCCGATGCTGTCTACACCGACCAGGGTTCTAGTTGGGGTCGTTCTAAGTGGACAATTGTTCCTCAGTCGGGTAATATCTTCCGTATTCAGACCACGACTCCTCTTGATGCTGAGGATTTGACTCCTAAGTACATGGGTCGTAATGACAGCATTGAACAGAATTACTACAACGCTTATTCTGAGTTCACAGACGACAACAAGCGTTTCCCCGTGTCTGTAGAATTGACAGAAGATAAGACCAGCCACATCGACTGGGCTCTTGTCAGCGTTGCCGACTATGAGGTTGTTGCTGCTGCAATGGTACTCTATGACAAGGCAGAGGAACTGATGTCTTATATCAATTCTGCAAAAGAACTTGGTATTGACATGTCTGCTGAGACAACCATCTACGAGAACGAGGCTTCTACCGTTGAGGAGATGAATGCTGCTATCGAGCGCATTCAGAATAAGATCAAGGCAAAGCAGGCTGGTGAGGCTACTTTGGATAATCCTTCTGACATGACCGCTTCTATCGTTAATCCTGGTTTCGCTAATTCAAAGACTGGTTGGAATGGTAATGATCCCGCTTTCGGCGAAGGTGCTGCAGAGTTTTATGAGAAGAACTATGATTTCTACCAGACCTTGAAGGATATGCCTAATGGCGTATATGGTGTTAGCGTACAGGCTTTCTATCGTAATGGTTTCTCTAATGTATCTTACGAGGAGTGGCAGAAGAAGACTCCTATTGCCGCCAAGGTTTATGCAAAGAGTGGTGCGGATAGTCTGAACACAGCTCTCTTTAATGCTTGGGATTTTGCTCAGACAGGCGACCTGGATGCTCTGAAGGCTGATGGCCGTACCTGGAAGAATTCTGCCGGCGAGGAGACTGCAAGCGAGAATGGCTATATCCCCAATAACATGAAGGCTGCTTCTTATCTCTTCGGTTTGGATGCCAACAACTATAAGCAGACCGCTTATGTAGCTGTTGATAATGGTGAACTGACTTTCGGTCTGAAGAAGAATGACAGCAACCCTGGTGGTAACTGGACACTCTTTGACAATTTCACACTGTCTTATTTCGGTACTGCTCCTGAGGCTTATCAGATGGCCTTGACAAAGGGTATGCCTGCGAAGACCGAGTATTCTACGGCTAATGTTTCTAAGCAGTATATCGATGCTTATGATGCTGCTTACACGCTGACCGCTACTGATAAAGCTTCTTTCAGTGCCGCTGTAAAGGCTGTTGCTGACGCTAATGATTCTATTGCTAAGAACACCCAGTTGTGGGCTGACCTGCAGACCAAGTATGATGCTGCTTATGCTGCTACCGTAGAATATGATCTTTACGATGCAGCTTGGAATCTTGGTGACTATCTGGCTGATGGCTTAGATGAGAATAGTGAGCAGTTGATCCCAATGGGTGTTAAAGAGTATCTTGATGCCAAGGCTAAGGAAAATGACTACGACCTGTCTAATAAGGAAATCGAGGATATCATCGCTACAATTGACTCACTGGTTGAAGCTGTATTAAAAGAGGTGAAGGAAGGTTTGAAGCCTGGTACCGATGTAACCAAGTTCCTGACCAACCCCAGTTTCGATGGTAATGCAGATGGTTGGACTGTTGTTTCTAAAGGCGGTGGTAACGTTCGTTACGATCAGGGATGTTACGAGGCATGGCACAGCACCAACTTCGATGTTTACCAGGAGGTAAGCAACCTGCCTGTAGGTTTGTATAAGTTGGAGGTAAACGGCTTCGTTCGTTATCTGGATGGAGATGATGCTATTTCAAAGGCTAGTGAAGCTCCTGAAATTGTTCCCATCTATGTTTACATGAATGACTCTAAGACTAATTTTGTTAGCTGGCTTTCTTATCCAAAGCCCGAGAGTTTCTATAAGTATGATGAGGCAGCAGGTACAGGTGTTAAGGACGCAACTTATATCAAGCAGAACGAAGAGAACTGCTTCCCCAATAACATGACTGCTGCATCTGCCGCTTTCAAAGATGGTGGCTATTCACAGTACACAATTTGTCTGGTTGAAGATGCATCTGCTGTTACCCGTCTTGGTGTGAAGGGTACTCCCGAGGCTAAGTTCTGGCCTATCTTCGATAACTTCAAGCTGACCTTCTTGGGTTTTGCTGCTGAGACAGTAAAGCCAGTTCTGAATGATAAGATTACATTGGCTGAGAAGTATGAGTCAACGGTAACTACCAAGACTGCAAAGGAGCACTTCACTACTGCACTTGCAACCGCAAGAGAGGCTGCCGCCGGCGAGGATGGTACTGCCATGTTCAATGCTCTTGGTACTCTTGAGAAGGCTATCAACGAGGTGATTGACAATAAGGCTGTATGTGAGAAATTTGCTGAATTTATCGAGGACTACATGCAGTTCGCACAGAGTATTGAGTCTGATGCAGCT
>JAEEVS010000017.1:0-6699 GCA_016290975.1 Prevotella sp. | reverse complement strand
TAACGAGAAGATGCTCACCGACGGTCAGTCTATTCAGGATGTTCCAGCCCCCAACAAGGTGTGGACACTCGAAGACGGTGTGTTCAAGGCTCATAAGGTGGAGGTGGGACTCACCAACGGCATCACCACCGAGATTACCTCAGGGCTGAAGGCAGGTCAGAAGGTAGTCACCGAGTTTCAGATAGGCGGTGGCGACGAGCCAGCCGAGGGAGCCAAGAACAATAACCCCTTCATGCCTAAGATGCGTTCCAACAAGAAGAACGCCCAGGGCGGCAAGTAATCAGTAGCTTATAATGGAAGAAACACGAAAAGTAGTCATAGAGCTGCAGAATGTTCGCCGCGAGTTCAAGGTAGGCTCTGAGGTGGTCAAGGCACTGCGTGGTGTGTCGTTCAAGATATACGAGGGCGAATTTGTCACCATCATGGGCACCTCTGGCTCAGGCAAATCCACCCTGCTCAACCAGTTGGGCTGTCTCGACACCCCCACCTCGGGCGAGTATTATCTCGACGGTGTCAGCGTTCGCACCATGACCAAGAACCAGCGTGCCCGTCTGCGTAATCGCAAGATAGGTTTCGTATTCCAGAACTATAACCTCCTTCCCAAGACCACATCTGTGGAGAATGTGGAACTGCCCCTGATGTACAACTCCGAGTACAGCGCTCAGCAGCGTCGCGAGGCAGCCATCGCAGCCCTCAACGAGGTGGGGTTGGGCGAGAGGCTCTATCATAAGTCAAACCAGATGTCAGGCGGTCAGATGCAGCGCGTGGCAATAGCTCGCGCCTTGGTCAATAATCCAGCCGTGGTGCTTGCCGACGAGGCTACTGGTAACCTCGACACCCGCACCTCCTTCGAGATGCTCGTGCTCTTCCAGAAGCTCCATGCCCAGGGTCGCACCATCATCTTCGTCACCCACAACCCCGAGATAGCCCAGTACTCATCGCGCAACATTATGCTCCGCGACGGCAAGATACGTGAGGATGTCGTCAACCACAACATCCTCTCAGCCGCCGAAGCCCTCGCTGCGCTCCCCAAACCGCAAGACGACTAATGAACTTCATAAACCTCCTCAAAGTTGCCATTAAGGCAATACTAAATAATAAGTTCCGCTCTTTCCTTAGCATGCTCGGCATCATCATCGGTGTTGCCGCCGTAATTGTTATGATGGCAATCGGACAGGGCTCCAAGCAGAGCATACGCGAGAACATCTCAGCCATGGGCACCAACATCATCATGATACGCCCAGGAGCCGACAGGGGCATGGGCGGTGTGCGTCAAGACCCTTCCAGCATGCAGACCCTCAAGGTCGAGGACTACGAGGCAGTAAAGAAAGAAGCCAAGTACATCTCATATATCTCGCCAGAGGTAACGGCAAGCGGACAGGCTATCAACGGCAACAACAACACCTCAACCACCCTCTATGGCGAGAGTCCCGAATATCTCGACATCAAGCAGTGGGAGGTAACCAGCGGCTCGACATTCACCGACGAGGATATCAAGAAGTCAGCCAAGGTGTGCATCATAGGCAAGACCGTGGTCGATGAGCTCTTTGGCGAGAACGTTGACCCAGTAGGCAAGATGATACGCTTCAAGAGCATCCCCTTCCGCGTTATCGGTGTGCTCAAGAGCAAGGGCTACAGCTCCTTCGGCATGGATCAGGACAACCTCATCATCACCCCTTACACCACCGTCATGAAGCGCGTCTCAGCCCAGACCTACCTCTCCAGCATCAACTGTTCGGCACTCACTGAAGAGATGACCGACGATGCCATCAGCGAGCTCACGCAGATACTGCGCCAGCAGCACAAACTCAAAGACGAGGCAGAAGACGACTTCACCATCCGCTCGCAGCAGGAGATGATGGAGACCATGTCGAGCACCATGGACACCGTCACCCTCATCCTCGTGGTTGCAGCAGCCTTCTCGCTCCTTGTGGCAGGCATAGGCATCATGAACATCATGCTCGTCAGCGTCACCGAGCGCACCAAGGAGATAGGACTCCGCATGTCAGTAGGCGCTCGCGGCATGGACATCTCCAACCAGTTCCTCATCGAGTCCATCATCATCGCCGTCACGGGCGGAGTGCTCGGCATAGCCCTCGGCATGCTGCTCTCCACCAGTGCCAACCTGCTCTTCTCCCTTCCCACCAGCGTGCCCATGTGGGCAATCGTCGTCAGCTTCATCGTCTGCACCCTCATCGGCATCGGCTTCGGCTACTTCCCAGCCCGCAAAGCCGCCAGCATGGACCCCATCGAGGCAATCCGCTATGAATAGTTCAAGTCGCTTCGCTGGTTCAAGAGGATAGTTATCGTAGCACCGCAGGTGCGTATCGTAGTGGCATAGCCACGTATCGTAGCGCAGCGTATCGTAGCGAAGCTTATTCGCGTATAGTTATCGTTTTTATAAAACAACAAATTATGCTTAAACTTTTATCAACCCTTCTTTTCCTTACCCTTTCCCTCTGTGCCATGGCGCAGACGTCATTAAACCAGCGTGTGCTCTTTGCTCCAGACTCCGTCAACATCCGCGAGTCGCAAGACGCACAGATAGAAATCGTAGCCGAATACATGCACAAGCATCCTCAGGCAACCGTCATCGTCGCAGGTTTTGTTTCTAATCTCACCACTCCCAGCAAGGCAGAAGAGGTAGCCCAGCAGCGCGCCGATGCCGTCATGCGTCGCCTCATCTCCCGTCACAGCATCCCTTCCTCCCGTCTCATGGCAATCGGAGTAGGCGAGGGCAAGCGTTATGACCAGCCCGAATTCAACGAGTTCGTCTCCTTCTTCGTCAAGTAATCTTTTCGAGGGAAGCACGGAGAAACAATTATTTCTCCATACATAACATTTTGCTTCTATAGAGAAACATCTTCAATAAGATCGTCAAATATTTATTTTTCGTAATCAACGAATGAGTATCGATGAGGGTGTTTCTCGTCGATGGAGTGATCCTCTCGCCATACCTCGTGCCATGAGGAATAGTTAGGGAAGAAGACATCAGCCTGGGCTGGTGTGTCGGCTATCTCGGTGAGACAGAGACGCTGAGCAATGGGGAGTGCCTGCTCGTAGATGGAGGCTCCGCCGATGATGTAGATGTTTTCGTCTGCCTCACAATGGCCGAGTGCTTCGTCAAGTGAGGGATAGACTTCACAGCCTGGCAGTGACTGGACTGAGCGTGAGATAACTACGTTTCTACGATTGGGTAATGCTCCCTTAGGTAGGGAATCAAAGGTCTTTCTGCCCATGATGATGGTGTGGCCCGTGGTGAGCAGCTTGAAGCGCTTCAGGTCGTTGGGCAACCAATAGAGTAACTTGTTTTGATAGCCGATAGCATTGTTTTGGGCTACGGCTGCAATAATATTAATCATAATTTTATAGTTCCTGTTCCCGTTAATGTTATACAGACACATCAGCCTTGATGTGTGGCCATGGGTCGTAGTCGGTGAGTTCGAAGTCTTCGTAGTGGAAGGAGAAGAGGTCTTTGATATCGGGGTTGATGTTCATCTTGGGCAGAGGACGGGGAGTGCGAGTGAGCTGCAACTCGGCTTGCTCAAGGTGATTGAGATAGAGATGGGTGTCGCCTGTGGTGTGGACAAAGTCTCCACACTCGAGTCCGCAAACCTGTGCCATCATCTGGAGCAGTAGGGCGTAGGAAGCGATGTTGAATGGCACGCCGAGGAAGGTGTCGGCACTGCGCTGGTAGAGCTGAAGGGAGAGTTTGCCATCGGCTACATAGAACTGGAAGAGGCAATGGCAGGGTGGGAGAGCCATCTGGGGCACTTCGGCTGGGTTCCATGCTGATACCATGATGCGACGTGAGTCGGGATGATGCTTGATGAGGTCAACACACTGTTGTATCTGGTCGATGGTGCCTCCATTATAGTCGGGCCATGAGCGCCACTGGTGGCCATAGACGGGACCGAGTTCGCCATTCTCGTCGGCCCATTCGTTCCATATTCTTACTCCGTGCTCCTGAAGGTATTTGACGTTGGTGTCGCCATTGAGAAACCAGAGGAGTTCGTAGATGATGCTCTTGAGGTGGAGTTTCTTGGTGGTGAGCAGCGGAAAACCGTCTGCCATGTGGAAACGCATCTGATTGCCGAAGATGCTCTTGGTGCCAGTACCTGTACGGTCAGTCTTTACTACACCCTCTGTGGTGATTCGCTTTAGTAAGTCTAAGTATTGCTGCATATCTTGTTTGGGGTTTTGATGTTCAATAGTTCAAAAGGGTTTTCGTAGTCGCTTTTGCGACGTCTCATTTCCGTTATCGTTCCCGTTCCTCAACGGCGTTATAGCGTATATTGAGTGCTCCTGACTTGCGCAGTTCATGCTTGATATCGGAGATAACACCCATGGGGGTGTTTTTGTCGGCTTTGATGTTGACGGTGAACAGGCTTGCCTCGTCGTCGCTTAACTTCTGTCGCAAAGCGGAGATGGCGGGGGCTACCTGGCTGAGGGGCAGAAGGTCGTTGCCTATTTGGATAAGGGTGTTGCCCTGTGGGTCGGTGGCTATGTATAGGTTGGTGATGACGCGCTTGTTGGAGGGCTGGGTGAGTTCGCTGCCTGTGGGCGTTTGAAACTCAAACCGTGGGGTCTCTGTGCGCATGTGGGTGACAATCATGAAGAAGAATAGAACGGTGAATATGAGGTCGGGCATCGAAGTCATATTCAATGTCGGAACTTTATGCTGCTTATGTCGCCTGAGCTTTATCATATAGTGGCTTCCTGTATGCGCTGAGGGTAGAATTTGAGAATCTGGTCACGCTGGTCTTCTGTGAGCTGGAGGAAAGTGGTGCCGTATTTCTTTTGGGATGCAGCATCTCTTACTTCTTTGTAGGCTCGGATTATCTGGTTTTGAAGGTGGAAATACGAGTCGTAGCTGGCGTCTCGATCTACCTGAAGCTCGATGACATGGTCTTTGCCCTTCTCGATAATGAAATGGCGCAGTTCTTTGCGCAGTGTGGGGTTTATGGCCGCGAGTTTGTCATCGAGGGTGAGCTGGCTGTTTGCCATAAGGTGAAGGGTGATGACCTTGTTTTTGTCGATATCTTGCAACTGCTCTTGCTTGTCAGGGTCTAAGGGTGGCAACTGCCTGCCTAATCCTTTCTCGCTGTCCATGGAGGTGGTGACAAGAAAGAATATCAGCAACATGAAGGATATGTCTGCCGTGGAGGTAGTATTGAGCCCTGGGATGGTATGTCGCTTTTTGCGGTTGAAGAACATATTGGGGGTGTGGGATTATTTTCTGCGTAAAAGGGTGGCGCGAAGCAGGCTGTAGAGTATGCAGCAGCCTGATATGAGGAGCATCAGAAGGGTGGCGATGATGCACATATCGGTAAAGGAACCAAGGAGAACGATGGGCAGGGTGACACACAGCAACAGGATGAAGGTGCCCCAACCGATGAGACCTACCTTGACTCCGTTTTCGATGGTCCTGCGCTTGTTGACCCTCAGGGAATGGAATACCGAGAGGAGTGCCATAGCCAGGGTGCATACGAGCACCAAGAGGGCAAGGGGAATGATTATGTCGGCTATCAGTATGTCCATGGGTCAGGCTTTCTGCTTGGTCTCTGAGATGATGTCCATAAGCGTGATGGCACTCTCTTCCATCTGGGCTGTGAGGTGGTCTATCTTGGAGAGTATATAGTTGTAGAACAACTGCAGGATGAGGGCTGTGATGATACCAAAGATAGTGGTGATAAGGGCTACTTTCATGCCTGAAGCCACGATGGTAGGACTGATGTCGCCTGCTGACTCGATGTGGTCGAACGCCATCACCATGCCGATAACGGTACCAAGGAATCCGAGGGAAGGAGCCATAGCGATGCAAAGGGTTATCCATGAACAGCCTTTCTCCATATTGCCTATCTGGACTGAAGCATAGGATGAAATGGAACGCTCGATACTCTCCTCATTATCCTGAATATGGAGTAGTCCCTGATAGCAAACTGATGCCACAGGTCCTTTGGTGTTGCGACAAAGGTCCTTGGCGCTCTCTACTCCTTCACCAACGAGTTTCTTCTCAACATCCTGCATAAACTTCTTGGCATTTATCTCAGACAGGCTGAGGTAGATGATGCGCTCAATGCAGAAGGCAAGACCAATGATGAGGCAGAGGGCAACAAGTGACATGAAGCCTGCACCTCCCTCCACGAATTTGGTCTTCAGCTGAGTGTACATGCCTCCGTCGGCCACTGCATCTACCGCTGTGGTGTCTGCCATCTCAAGGGCGGCATCGTCGAGCATAATACTGGTGGCTGTATCGCTGAGCATTGTGTTGGAAACAGTGTCGCCTGCTATCACTATGGTGCTCACAAAGAGCATACCCATGATTAGTATGGTAAGTTTATTCATCATACACCTTGATTATATATTACGTGTGCGCACAATGTACGCACGATTTTTCGTTTCAATACAATTATTTTGCGCAAAATTACGGTTTTTTTGTGAATTTACCAAACAATAATAACTCTTTTATAGGCAATTTAAGCCAATTTATATTTGTCTTACATTTGACATTTATCAATGCGTCGATAAAAAAGCGGTCTTTTTCAAAACTTTTTGCGAAAAAGATTTTGCCATATCGCAAAAAATATCTACCTTTGCACTCGCTTTTGAAAAAAGGCACCCCTCTTAGCTGAGGGTTATTCGTTCTTTGACAGAGTTACATAAACAGGAAAAGTAGTAGTACGAGAAGCTAGTACG
>JAEEVS010000016.1:0-21836 GCA_016290975.1 Prevotella sp. | reverse complement strand
ACTATGGCGGGAGCCACTCTGCTCGATTTGCTCGACCTGCTGAAGGAAGATGCCTCATGGGCTTCCAGCCATAATATCGCTATGCTGCTCTTAGGCTGTGGCGTGGCATTCATCGTGGCTCTGCTGGCCATGAAGTGGTTTGTCGCTTTCCTTTCCAAATATGGTTTTAAGGCATTCGGCATCTATCGCATCATCGTTGGCAGCATCATCATAGCACTGCTGCTGACAGGACATTCACTGGCAATGGTTGACTGATGAACTTCGTAGAAGGCGAGATACTACATATCAACAAGCCTTATGGCATGTCCAGTTTTGGTGCACTGGCATTCGTTCGCACTCGCATCTCTAAGGCTGTGGGTGTTAAGCGTGTAAAGACTGGCCATGCGGGCACTCTCGACCCCCTTGCCACTGGGGTGCTGATACTCTGCACGGGTAAGTGTACCAAGATGATACCCACCTTGCAGTACCACTCCAAGGAATATACAGCCACTCTGCAGTTTGGTGCCACCACGCCCAGTTACGATATGGAGCATCCAGTCAATGCCACTTTTCCCACTGAGCATATAACAGAGGAGAGGATAAAGGCTGTGCTGGAACAGTTTAAGGGCGACATAATGCAGGTGCCTCCCACCTATAGTGCCGTGAAGAAAAATGGCGATCGTGCCTATGAGCTGAGGAGGCGAGGCGAGGATGTAAAACTCGATGCTAAGCCTGTTCACATAGATGATATAGAACTCCTATGGTTTGACCCAGAGAAGATGCAGACTCAGATAAGGGTGGAATGTGGCAAGGGCACCTATATCCGTGCTTTGGCTCGCGACATAGGCAGAGCCTTGGATAGTGGGGCATATCTCACTCAGCTCTGTCGCACTCGTTTGGGCGATGTTCGCATCGAAGACTGCATAAAACTCGACGACTTCCAAGAGTGGCTTGATGGAGTAAGTACAAAGTGACAAAGTACAAGGTACAAAGTGACAAGAAAATTTCAAAATTCAATTTTCAACTTTCAATATACTAAATGAAACTATCTCAGTTTGATTTCAACCTTCCAAGTGCTCAGGTGGCATTATATCCACACAGCATAGAACGTACAGTGACCAATGACAAAGGCGAGGAGACCACATTCTCGCTCAAGCGCCCTGATGAGTGCCGCATGGTTGTTGTGCATAAGAAGTCACAGAAGATAAGCCTTTACAAATCAGACGCAAAGGGTAAGGCTATCAAGGATGAGGATGGTAAGAAAATACCCCTCACACTGCTTGATATCTTCGATTATTTCGGCGAAAATGACATGTTTGTGTTCAATAACACGAAGGTGTTCCCTGCACGTCTTTATGGTACCAAGGAAAAGACAGACGCCAAGATTGAGGTGTTCCTGCTTCGTGAGTTGAATCAGGAGATGCGCCTGTGGGATGTGCTCGTGGAGCCAGCCCGTAAGATTCGTATAGGCAACAAACTCTTCTTCAATCAAGAAGGCACTCTCGTGGCTGAGGTGATAGACAATACCACCTCTCGCGGTCGTACTCTGCGTTTCCTCTACGACTGTTCGCATGATGAATTTAAGGAGTCTATTTTCGCACTCGGCGAGGCACCTCTGCCACGCTATATCATCGACCATAAGGGTAAGGACGGACAACTGGACCGCCCTGTGACAGACGAAGATTTCGAGGATTTCCAGACCGTCTTTGCTACTGAGGAGGGTGCTGTTACAGCTCCTTCTACTGGTCTGCATTTCACTCGTCAGATGATGAAGCGTCTCGACATTCATGGCATAAAGACAGCCTTTATCACTCTGCATTGCGGACTGGGTAACTTCCATCCTATCGAGGTGGAGGACCTTAGCAAGCACAAGATGGATTCTGAGGAGATGCACGTTTCAGAAGAGACTTGCAACATCGTCAATAGTGCCAAGAAGGCTGGTCATCGCATCTGTTGCGTAGGAGCCAGTGTGCTCAAGGCTACAGAAACCGTAGTGGGTACTGATGGCTATATCAAGGCTTACGACGGTTGGACAAACAACTTCATCTTCCCACCATACAACTACGGACTGGCCGACTCTTGTATCGTAAACCTCTATCATCCTAAGTCAACCATGATGATGGCAACCTGCGCCTTTGGTGGCTACGACCTCGTGATGGAAGCCTACAAGCAGGCTCTGAAGGCAGGATATAGCTTTGGTTGCTTTGGCGATGTGATGCTGATAGTGAACGATTGATAGGTTCAAAAGGTTCAAGAGTTCAAGGATGCATAAGGTGTATCTTGGCATAGGAACAAATTTGGGTGATAAGGAGGGCAATATCCTTAGAGCCTACGAACTGATAATGGATAGGGTAGGAGAGATAGTGAAACGCTCCACCTTATATAATACGGAACCATGGGGATTTGAGTCAGAGAACTCCTTCCTCAACTCCGTAATTTGCGTTGAAACCGCACTTTTTCCTCGTCAGTTGCTCCAAACGACGCAACAGATAGAGCGTGAAATGGGGCGCACCAGCAAGAGCACAGATGGCATATATCACGATAGAATCGTGGATATTGACATTCTGCTCTATGACGATTTGAAGGTAAACGAGCCCGACCTCGTCATTCCTCATCCACTGATGACGGAACGGGATTTCGTCATGAAACCGCTGAGGGAAGTACAAGGTGACAAAGGACAAAGTACAAGGTGACAAAGGACAAGGTATAAAGTATAAAGGAACCTAATATCCTAAATGATGAATAGAACTATAATGATAATCATGGCTTTGCTGACAACGGCCTTTGCTGTGGCAGCAGAGAAGACCGTAAAGGTAAATGTAACTAACACTTACGGCAAGGCTCGCAAGGCTGTGCCAGTAGTGGTGAAGCTCGATGGCACCACTCAGTCTGCCCTCGTCAAGCTCGATGGCAAGGAGGTTCCTTGTCAGCTCGACGACCTCGATGATGACGGACTATTTGATGAGCTATCTTTCGTAACTGATATGAAGAAGCAGGAGCAGCAGGTGTTCGATGTGGTGCTCTCTGATGAGGGGGCGCCTCGTGAGTATCCTGCTGTGTGCTATGGTGCTATTGCTATTCGCGATAGAGCAGCCAAGAACCAGAAGCACATGCCGATAAACTCTGTCACATTCCCTAAGGGGAGTAATCCTTACCAGTATATATTCCCTCACGGAGCCGTGATGGAGAACGATATGGTGGGCTTCCGTGCTTATTGCGACCATCGTCAGTCTATCGACTATTACGGTCATCAGCAACTCAAGGCAGATATAGCCGAGACTGCCTTCTATCCTACAGCAGAGCAGAAGGCAGCAGGTGCAGGTGACGATGTATTGTGGACAGGCTCTACTCCAGGTTGTGGCACCATGCATGCTTGGGATGCCAAGAAGGGTTGGACAATAATGTATGAGAACGTGCGCAATACCACGATGGAGGTAGTGGCAGCAGGTGCTGTTCGCACTGTGTTGCGTCTTACCAATCGTGCTTGGCAACCAGTATCTTTCTGCAAACCAGTTGATGTGGTGACCACCTACACCCTCTATGCAGGGCATCGTGATGTGCAGGTAGATGTTAAGTTCTCTCACCCTGTTGAGGGACTGCCACTCGCCATTGGCACAGTGGATATAGCCGACCCAAAGGGTGCTGAGGAGCATTCCGACTGCAAGGGTTTGCGTGGTTGCTGGGGTAATGCCTGGGCAGGCAACAATCCCAAGGTGTATGTTCAGCATACTGTAGGACTTGCCGTGAATATTCCAGAGAGATACTATAAGAGCGAGACCCGTTTCTCTGATATGGACAAGGAGCAGATAGGCACCCTGAATGAGAAGACTGGCAAACTCAACATGCCTAACCAGGCACTCATAGATATCGTAGGCACAGATACAGACCACCTCAACTACTGGTTTGCTGCCACCTGCGATTTCGAGAGCTTTGGCTTCAAGGATTCCAAGGCATGGTTCTCTTTCCTCGATGAGTGGAAGAAGGAGCTTGCATCACCTGCGGTGGTTCAAATTAGTAATTAGGAATTAGAAATTAGGCTCCGAGCTTCGCTCGCCTGAGCACCGTCAGGAGCGCAAGAATTAGGGCTCCGAGCTTGCTCGAAAACTATCAATTGTCAACTATTAATTATCAATTATAACAAAAACATGGAAGCTGTATTTTCTTACATCATCGGCCTTGGTGCCGCTGTCATGATGCCAATCATCTTCACCATCCTTGGTGTATGTATCGGCATTAACTTCTCAAAGGCTCTCAAATCAGGTCTCTTCGTGGGCGTAGGTTTCGTAGGCCTTAGTATTATTACTGCTCTGCTCGTTGACACTATGTCTCCAGCCCTTTCTAAGGTGGTAGAGATTTATGGTCTTGAGCTTCAGGTGTTCGACATGGGTTGGCCTGCTGCTGCATCAGTGGCTTACAACACCCTCGTGGGTTCGTTCATCATCCCTGTCTGCCTTGGTGTTAACCTTGTGCTTCTGTTGCTTGGCTGCACTCGCACAGTCAACATCGACCTGTGGAACTACTGGCACTTCGCCTTCATCGGCGCTGTGTGCTACTTCATGACTAATTCTATAGCATGGGGCTTCTTCGCTGCTATCGTTTGTTACATCATCACCCTCGTGCTGGCTGATGTCACAGCTAAGAAATTCCAGAAGTTCTATCCAGGCATGGACGGCATCTCTATCCCACAGCCATTCTGTCAGGGTTTCATGCCTTTTGCTGTGGTAATCAACAAGGTGCTCGACTACATCCCTGGCATCAACAAGGTACACATCGACTCTGAGGGCATGAAGAAGAAGTTCGGTCTCTTTGGCGAACCACTCTTCCTTGGTGTGCTCATTGGCATCATCATCGGTTGCTTGGCTTGCCGTGACTGGGACGAGATAGTAGCCAATATTCCTAAGACCCTTCAGATAGGTATCAAGATGGGTGCTGTTATGGAGCTCATCCCTCGTATCACCTCACTCTTCATCGAGGGTCTGAAGCCAATCGCTGAGGCTACCAAGGAACTCATCGCCAAGAAGTTTGGTGAGGACAAGGAACTCTACATCGGTATGTCACCAGCACTCGTTATCGGACATCCAACCACTCTTGTGGTTTCATTGCTCCTCATCCCTGTAACCTTGATTCTCGCAGTAGTATTGCCAGGCAACCAGTTCCTGCCACTTGCTTCTCTTGCAGGCATGTTCTATGTATTCGTAATGATACTGCCTTACACCAACGGCAATGTGCTCCGCTCATTCATCGTGGGTCTGGTTATGATGGCTATCGGTCTGTATTTCGTAACCTGGATGGCAGGCGACTTCACCAGTGCTGCTCACACCGTGGCACAGATACACCCAGACGATAAGACCGTTCAGGTGCCAGCAGGATTCCAGGCAGGTGCGCTCGACTTTGCTTCAAGCCCACTCTCTATGCTCATCTATGCTTGCGTTAAGTATATCTCTTACATTGGTGCAGGCATCCTCACCATCCTCACCCTCGGTCTTGTGGTTTGGAACAGAATGAGAATAAACAAGAAGTAAAAATTTAGGAGTTAAGAGGAGTTAAAGTAGTTAACGCTCGCAGAGCTCGCTAAGGAGTTAAAGACAATACCTGAGCGCCTCAACAGTAATGTCCCTCTAACACCCCTTAACTCCCCCTTAATACCCCTTAACTCCCCAAAAATAAAAAGAATATGAAAAAGATTTTTGCAATCGCTATGCTGGCAGTATCTCTTACAGCCAGCGCTCAGGAGGCCGACCGCTATGTAGGCGCTCAGCACGTTAAGTTCCAGACCGCTTGCCATCCATGTGATGTTAAGCATTATGACACCAAGAAGCTTCGCAGCCGTTTCGTGATGGAGAAGGTGATGGAGGCAGACTCTATCCTTCTTACCTACTCACACTACGACCGTTTCATCTTTGGAGGTGCAATGCCTGTCACCAAGACCCTGAAGCTCGAGAACTTCTGGGAGCTCGGTCTCGATGTAGATAAGAACATCAAGGAGAAGTATTTCCTTTACAATCGTGAGATAGGTATCGTAAACTGTGGTCTTGGCGATGGTGTGGTAATCGTTGATGGCAAGGAGTATGCCCTCTCTCCAAAGGAGGCTCTCTACATTGGTCGTGGTCACATAGGTAAGGATAAAGACGTGAACAAGAGCGTTGAGTTCCGTTCTAAAGACCCAAAGAACCCAGCTAAGTTCTACCTCAACTCTGCTACTGCTCACCAGCACTACAAGACCCAGTGGATTACCCTCGACGGACGTAAGGGTTCGCTCAAGGCAGCTGTTTGGGGACCAGTAGGCACAGTGGAAGAGGCTAACAACCGTACCGTTTACAAACTCATCGTCAACGATGTGCTCGAGGAAGGTCCTTGCCAGCTCCAGCTTGGTCTCACCCAGCTCAACCCAGGTGCTGTGTGGAACACTATGCCACCTCACACTCACGGTCGTCGTATCGAGGCTTACTATTATTTCAACCTGCCAGAGGGTCAGACCATCTCTCACGTAATGGGTCAGCCTCAGGAGTCACGCAACGTATGGCTTCACAACGAGCAGGCTATCATGTCACCTGAGTGGTCTATCCACGCTGCAGCAGGCACTTACTACTATACCTTCATCTGGGGTATGGCAGGTGAGAACCTCTACTACAACGATAAGGACAACATTCCTGTGATAGATATCAAATAAGACTCACCCCCAGCCCCTCTCTTGCCACTTCGTTAGAGAGGGGAGGTATATGAAAGGTCTTACTAAAATATAATGGTTGCTACTGTTTGGTAGCAACCATTTTCTGTAATATAGGAAAATTCAAGAGAGGGGTAGGGGGGGTGAGTCTCTCTTTCTTTATTCAGGCTTCTTACTGTCCATACATATCGTTACTGGTCCGTCGTTCTCTAATGCCACCTTCATGTAGGCACCAAACTCGCCAGTTCCTACGGGCTTGCCAAGGTCTTCTGACAGTTTCTTGACGAAAGCCTCGTAGAGCGGTACGGTGATGTCGTGACTGCCAGCCCTCAGGTAGCTGGGGCGGTTGCCCTTCTTGTAGCTTGCCCATAGGGTGAATTGCGACACCACTATGATGTCGCCCCCTACGTCCATGATGCTCTTGTTCATCACTCCCTGTTCGTCGTCAAACACTCTCAGGCCTGTTATCTTTCTCGACAGCCAGTCTATGTCCTGCTGAGTGTCGTCATTGGCACAGCCCAGCAGCACGAGGTAGCCTTGCCCTATCTCCGCCTTGAGATACTCGTTAGATTTAGCGTTATCGTTCCCGTTAGCGTTAGCGTTATCGTTTACGATACTTACTGATGCCTTGTTAACTCGTTGTATTACTGCTCGCATCAAAACCTCCTTCCTATTGAAGCGTATATCGACCAGTTAGAGAATCGGCCAGAGGTGTTCTCGTGTCCGAACTTGAAGGTGTTAAACTGTCCGTAGGTGCGCACAAACCAGTTTTGCCAGTTATACACCGCTGCTATTCTTCCGTCAAAGTTCACCCTCACCTTGTTAGGTGTCTTGGTCACATCGCCGTCGCCCACCACTTTGTAGTCGTCTATGTCGAGCGATTCCTGTTCCTCTATTGGTACATCGCCTATGTATTCAAACTCGTATCTGTACAGTTTGGTTCTGTTGTATAGTGTCAGCATAGGCATCGCCATGACGTTTATCACCAGTCCGCGCGCTGGCACCCAGTTGTAGGCATAGCCCACACCTATGCTTGCCTGGTCCACCTTTATCTTGCCCACACCCTGCATCGCGAACAACATCTCCGTGTTGTTTGACGATTCGTAGTTGGTCCTGGCGTGGAAGTACATAGCTCCAGCTATCAGCGAACCTGCTGAGCGTCTCTGTATGAGCGATGGGGTGTATGCAGCCAGGTATGAGAACCTCTTACTATTAAATATGTAATAGCCGTCTATGAACATCGTTCTCACGTTTATCGGCTCGTCAATCTTTTCCGAGGTTGACTCGTCCATCGTCTCGCCTTCAAACTTGCCCTTGAACGATACGGTTGGCGTATCACTGCTGTAGTTGGTTATGCTGCCGTTTATGGCGTAGTTAGAACCGCTGAAGCTGAGCGAGAATATCGAACCCTCGCCGTTCAGTATCTTGGAATATCCTATGCCGTAGCTTCTGTAGGCTATCGCTGCACCCAGCGATGTGGCGGCATTGTTGCTCGTCTTGGCAGTCAGCAGTCCCTCCAGTCCTGCAAAGTTCCAGTCCGTCTCCAGTTTCAGCGAGGCATGGTTCACCGTTGTGGTCAGTTCGGCAGTCCATTCCTTCTCAGGCACATCGATGTATGCAGAGTCTATGCCCTTCACGGTGGAGTAGTCCATGTAGTCCTTCACCCACTGTATCAGTTTGGGCAGTTTGCGCTTCTGTTTCGTTTGGTTCTCTTGAGCCGCAGCAGTCATGCAGAGCATGAGCAGTGCCATGGTGTATATAAAAAGGTGTTTCATGTTCATAAGTGCAAAGGTACTAATAAAATTTGATAAAATAGGTTTGAAATACATAACAAACCCTTTGGAGTGTTAACGAAGGTTAATGCAATAGGGAAAAATAGAACAAAATATACGCATATAGTATAAGTTGTAGTAATTTTGCACACCGAAATCAAAAATGTGCAAAAAACGTACATTCAGGATAGCAAGATTATAAAGTATAAAGGATAAAGTATAAAGTATAAAGTGTAAAGTATGAAAAAGGTTTTTTTGCTTATAGCAACAACAATTCTTAATTCTTCAATCCTCATTCTTGATTCTCACGCAGGTGGCATGATGTCTAACACCAACCAGAATGCAGCATTCATTCGTAACCCAGCCCGTGACGGTGCCATAGGCATCGATGGTGTGTATAGCAACCCTGCTGGTGTGGCTCTCATGCCTGAAGGCTGGCACATGTCGCTCAACTGGCAGCTTGCCTGGCAGCGTCGTATCGTTGACACTCAGAATCCAGTCTTTGTGCGCGATGCCAACAATGGTGGCAGCGATAGCAAGCACTATCGTGGTATAGCAACAGCGCCATTCCTGCCATCAGTACAGTTGGCTTACAACTGGAAGAAGTTCTCTTTCCAGGCATCAGGAGCCGTTTCAGGTGGTGGTGGTAAGTGTACCTTCGACAGCGGTCTGGGCTCATTCGATGCAGCCATAGGTCGTGTGTGGGCTGGTCTGCTCTCACCAGTAGCTAATAATCTCAACAACCTCTTCAGTGCTTACGGACTTCATGCCAAGGCACCTGTATCTACAGGCTACAGCAGCAATGGCTTCATGGAGGGTAAGCAGTATTACTTTGGTGGTACCATTGGTGCAGCCTATAAGATAGTTGATAAAGAGAACATCAAGGTCAGCGGCTATGCAGGCGTGCGTTTCCTCTATGGTATGGCAGGCTACAAGGCTGAGATCACAGATATCAAGGTGCACACCACTGACGGTGCACAGCCTCTCGCAACTTACATCAACAACATCAGCAACTCCATCTACCAGGCAGGCGTAGAGGCAGCCATGGTGGGCAATCAGCAAGCCCTGCAGGCAGTCACTAAGGCTGGACAGGACCTCTCTGAGCAGTCAGGTCAGCTTGCCAAGTATTATAATGGTGTATATCTGCAGAGCGACCAGAACGGCTTCGGCGTATGTCCTATCATAGGTCTCGACGTGAAGTATCAGTGGGTAAACTTCGCCTTCAAGTATGAGTTCCGCACCAAGATGAACATGACCAACAGCTCTACCGTCAAGGAGGCAGGACTCTTCTCAGCAGTCAACCAGTTTGTCGATGGCACCAGCGTGCGCGAAGACACTCCAGCCCTGCTCACCCTCGGTCTTGAGCTTGAGCCTCTCAAGGGTCTGCGCTTCGATGTTGGCTACCACCACTTCTACGACCGTCAGGCTAAGAAGACCTACTTCGATGCCAACGGCAACCGTCACGATGACAAGAACCAGATGCTCTCACGTGGCACTAACGAGTGGCTCGCAGGTGTTGAATATGACTTTGGCAAAGACAAGCGTTGGACCGTCTCAGGTGGTATTCAGACCACTAACTACGGCAACACCGATGAGTATATGAGCGACATCTCATTCGTCACCAACTCATGGAGCTTCGGCACTGGTGTCAAGTATAAAATCAACGACAAGATGGCTGTCAACGTAGGTTACTTCCAGACTAACTACCGCGACTACAACCAGGCAGCCGACTATCGCGATGCAGCAGGTTCCAACAACCAGTTCACCCGTCGCAACCGCGTCTTCGCAGCAGGTCTCGATATAGACTTTTAAACGGGAACGATATGGCGCAAGCGCCTACGATACGCACCTATGGTGCTACGATACGTGGCTAAAGCCACTACGATAACAACACAATAGGCACTGCCCTGAATCAGGGTGGTGCCTATTTTCTTTGTCACCATGTACCTTGTCCTTTGTCACCTTGCACCTTGTCCCTTGCATGTGGCTTAGCACATTTTCGTGTTATCAGACAAATAGACATTTAGACATTTAGACAATAAGGTAGTTTCACATACTGCAATGTTCACCCAACTGACACATTGCTAAATAATAAGGCTATAAAGTGGCAATATGTTATTAACATATTTTAATATATATTATTATAATAATATATATTACCCATAGTCTGTACCCCCCCCCTCTCAGCATACTCGTCACATGCTTATTGTCTAAATGTCTAAATGTCTAGATGTCCGAAATGTTAAAAACGGAGATGCACAAAAGAGCGAAAATGTGCAAAAACGAAGAACCTGAAGGACTTAGGATGCGCTGTGTAACCACTTGATAATTAGCGTGTTGCAAAGGTACCGCTTTTAATAGGTAAAAGCATTACTTTTATGGTATAAAAGCATTACTTTTAGCGCTAAAAGCATTGCTTTTACATACGGAGGCAATGCCCTTAGCGCTGTGGAAAACCGTGAAATGTTAAAATCCTCGCGATTTTGTGTGTGAGTAGTGCTAACTTAAAATGTACTTTTCGGCATTCAGGTGGAAGAATTTTTCCTTTTCCTCTTCTGTCAAATCCAGAGTTTTCACGAATTTCATCATGTTTGACAGGCATTCGTAAGGATAGTCAGAAGCGAAGATGATGCTGTCGATGCCAAACGCTTTCTTGGTGCACTCAAAGGTGATTTTAGACATGATGCCGCTGGTGGTCATCACTACGTTCTTGTTTTCGAAGTAGTATGCCACTGTGTGCTTCATCTTCACCTCGTCGTCCTTAATCCATGCGAAGCGGTTGTCCACCCTGTCGATGATGAATGGGAAGTACTCGCCGCAATGGCCGAGAATCATTCTCAGCTTAGGGAACTTGTCGAAGGTGCCGTTCAGAATCAGTCTCAGCGATGTCTTCATGGCATCCAGTCCGAATCCCAGACCAGGTGAAGAATATACATAGCCCATGTCCTTCATATCCTTGTCGTCAGAAGCCTGAGGATGAACATATACGGCACAGCCCAGCTCTTCAGCCTTAGCCAGCAGCGGAAGGTATTTCTCTTCATACAGGTGCTCGTGCATGTAGTTGGAGTGTGTGTGCCAGTATTTGAATCCCAGTTCCTTGACGCAACGCTCCAGCTCCTTTATTGCCTCGTCCACGTATGGTGTAGGCAAAACTGCAGCACCCAGGAAGCGGCCAGGGAATTTCTTGATGAGTTCAGCTACGGCATCGTTAGATTTCTTAGCGAAATATATGCATTCCTTTTCAGGCAGTTCCTCCAGTGCAGGCGAAGAAGACATCACAGCGACGTCGATGCCGTTACGGTCCATCTCAGCCACTCTCTCCGCGCCGAAATTCATCAACTCGTCTATAACAGGATAAGTGTTAGTCACACCACTGAAATGGGCATAGATCTTATCTCTCACTTCCAGAACTTTCGTCTCAGGATAATACCTCATTGCCTTATCTCTTGTAGCGAGATAGTCCATCAACTCAGGCAGGTAATAATGAAATTCGCAATCAATAATTTTCATGTTGTAATAAAGATTTATAGTTTTATAGTCAATAAGGATAGTATATCTTACTTTGCCTTGATGGTTATTTTATAGGTTTGGTGCTTCACTTTGCTATCAGTATCCTGATTCGCCTTGGGGTCGGAATTATACCATTTGATAGTGTATTCTGAGATTTTATATGTCATGGCATACTCCTTGAGTGTCTGGAGGACATTGGGGTCAGTAATCAAATTCTTGGCGCAGTTGAAGATATATGCAATGGTGTTCTCGCTTTCTTCGGTCTGGTCAGCCAGTTCCAGATGGGGCTGGTAGAGGTCAGGGAACTGGTTCTGCAGTGCTGCTGTCAGTTTTGGTTTTACCTCATTGTAACCCTCTTCTGATATCTCGGGGAAGGTAACATCCATAGTCCACACCTGCTTGGCACGGTTAGGTACTGCGAGGGTGTAGCGGATTTTTGCGTCGTCATCATTCTCCGCTGTTGATGCTGTCAGTTTCTCCTTATCATCTTTAGGGACATAGAGTGATGCCATTTCGCTCTTGTGGAACACATCTATGGTGTAAGCACCTGAAGGGTTATTGACTGAGTAGCACACCTGGTTGTCGATGTCAACATCGTTGGTCAGCGCATCAGGTGCCAATGGGTGCTCATCGTCGTCGCCGGCCATCATATCAGTGCCGCAGCTGTACTGCCACTTTGCTGTGGTGCCGTCAGTGTTCTTTACGCACTTCAGTTCTTTGGCGTTGGATGTGGTGGTCAAGGTGAATGATGTGCCATCGGTCCATCCGTGTGAGTAATTGAAGCTGCCTGTGACAGCTGCTGCCTTACCAAGCATACCGCCAATGGAGAAACCAATAGTGTTGGTCTCGGAGTGTGTCTCACCTACGGCAACTGAGCGGCTTACGTTGTTGTTGTCGGTATCAGGAATGGCATCCTCCAGTTTAATGTCTCCGTTACCCTTCATGTTGATGCTGAAATCGCCGTTATTGAACCATGCGCCATAGAAGTCGTCATTCCACTCGTTTTCCTTGTAAGGACCTAAATAGAGAGTTTCTGCATGGTACTCGGGACCAGGTGAAACGGGAACATACGTATAGTTATCCTTCTTACCACCCACTGATGCCGTTATCTTCTGCTCTATGCAGTAGTAGTCTTTATTATTGTTCATATTGTGAACACCCCATACGCGAACTATTTCCTTGAAGCCGTTATCCTTGGTAGCAGGACGTACAGGGTAGCAGTCATAGTCCATTGTAGGTACTTGTGCGAGAAGGGCTGTCTGATAGGTGTGTTCTTCGCTGGCACTCATCAGTTCGTTGATGGCATCGTTGCCATCAGCCTTTGAGATGAGTCTGCTCTTGGCGTTTGGTACCTTGCCAGAGTTCTTCTCGTTTATCCACTCAGCTGCGCCATCTGCAAGGAAACCGCTGTAGCGCAGGTTATACCCTTGAGTGATGGTATGGCTCTCGGTGGTCTTGGTTCCGTCTTTCTTCGTTGTGGTAGTTGAGATGGTCTTGGTGCCATAGGGCGCACACTGGTAATAGCCCTTGCGCGAGAAGATGACCATCTCGGCTACTGGGGCATTATCTTCGTTGCTGGTAGTGGACATCGCCTCGATGTTGGCTATGCGAGTGCTCATCTGTGCTGCATCGGCGTTTATGGAGTTGCTTGACGACTGGTCGTCAGACTTTTCAATTTCAAACTTGACGCCACTGTCGTCGTCATTATCAATGAGTATGTCATATGAAGCCTTGGCAAACTGTGTTGACAATCTCTCCATCATGTCCACCATATGGGCATCACGGGGCTTCTCCACTGCTATGTAGCCACCTTTAAGATATATCTTGGCAGCCTCAAACCACTCAGTAATTGGGCGGCTTTTGATGTCCTCACCCTTGATGAGCACCATCTTGGTGTCAGCCTGTATGGAGGTGGTGGTCTTAGAGAGACGGCGCTGAAGGGCTGCTCCCATCGACTTGTCGTCAAAGTTGCTAATGACGGCTGTGGGCATATCAGATGTGACCTTTACATCCATATGGTCATAGTAGGGGTTGAAGGGCGTAGAATCGCTCGAGTTGCTCAAATCGTCGTCAGAACATGACGATAGTATGGCTGTTGAACTGCAGCTTAGCATGACTGCGAGTGTCCATATTGTTATTCGTTTGTTCATATAGGTTTTGATTTTTAAGGGTTAGAATACAATGATAGGGCGAACCTTGTAGGTGCTTCCTGTTGACGTTTTGGAAACAATGGTGGTGCTTGCATCACTATCACTATAGAAGATTATTCCCTTGCCCTGATACTCGTCTTGCTCGGTGCTTGTCCAATAGAGGTTGCCTGACTCGAATGGTGTGCCACCAAGGCTGTTCATCACATTGTTGCAGTTGTTTAAATTGCGACCAGCAAAATCGAAGAACTTATTCCACTGGTCCTCAGTGGGCAATAGCCATCCAACGCTACATTTTGGTGCAGCTGGAGTATGACTGGTGGCTGCTGTAGGAGCAGTGTCGAAGGTAGGATTATCCACAGTGCAATCAGTGAGCGACATTGCCAGTCCGTGTCTGTACTGCATACGTGATTCGCCACCGTCTTTGCCCACATAGAATATCACGGCAATAGGAGTCTTGCTGGCAGCTGTTGCCTCGTCCTTTGTGCACACAGTGCCGTCAGTGCATAACAACTTGCCCTTGTCTTCTTCAGTCACCCTTGCACTAGGGTTTTCAATCATCGTCAGTGGTGTATGGTAATACTTGCTCTTCTCGTATTTGTAGTTTTCGCCGTAATAGGTGTAGGCTGAATTCTCGGTAATGGCGGTAACAGCCATGTGGTCGCCCTTGAAGTCAGCCAGAACCACATGGATATCGCTCATAGGGGTAGGGGTATCGACAATGAGCTGATTGCCAGTCTCGTGATTGTCGACGTCGGTAATGGTTCTCTTAAGCAGCATCTCGTCGGCGTCAATTATCAGTCTGGTGGCGTTAATAGGTTTGTCATCCTCATCCTTCAGTGAGAACTTCACTATAGCCTGCTGATTGAGGAAGTGACCTTCCACGTCGTTGATGCCTTCTCCTTTTTTTACAAAGAGTTTAATCACTGCATTAGAGAAATCGTAGTTGCTCTCTATAGATTTGTCTGCATTGTCTTTAGACAGTAGTACACCATTCTGCCCTGTATAGTCAACGGGTTCTATGCCAGGATGAACCAACAAGAAGAAGTGTGGATCAGCATCGCCTGTCCAAAAATCAATCTCTCCTGACAGCGTGGTTGACTTACCATCGCTATCAGCGGTTACCTGACCGCAGTTGTAATAATAGTTATCAAACTGATTGTAATACACTAACACGACATCGCCTTTCTTCCACGTGGAAACGATAGACTTGCCATCTTCAGAAGGGGTGAGGGCACGGCTCTTGACATCAACATCGTCGCCTCCACCCTTATGAGCCGTTACTCTCAGGTTCAAGTGGACATGCTCTCTTGGTTTAGCATCATCGTCATGGGAACATCCCGTCATAATAGTACCAAACAGCACCATCAATATGGTGACAGCGAAACTCATTAGATTTTTCATGTACTTCATAATCGTATCTATTATTTGGATGATTATTGTTCCGTCTCTGTGTTTACTGGCACTTCTGGCACACTTTGCCCTTGCCCTGAGCCTCCAGGCACATAGGGCTCTATGGATTCGTTTAACAAATGCACATGGTCAATCTTCACAATTTTCACTGTGGGCTTACTGTAGAAACTTTTTGTTTTCATAATTTTTATGTTTAATTCTTTTTTTAAACTCCTTATAATTATAATTTATGCGACACGAGCATATTCTCGGGGTTGAGAGCCTCGTCGAGTTTCTCCTGCGTCATGATGCCCTGCTCGAGCACTATGTCATAGACGGAGCGGTTGGTCTCGAGGGCTTCCTTGGCTATCTTGGTCGAGGTCTTGTAGCCTATGTAAGGGTTCAAGGCTGTGACGATGCCGATGGAGTGCTTCACCATCTCGAGGTTGCGTTCCTTATTGACTGTGATGCCAAGTATGCACTCCTGGGTGAGGGTTTCGATGGCTTTCTTGAGCCAGATGAGACTCTCGAAGAGCGACTCGGTGATGATAGGCTCCATGACGTTGAGCTGCAGCTGTCCTGCCTCGGCTGCGAAGGAGATGGTGGTATCGTTGCCGATGACCTTGAAGCATACCTGGTTGACCACCTCAGGGATGACAGGATTGACCTTGCCAGGCATGATGGATGAGCCAGGAGCCTTAGGTGGGAGGTTAATCTCGTTGAGTCCGCAACGTGGACCAGAAGCCATAAGTCGCAGGTCATTACATATCTTGGAGAGTTTCACTGCCAGGCGCTTGAGGGCTGATGAATAGCTGACATAGGCACCAGTGTCAGGGGTAGCCTCCACAAGGTCAGAGGCAGAGACGAATGCCTCGCCAGTGAGTTTGGAGAGGTTGGCAGCACAGAGTTTGGCGAAGCCAGGTACGGCATTCAGTCCTGTGCCGATGGCTGTGCCACCCATGTTGATTTCGAGCATCAGTTTGACGTTGCGATCAAGGTTGGCTATCTCCTCCTCCAGATTGTTGGCATAGGCATTAAACTCCTGTCCGCTGGTCATAGGCACAGCATCCTGCAGCTGGGTGCGACCCATCTTGATGCAGTCCTTAAACTCGTCGCCCTTATAGCGGAAGGCGCTGATGAGCCCTGTGAGGGCACCGATGAGTTTCTTGTTGTAGCGGATAACGGCAAGACGGATGGTGGTAGGATAGACATCGTTGGTGGACTGTCCGCAGTTGCAGTGGTCGTTAGGCAGACAGTACTGGTAGTCGCCCTTCTCGTGGCCCATAATCTCGAGGGCACGGTTGGCTATCACCTCGTTGGCATTCATATTGACAGAGGTGCCTGCTCCGCCCTGCACCATGTCGATGGGGAAGTGCTCGCGCCACTTGCCGTCGATTATCTCTTTGCAGGCAGCTGCTATGGCATCGGCTATCTCGCCGTCGATAGCGCCGAGAGTGCGGTTGGTCTCCACTGCTGCCAGTTTCACGTAGGCTATGGACTTGATAAACTCGTGATACATGGACATGGTCTTGCGTGAGATATGGTAGTTGTTGATACCACGCTGTGTCTGTACGCCATAGAGGGCGTCTGCTGGAACTTTGAGCTCACCTAAGAGGTCAGACTCAATACGGAATTTCTGTTCAGTCATAGTAATTAAATTGATAATTGATAGTTGACAATTGATAATTATTCGAGCGAAGCTCGGAGCCTAATTCTTGCGCTCCTGACGGTGCTCAGGCGAGCAGAGCTCGGAGCCTAATTCCTAATTAATACAGCAGCTGAATAATAAGATATCCCACCCCGATGCTGACAAAGGTGGTGATGAAGCCAGCCAGTTGGAAGGAATGGTTCACCACGAATTTGCCTATGCTGGTGGAGCCAGTGCGGTCGAAGCCTATTGCCGCCACTGAGGTGGGGTAGTTAGGCAGGAAGAAGTAGCCATTGACAGCAGGGAATAAAGCCAGCATCACCAGTGGGGGAACGCCCAATGACAAGCCTACAGGATAGAGCGTCTTGGCTGTGGCAGCCTGAGAGAAGAGCATGATGCTGAACACGAAGAGCGGCAAGGCGAAGAGTACGGGATAAGCATTGAGGACATGCTCTACACGACCCATTATCACCTCGTGGTTGCCCTCGAAGAAGGTGCTACCCATCCATGCCACGCCGAAGATGGACACCATAGCGTTCATGCCAGAGGCGAAGACATTGCCACGAGCAGCCTCGCGTACATCGGCTTTGCCCACCAGCAGTATCAGGGCGGCGATGCTCATCATGATGACCTCGATGGCTGAGTTCATGCTCATAGGTCTGTTTTCGTTATCGTCAAACGGACGGAGTTCGGAGAATATGCCAAGCACTACCACCGCCAGCACACCCAACAGGAATATTATGACTGCCCACTTAGCCTGAGGACTGACAGCTATCTCGCCAGAAGAGGAAACATCCTCTTCCTTTATGATACCCTCCTTGATGCGTCGCTGATACTCAGGGTCCTGCTCCAGAGGTTTGCCCACGAAGTTCTGCACCAGTGAGGCTACCAGTATGGCAATCAAGGAGGCTGGGATGGTGACGAGGAGTATATCCTTCATGGTGATGCCCTTATCGCCCAGCAACCCATGAGAGAGGATGGCAGCCGTAGCCGCTGAGACGGGAGAGCCTGTGCAACCCAATGAAGCCGCGATGGTGGCAACGCTGAGAGGGCGCTCAGGGCGCACCTTGTTCTTGCGAGCTATCTCGGCAATGATAGGGAGCAGGGCATAACAGGTGTGGGCTGTGCCAGCCATGAGACTGAAGAACCAGGTGACGAGCGGAGCAAGGAAGGTGATGTGGTGAGGGTGCTTCTTGAGAAACCTTGCCGCTACATTCACCATATAGTCCATGCCGCCAGCTGCCTGCAGTGACGCAGAAGCCGTGATGACACTCACGATGATGAGCATCACATCAACAGGTATGGAACCTGGGTCGAGTCCGAAAATAAACACAAGGATAAAGACACCTACCATGCCATAGATACCAAGGGCAATACCACCAATCCTGGCACCAATAAAAATCATCGCTGCTACTATCAGGAGCTGTAGCAAAATAATGAGTGTAGTCATAGGCGTCTTTTTAGGTTAGAATAGGCTTTATAATTGCAAAATTAAGTATTTTTTCAATAAGTTCCAAATTTTTTGTCGTTTTTTTGCGCGTGCGTGTGATATAAATAAGGTGTATTCTCGTGGATTATTTGCATATATGGAAAAAAAATAGTAATTTTGCGAGCAAAATTGATGAATAACAGATAGAATGGAACAGAAGAACTATAAGAGAATCACGGTGACATCGGCTCTGCCTTACGCTAACGGCGGAGTGCACATAGGTCACCTGGCAGGTGTGTATGTGCCTGCTGACATTTACGTTCGCTACCTCAGACTGAAGAAGCGCGACGTGCTGTTTATTGGCGGTTCAGACGAACATGGAGTGCCTGTCACCATACGCGCCCGTCAGGAGGGTATCAGTGTGCAGCAGGTGGTGGACCGCTATCATGAACTGATCAAGAAATCGTTTGAGGAGTTTGGCATATCATTCGACATATACAGCCGCACTACCTCAAAGATTCACCATAAGTTTGCCTCCGACTTCTTCCGTACCCTTTATGACAAGGGCGAGCTGGAGGAGATAACAGAGGAGCAGTATTGTGACGAGGTGACGGGCGAGTTCCTCACCGACCGCAACATAGTGGGCGAGTGTCCGCGCTGTCATAACCTCAATGCCTACGGCGACCAGTGTGAGAAGTGTGGCGCCACACTCTCGCCTGACGAGCTCATCAACCCAACCAACAAGAACAACCCTGGTCACGGACTGGTGAAGCGAGCAACGAAGAACTGGTATCTGCCATTGGGCAAGTATCAGGATTGGCTGAAGAAGTGGATACTCACTGACCACAAGGAGTGGCGCCCGAATGTCTATGGACAGTGTAAGAGCTGGCTCGACATGGACCTGCAGCCTCGTGCCATGACGCGCGACCTGGACTGGGGCATACCAGTGCCAGTGGAGGGTGCAGAGGGCAAGGTGCTCTATGTGTGGTTTGATGCTCCTATAGGCTATATCTCAAACACCAAGGAACTCTGCGACAAGGAGCCCGAGAAGTGGGGCTCATGGCAGAAATGGTGGCAGGATGAGGACACACGATTGGTGCACTTCATAGGCAAGGACAACATTGTGTTCCACTGCATCATATTCCCAGTGATGATGAAGGCACACGGAGGCTACATAATGCCAGACAACGTGCCAGCAAACGAGTTCCTGAACCTGGAGGACGACAAGATTTCAACCTCACGCAACTGGGCTGTGTGGTTGCATGAATACCTGGTGGACCTGCCAGGCAAGCAGGATGTGTTGCGCTATGTGCTCACAGCCAATGCGCCAGAGACGAAGGACAACAACTTCACATGGAGAGACTTCCAGGAGCGCAACAACTCAGAGCTCGTGGCTATCTACGGCAACTTCGTAAACCGTGCCCTGCAACTGACCAAGAAGTATTTCGAGGGCAAGGTGCCTGAGTGTGGCGAACTGACAGAGGTGGACAAGCAGGCTATAGACGAATTCAAGAACGTGAAGGCCGATGTGGAGACCTATCTGGAGCAGTTTAAGTTCCGCGAGGCACAGAAGGAGGCGATGAACCTGGCACGCATAGGCAACCGCTACATAACGGAGTGTGAGCCATGGAAGGTGTGGAAGACAGACCCTGAGAGGGTGAAGACCATACTCTTCGTCTGTCTGCAACTGACAGCCAACCTCGCCATAGCATTCGAGCCGTTCCTGCCATTCTCGTCAAAGAAACTGCGCGAGATGCTCAACCTCGACACATTCAGTTGGGAGCAGTTGGGCAGCATGGACATTCTGAAGGCTGGTCACCAGTTGGCTGAGCCATCACTGCTCTTCGAGAAGATAGAAGACAGCGTGATAGAGGCACAGCTGAAGAAACTGGAGGATGCCAAGAAGGCTAACGAGGCAGCGGAGTATGTGCCAGAACCAGTGAAGGAAAACGTGGATTTTGAGACCTTCGAGAAACTCGACATCCGTGTGGGACTGGTTACCTCATGCGAGAAGGTGAAGAAATCAAAGAAGCTGCTGAAGTTCCACATAGACGACGGAACACCTGACGGCAGGACAATCCTCTCAGGCATAGCAGCATACTACGAAGACCCCCAGACACTGGTGGGCAAGCAGGTGCTGTTCGTAGCAAACTTTGCTCCACGCCAGATGATGGGTGAGGAGAGTCAGGGCATGATACTCTCAGCAGTAGATTACGACGGCTCACTATCTGTAGCCACAACATCAAAGAATGTGAAGCCTGGCAGTCAGGTGGGATAACCCCTTCTCTGTCAGTAACTGACATCTCTCCCCGAGAGGGAGAGAATAGATTAGTAAAGTAATAACAAAAGAAAAATCTCCCCCAACACATATCAAATCTCCCTCTCTCGGGGGGAGATGCCCAGAGGGCAGTGAGGGGGTCTCTATTATGATTCAAACAATACAGAACGCTGCCATTGCAGCGATAAAAGAACTTTACGGTCAGGATGTGCCAGAGAAGATGGTGCAGCTGCAGAAGACCCGCTCGGAGTTTGAGGGCAACCTCACACTCGTAGTGTTCCCATTCCTCAAGATGTCGAAGAAGGCTCCTGAGGCTACGGCACAGGAGATAGGCGATTACCTGACCAAGAACTGCTCAGCCATCAGTGGCTATAACGTGGTGAAGGGTTTCCTCAACCTATCCATCAGCGATGAGGCATGGCTCAACCTGCTGGCACAGATAGACAGCGACGAGCACTATGGCGAGAAGCAGGCTAAGGAGGACTCTCCACTGGTGATGATAGAATATTCTTCACCTAACACCAACAAGCCTCTGCACTTAGGTCACGTGAGAAACAACCTGCTGGGTTGGTCGCTGGCACAGATAATGCAAGCTAACGGCAACAAGGTGGTGAAGACCAACATAGTAAACGACAGAGGAATACACATCTGTAAGTCTATGCTCGCATGGCTCAAGTGGGGCAACGGCGAGACACCTGAGACATCAGGCAAGAAGGGCGACCACCTCATCGGCGACTACTACGTGGCATTCGACAAGCACTATCGCGAGGAGATAAAGGAACTCGTGGCACAGGGCATGGATGAAGAGAAGGCTAAGCAGGAGGCTCCACTGATAAAGGAGGCTCACGAGATGCTCGTAAAATGGGAGCAGAACGACCCCGAGGTGCGTGGACTGTGGGCAAAGATGAACGAGTGGGTGTATGCTGGTTTCGACGAGACATACAAGGCACTCGGCGTAAGTTTCGACAAGATATACTATGAATCAGACACCTACCTCGAAGGTAAGGACAAGGT
>JAEEVS010000115.1:0-10338 GCA_016290975.1 Prevotella sp. | reverse complement strand
CTGGAGTTCGTGGATGGTCTGAGCCGAGACGTTGAAGGTAGTCTGGATGACAGGGCGCTCACTCGCCACTACCACCACCTCGTCGTCCTCATACCAGAAGGCGGGGCGGATGCCCCAAGGGTCGCGGACGGCAAACATCTCACCAGAGCCCGTCATGCCACACATTACGTAGCCTCCGTCAAAATATCGCATGGTGCTCTGGAGCACGTTGCCCGTCTCCACGTTGTTATTTATATAGCGGGTGATGTCGGTGCTCTGCAGTCCGCGTCCCACCGCCTCGTGATATAGGCGCTCCACCTCGCGGTCGAGACGATGGCCCATGAGTTCGAGGGTGATATAGGCATCGCCCTTGATGCGTGGCGACTGTCCCTGCTCGGTGAGCATGTGGAACACCTCGTCCATGTTGGTCATGTTGAAGTTGCCACACAGGCAGAGGTTCTTGGCGCGCCAGTTGTTGCGACGCATGAAGGGATGCACATACTGTAGTCCGCTCTTGCCCGTAGTGGAATAGCGGAGGTGGCCCATGAGTAATTGAGAATTGAATATTGAAAATTGAAAATTAGGATTATCTCCTTCCATGTTCAATCTTCCATGTTCAATCTTTTCAAAAATCTCGGTTATGGCATTCTTGCCCTCGGCACGCTCGCGTAGCATATACTCCTCGCCAACGGGAGCATCGAGATTGACGCAGGCTATGCCAGCACCCTCCTGTCCGCGGTTGTGCTGTTTCTCCATCATAAGGTAGAGCTTGTCCATAGCCCATCTGGTGGAGTGGTATTTTTCTGTGTAATATGCTATTGGCTTTTTCAGGCGAATCATCGCTACGCCACATTCGTGCTTCAACTGTTCCATTATTCTGAGCAGGCTTTGATGAACGACATAAAGAGGGGATGGGGATTGAGTACCGTTGACGAATATTCGGGGTGAAACTGCACTCCTATATACCAGCGATGCTCAGGCACTTCGACTATCTCCACCAGACTGGTGGCGGGGTTGCAACCTGTGCACTTCATGCCGTGACTCTCAAACTCTTTCTTATATGTGTTGTTAAACTCGTAGCGATGGCGGTGGCGTTCTTTAATTAACGGGAACGTCAACGGGAACGGGAACTCACTGTGCGCTTTATATGCATCATAGGCGCGGCTGGCCTCGGTGAGGCGACAATCGTATTCGCCCAATCGCATGGTGCCTCCCATCTGGGTGATGCTCTTCTGTTCCTCCATCATGTCAATAACGTTGTGTGGTGTCTCAGAGTCCATCTCGCTGCTGTTGGCATCGGCATAGCCCAGCACGTTGCGCGCAAACTCTATGACCATCATCTGCATGCCCAGACAGATGCCGAAGGTGGGAATGCTATGGGTGCGACCATATTCGGCAGCAATGATCTTGCCCTCTATGCCACGCTCGCCGAAGCCTGGACAGATGACTATGCCAGCCATTCCAGAGAGCAGTTGAGCGACATTGCCCTTGTTAATCAGTTCGCTATTGATAAAATGCGTCTTCACCTTGCGGTCGTTGTAGGTGCCAGCATGAGCAAGACTCTCCAGAATACTCTTGTAGGCATCCTGCAGGCTATATTTTCCTACCAGTGCGATGTCGAGCACCTGAGTGGCACGGTCTCTTCGCTCAAGGAAGTCGTGCCAGGGTTGCATGGCTGGGGTTTCGCCAACGGGTATGCCCGTCTTGCGCAGTATGTCGGCATCCAGTCCCTGACGCTGCATGCTCACAGGCACCTCGTAGATGCTCGGCATGTCCTCACTCTGCACCACGCATTCCAAATCGACGTTGCAGAACGAAGCCACCTTCATTCGCATGGCGTCGCTGAGATGTTTCTCCGTTCTCAGCACAAGGATATCGGGCTGTATGCCCATGCTCTGAAGTTCCTTCACCGAGTGCTGCGTAGGTTTGGTTTTCAGTTCGTCAGCCGCCTTGAGGTAGGGCACATAGGTAAGGTGCACACACACGGCATTGCGTCCCAACTGCCAGCGCAACTGACGTATAGCCTCCATGAATGGTGCACTCTCAATGTCGCCGATGGTGCCCCCCACCTCGGTAATCACAAAGTCATACTGCTCATGCTCGTCGTCATAGTCACGGAGCATACGCCGTTTTATCTCGTCGGTGATGTGGGGCACCACCTGTATTGTCTTGCCCAGGTAGTCGCCTCGTCGCTCACGGTCTATCACCGTCTTGTATATTCGCCCAGTGGTGATGCTGTTGTTGCGTGAGGTCCTTATGCCCGTAAAGCGCTCGTAGTGACCTAAGTCGAGGTCGGTCTCCATGCCGTCAGCCGTTACGTAACACTCCCCATGCTCATAGGGATTGAGCGTGCCGGGGTCGATATTGATGTAGGGGTCAAACTTCTGAATTGTTATTCTATAACCCCTTGCCTGCAACAGTTTGCCTATGCTTGCAGCGATGATGCCCTTGCCTAATGATGACACTACGCCACCTGTAACGAATATGTACTTGGTAGTCATTTAATTGATAATTGACAATAGATAATTGATAATTGAAATAAACTCACCCTCCGACTCCTCTGTCTGAAGGGAGGAGGGGAGAGTGAGAATACCTGGAGAAGATTAAGGCTGCAATGTAAAGCCAAGAACCAGGTATGCTTTCTGTGAACAAGGGTTAGCCGTCAGCTGTCCGAAGATAGGTATGGAGAATGTGTCAGTAACCTTTATATCCTTGGTGGCTCGCACAGAGAGGTTGGTTACGGCGAAGCCTGTGGTGCCATATAAATCAGTGGCATAAGGCACGATAGCCGCGGTAGCCTTCCACTCACAGGTGGCAAAGCGGAATGGAGCGTTCAGCTCGAAGTAACTGCTATAGGCTCGTTCGCCACTCTTGTTCGTTCCGTCGTTGCCCGCAAAGTTGGTGTACCAGTGGGCTGACAGGAATCCGAAGTCATAGCCTATGAAAGCTTCCCAGATGTGTGCTGTTTTGTGGGCTTCATACATGAAGTATTTCACCTGGTCTTCCTTGTTGCTGAAGAAATAGTCTGTGATACCCACGTTCAGCCCGCCAGTGGTGTAGGAGAGGGTGATGTCAAACTCCTTGGTGTCGTCAGGGTTAGACAGTCCGTAGTGTCCCCATGCGGCGAGCGAGAGTCCCTTATAACCTATACCCAACGTAGGTTGGATGCCCACCTCGCCAAGCTTCTGGCCACGCCATATATAGTTTGTCACGATGTCGGCGCATATCGTTGTCTCTACTTTTGCTTTCTCTTCTGGCGCTTCTGTTGTCGCCTCTTGCGCTATGGCACAGGTGCCCGTCAATGCCACGAGAGCGAGTGCCGTAAATCTATATCTTTTCATAATTGATAATTGATAATTAATAATTAATAATTAATAATTAACTGTGAATTAGTTATATGCAGTCTCACCATGTTCGTAAACATCAAGACCTTCTTCCTCTATGATTCTGTCGCAACGCAGACCATGAACCTTATCTATAATATAGAAGACAGCAAAGCCAGCGATGAATGCAAACAGAGCCACTGTTACTGCTCCGATGAACTGAGTGAGGATGGTGCAGTCTGTTACTCCGTCGATAGCAGGATCAACGAATACTCCAGTCAATACAGTGCCGAGCAGACCACCCACGCCGTGCACAGATACAGCACCAACAGGGTCGTCAATCTTGCACACCTTATCTATAAAGGCAACAGAGAGGCACATCGTTACGCTTACTACTGCACCGATGAATGCTGCAGCGCCAATGCCTACACAGTCGCAGCCAGCCGTGATGCCCACGAGTCCTGCCAATACACCGTTGCACACCATTGAGAGTGAAGGCTTGCCATCCACCAACCATGTGTAGAACATTGCTGCTATGCCGCCAGTGGCAGCAGCCATGTTGGTGGTTACGAATACGTGAGCCATACTTACGGCGTTAGCATAACCCGTTGCTGCTACAGTAGAGCAGGGGTTGAAGCCAAACCATCCCACCCAGAGGCAGAACACACCCAGTGCACACAATACAAGGTTGTGGCCAGGAATAGCGCGAGACTTGCCGTCCTTGCCGTATTTGCCAACTCGCGGACCAAGAACAATAGCGCCAGCAAGAGCCATGGCACCGCCGCAGAGGTGAACCACCGTAGAACCAGCGAAATCATGGAAACCCATCTCGCTGAGCCATCCACCACCCCATGACCAGTGACCCTCTACAGGGTAGATGAACGCAGAAATGAGTATGGAGAATACCACATACATAGAGAACTTGGTGCGCTCAGCCATTGCACCAGATACGATGGTTGCCGCTGTAGCACAGAATACGGTCTGGAATATGAAGGTACACTCGGCAGGCACGTTAGAGTCAGCACCAATGAAGCCGAAGCCTTCCCAGCCTATCAGGCTGCTTCCTGCACCATACATTATAGAGAAACCGAGAATCCAGAATAGCACTGTGCCAAACATGAAATCGACAAAGTTCTTCATCAGTATGTTGGCAGCATTCTTTGACTGTGTAAGACCAGCCTCCACCAGGGCAAAGCCTGGCTGCATCCAGAATACAAGCATAGCACCGAGACACACCCACATGGTGTCCAGTCCGTTAACATAATCCTTTGCTTCCTCCATCACTGCCGCCAGAGGAGTAGCTATCATTGTAATATCTATCATAATTGTGTTTGCTTTAATTTGTTATTATCCCTACTTTTTATCCGCCAAAACGGTGTCGCCATGATCGCCGGTGCGTATGGAGTAACAGTCTATCATGTCGCTGAGGAAAATTCGTCCGTCACCCACCTTGCCAGTATGAGCCACATCCATTATAACCTTTATAGTAGGTTCCACGAACTGCTCACGACAGACGATGGTGATAGCCACACGCTCAATGACGTCTGTGGAATACTGCACACCACGATATATTCGTTCCTGACGGCTCTGGCCTATACCATGCACATCATGATACTCGAACCAGTCGATGTCGGAATTGAGTAATGCCTCCTTTACATCCTCAAACTTTGTCTTACGGATAATTGCTTCAATCCTTTTCATCTTTAATCCTTTCTTTTAGTTGTTGTAACTGATTACTTTTTACCTTAAATAATAAATAAACGAGCTCTTTTGGTGTCATCGTGTCACTGTGACGATGCAAAATTACAACATTTTGAAAGAAAACCAAGGCAAAAACAAGCATTTTGTATCTTTAAAAAAGCAACTGTGTGCAAAGTGTAAAGAATTTTTGTGTACGCACACGCAAAATGTTTACAAAATGAAAGAAAATTAGGCAAAAATACAACAAAGTGTCAAAACGAAAGAAAAATAACAAAACAAATGTAATAAAATGCTTGTTAATTCAAACTTTTTGTATAATTTTGCACTCAGATTTGAACAAAAGAAGATTCGATTAACTCTGAGAAGAAAGATTTTTAAAAAGAGGATAATATGACAAAAAGCAATGTAACAACCCCCCAGAAAGGATTATACAGCAGCGCCTACGAACATGATGCGTGTGGCGTGGGCATGGTGGTAAACATTCATGGAGCAAAAAGCCATGAACTGGTGGACAACGCCCTGAAGGTGTTGGAGAACATGGAGCACCGCGGAGCCGAGACCCGTGACGGAACGGGCGACGGAGCTGGCATCATGGTTCAGATTCCGCATGAGTTCATTCTGTTGCAGGGCATCCCTGTACCAGAGAAGGGACAGTACGGAACAGGCTTGGTGTTTCTTCCCCAGGATGAGAAGAAACAGCAGGAGATACTTGCGATTATGAAAGAAGAAACGGAGCGTGAAGGGTTGCAGCTGATGCACCTTCGCTCTGTACCCACCGACGACAGTGTGCCTGGCAAGGGTGCCCACGAGGTGGAGCCTGCAATCAAGCAGGTGTTTATTACAGGCAAGGGTGAGATGGAAACAACCCTCCTCGAGCGTACCTTATATAAAATAAGGAAGAAGGTGGAGCGCCGCATCTGCGATGAGGATTTCTATATCTGTTCGCTCTCCAGCCGTGCCATTGTCTATAAGGGTATGCTGACCAGCGGACAGCTGAGGAGGTTCTTCCCTGATCTCTCCAGTCCTTACTTCACCAGCGGAATGGCATTGGTACATTCAAGGTTCTCTACCAACACCTTCCCAAAGTGGAAACTGGCACAGCCCTTCCGTCTGCTGGCTCACAACGGCGAGATAAACACCATACGTGGCAACCGCGGATGGATGAAGGCACGTGAGAGTGTGCTCAACAGTGGTGCATTGGGTGATATAACTGAATTGCGCCCAGTGGTGCAGGAGGGCATGTCAGACTCAGCCAGCCTCGACAACGTGTTTGAGTTTCTCGTTATGAGCGGACTCTCCCTGCCTCAGGCTATGGCGATATTGGTGCCAGAGAGTTTCAACGACAAGAACCCCATCAGTAGCGAACTGAAGGCGTTCTATGAATACCACTCCATACTGATGGAGCCTTGGGACGGTCCTGCTGCCCTGCTGTTCAGCGACGGCAGATATGCTGGCGGTATGCTCGACCGTAACGGACTGCGCCCAAGCCGTTACACTATCACCCGTCAGGGCATGATGGTGGTGGCATCAGAGGTGGGAGTGATGGATATAGACCCTGCCGATGTGGTGAGCAAGGGCAGACTGCAGCCAGGCAAGATACTGCTTATCGACACCCAGGAGGGTAAGATATATTACGACGGCGAGATAAAGGAACAGCTCGCCAAGGCACACCCTTATGCTGAATGGCTGAGCACCAACCGCATACAGTTGGAGAAACTCAAGAGCGGTCGCCATGTGGATAATGCCGTAAAGGATTACGAAAGGAAACTGGTGCAGTTCGGCTACGGACAGGAGGATATAGATCGCACCATCATTCCTATGGCTATGGCAGGACAGGAACCCGTAGCCGCTATGGGCAACGATACCCCTCTTGCCGTCTTGAGCGACCGTCCTCAGGTGTTCTTCAACTATTTCCGTCAGCAGTTTGCTCAGGTCACCAACCCTGCCATCGACCCTATACGTGAGGAACTGGTGATGAGTTTGACGGAATACATCGGTGCTGTGGGCTACGGCATACTGACGCCTGATGCCAGCAACTGCAAGATGGTGCGACTGCCACAGCCAGTGCTTACCAACACCCAGCTCGACATACTCTGCAACATACGCTATAAGGGCTTCAAGACCCGTAAGTTGCACACCACCTTCAGTGCCGACGGAGGCGAGGAGGCATTGCGTCAGGCACTTGCCGACCTCTGTGCCGAGGCAGAGAAATCAGTGGACGAGGGTGTTAACTACATCATACTGAGTGATCGCGAAGTTCCCTCTCTCGCTGAGAGTGAGAGGGGTGAGTATGCTGTCATCCCTTCACTGCTTGCCGTCAGTGCTGTGCACCATCATCTTATCAGTGTGCAGAAGCGTGTGCAGACAGCCCTCATAGTTGAGAGCGGCGAGATACGCGAGGTGATGCATGCAGCCCTGCTGTTGGGTTACGGAGCCAGCGCCCTGTGTCCTTACATGACTTTTGCTGTGCTCGACAACCTCGTTAAGACCCATCGCATACAAGAGGATTATGCCACCGCCGAGAGCCACTACATCAAGGCTGTGGATAAGGGACTGAAGAAGATAATGTCTAAGATGGGCATCTCTACCATCCGTTCTTATCGTGGAGCAAAGATTTTCGAGAGCATCGGACTGAGTGAAGACCTTCTGCGCCAGTATTTCGGCACTGAGGTGAGCACCATCGGTGGCATAGGACTCAAGGAGATAGCCAGGGATGCAGTTCGCCTGCATAATGCTGCAATGAGCCAGTCCCAGTTCCAGTTCCCGTTAACGTTCCCGTTAAAAGACAACGGCCTCTTCTCTTGGCGCAAAGACGGCATAGAGCACGCGTGGAATCCTGACACTATTGCCACGCTGCAACTTGCCACTCGTCTGGGCAGTTACAAGAAGTTCAAGGAGTGGGCTGCGCTTGTTGACTGCAAGGAGAAGCCTATCTTCATTCGCGATTTCTTTGACTTCAAGAAGGCAGCACAGCCTGTCCCTCTCGACGAGGTGGAGCCTGTTGAGAGCATCGTGAAGCATTTTGTTACTGGCGCTATGTCATTCGGTGCGCTGAGCAAGGAGGCTCACGAGGCATTGGCTCTTGCCATGAACAAATTAGGTACTCGCAGCAACACTGGTGAGGGTGGCGAGGATAATGCCCGCTACCACACTGAGGTGGACGGAGTGAGTCTGAGCAGTAAGACCAAACAGATAGCCAGCGGACGCTTTGGCGTGACAACAGAATACCTGGTGAATGCTGAGGAACTGCAGATAAAGGTGGCTCAGGGTGCCAAGCCTGGTGAGGGCGGACAGTTGCCTGGATTCAAGGTGAACGAGATAATAGCCAAGACGCGTAATGCCATACCAGGCATATCGCTCATCTCTCCTCCACCACACCACGATATCTACAGCATCGAGGATTTGGCACAGCTAATCTTCGACCTGAAGAACGTCAATCCTACTGCTGCTGTCAGTGTAAAACTGGTTGCTGAGAGTGGAGTGGGCACCATCGCCGCTGGTGTGGCAAAGGCAAAGGCTGACCTCATTGTGATAAGCGGTGCAGAGGGTGGCACAGGTGCCAGTCCTGCCAGCAGTATGCGTTTTGCTGGTATCTCTCCTGAGATAGGACTTGCCGAAACCCAGCAGACACTGGTGATGAACGGCTTGCGCCATAATGTGCGACTGCAGACCGACGGACAGCTGAAGACCGCCAAGGACGTGATAATCATGGCTATGCTGGGTGCTGACGAGTTCTCTTTCGGCACATTGCCGCTGATAGTCTTGGGTTGTGTGATGATGAGAAAGTGTAACACCAACACCTGTCCTATGGGTGTGGCAACACAGAATCCTGAACTGCGTAAGCATTTCGAGGGTAAGGCTGAATATGTGGTGAACTTCTTCACCTTCCTTGCCCAGCAGGTGCGCGAATATCTCAGCGCTATCGGTGTGCGCAGACTGAAGGATATCATAGGACATACGGAGCTGATTTCGGTTCACAGTTCAAAAGTTCAAGAAGTTCCCGTTAGTGTTCCCGTTTCCGTTAACAATCTTGATTTTTCTCGCTTGCTTCATAAGCCTGAGAGCGACAATCCGCTATTCTGGAGCCGTGAGGAGTTCACTAAGGTCAGTGGCATAAAGGACGAACAGATAATACGTGATGCCCAGCAGGCTGTTGACAGTCAGGAGGAGGTTACGCTCAACTACTCCATCAAGAATACCGACCGTGCCGTTACCACCATGCTCTCTGGTGTGATAGCTAAGAAATATGGTGAGCACGGACTGCCTGCCGACACTATAAATATAAGGTTTAAGGGTGCTGCAGGACAGAGTTTCGGAGCTTTCGCTGTCAACGGACTCAGTCTGAAACTCGAGGGCGAGTGTAACGACTATTTCGGCAAGGGACTCAGTGGTGGCAAGATAAGCATACTGCCCCCAGCCCATATCGATGCCGATTTCAAGGCTGAGGATAACATCATTGCTGGCAACACAGGACTCTACGGAGCCACCAGTGGCGAACTCTACGTCAACGGTAGGGTAGGCGAGCGTTTCGCTGTGCGCAACAGCGGTGCCATAGCCGTAGTAGAGGGTGCTGGCGACCACTGCTGTGAGTATATGACTGGAGGCAGGGTGGTAGTGCTCGGCAAGACGGGCAGAAACTTCGCCGCAGGCATGTCTGGTGGTGTGGCTTACGTCTATGATCCTGACCATTCGTTTGACTATTTCTGCAACATGGAGATGGTGGAGCTGAACCTGGTGGAGGATTCCGTATCACGCAAGGAACTGCTCGAACTCATCCGTCAGCATTATCTGCACACTGGCAGTGCGCTGGCTGGTCGCATGCTCGACGACTGGCACCACTATGCTGAGGACTTCATTCAGGTGGTACCTATTGAATACAAGCGTGTGCTGCAAGAGGAGCAGATGGCTAAGTTGCATGAGAAAATCGCTGACATACAGCATGACTATTAACAGTTCATAGTTCATAATTCACAGTTCACAGTTTAATAGTTATCGTAGGCGCTTGCGCCGTATCGTAGCAATCTCCGATTGCGTATCGTAGCGCAGCGTTTCGTTTAATAATAAAAGAAGATGGGAAATCAAAAAGCTTTCATAGATATACACCGCCAGGAGGCGGGCTACCGTCCCGTACAGGACAGGATACATGATTTTAGTGAGGTGGCTCAGACACTCAGTTCTCGTGAGCGCCGTCTGCAGGCTTCACGTTGCATGGATTGCGGAGTGCCTTTCTGCCACTGGGCTTGTCCGTTGGGCAACAAGGCTCCTGAGTGGAACGATGCCTTGTATAAGGGCGAGTGGGAAACAGCATTCCGACTGCTGAGCACCACCAACCCCT